>JBEANH010000081.1:0-11358 GCA_041165505.1 Chloroflexota bacterium | reverse complement strand
GAAATGGGCTTCCAGGTGTGGGAAAGCCCCGAGGTCGAAACTGATACACTCAACTTTGGTTTGCTGAACATCCCCGCAGACCACCCGGCACGTGACATGTGGGATACTTTTTACATTGAAACACCACCCGGTGCCGAAAAAGTGCTTCTGCGTACGCACACATCACCAGGTCAAATCCACGCCATGCGGGCACATGCCCCCCATCCAGTACGTGTGATTTTGCCCGGTAAGTGCTACCGCTATGAGCAGGTCACTACGCGTCACGAGATGATGTTCCACCAGGTCGAAGGCATCGCCGTGGGCAAAAACATCACCTTCTCGGATCTCAAGGGAACACTCGTCGGCTTTGCCGAGCGCTTGTATGGTGCTGGCACCAAAACACGCTTCCGCCCGAGCTACTTCCCATTTACCGAGCCAAGCGTAGAGCTCGACGTTGAGTGTTTTCTGTGTAAAGGGAGCGGCTGCCGCGTCTGCAAGCACAGCGGCTGGCTGGAAGTCTCTGGTGCAGGCATGGTGCACCCCGATGTGCTACGCAACGGCGGCTATGACCCTGCCATCTACAGCGGCTTCGCCTTTGGCATGGGTCCCGAGCGCATCACCATGTTGCGCCACGGCATTGACGATATCCGCTGGTTCTTCAGTGGCGATGAACGTTTCTTGCAGCAATTTGTCTAACCGATGAACATGTTGTCAACACCACAATCCATCATGCGCATATTACTCGCACTCTGGTGCGCGGCAGCCGTGTGCGTGGCGTTGACCAATCCCTTGGGCGAGGCCCCCGACGAGACCGCACACTTCGACTATGTGCGCTTTTTGGTACAGACCCACCGTCTGCCCGTGCAATGCGCTAAACCGTGTGTCAGTGATGTGCCCGGTGAAGGACACCAACCACCACTCGCATACGTCCTTGCGGCGGTTGTAACCTGGCCACTCTTTGATGGCGGTACGTGGGTCCCCCAAGCACTCAACCCACACTTCATTTGGCAAGGCGGTACGGATGCACAGGCGCTCATCCACGGCACCCGCGAACAGTGGCCATGGCAGGGGACGTTTCTGGCATGGCGCATGGTGCGACTCATCTCATTGCTGTGGGTAGCACTCGGGCTGTGGTTGATTTGGCGGAGTGCACTCGTCCTCCGTACGCCCACCGTTGCGTTGACTGCAGTGGCCGTGGTGGCCGCATCACCACAACTCACCGTGATTGGTGGCAGTGTCAGCAACGATGGGCTCCTGTTTGCCTTGGCGGCTGCCACCATCTTCCTGATGATTACTGCGCACACCCTGCGTGGCATCGGCTGGTTGAGTGTGGTGATTGCCTTGGCACTCATTACCAAACAGAGTGCCATCGTGCTCATACCTGCGCTCATCTGGCCACTGTGGCGCCTACCATCACCCACGCAACGTGCACTCGGCGTCGTGGTTGCCGGTACCTTGCTCGGCGCAATTGCCGGCTGGTGGTATGTGCGCAATCTGCTGTGGTACGGCGATTTGTTTGGGCTGACCCTTTTTCGCCAAACCTATCAGACCATGACACTCGATTTCACGGCACTGGCCACATGGCAAGCAGCATGGCAACAACTGATGCGGTCGGCGTGGGGGGTCTACGGCTGGATGAGCATTCCGGCCCCAGCGTGGTGGTATCTCATCACCACCACCATCAGTATCATCGGCATCTGTGGGGTGTTGATTACACTGGCCACCCGTCTGCGGCAAATCACCTTTATCTGGTGGGGTCTCGCACTACTCGTCACCATCACGGTGGCTTGGCTAGTCATGTTTGCCATGACCGTCGGGGCAGTTGCATGGCAGTCTCGCCTCGCCATCCCAGCGCTTCCCGCGCTGGCGATCATCGTGGCGACTGGTCTGCATACCGGTTTCCAGCGTGCACTTCAACCACGCTTCGTGCTCGTCGTAGCAATCCTCATGGCAGGAGCACAACAGTGGATCTGGTGGCACAATGTACTGCCTCGTTTCCCCTTACAGATGCCAGCACCCGCAACCACGGCGCAGGCACTGGCAACACCCACCGATGCTGTTTTTGCAGCACCCACTGCGGATGGTGGTATTGCACTGCTCGATTACACGCTCACCGGAGAATACATGCCTGGGCGGACCATTGCGCTCACGTTGCGCTGGCAGGCAGGTAGTCGTCCCCCTGTCGATTGGTCAGTATTTATCTGGCTGATTGATGCACAAAAACAGGCATTTGTGCAGAGCACACAACCCCTCTTCCCGATGATTGGCACCGCGGCTTGGAGCCCTGGCGACCGCGTCTATAGCACCCATCAGCTCAGCATTCCTGCTGATTTACCAGCAGGTGACTACATCATCCAGATTGGCTTGATTGATCCGCTCACCGATACCCGTGCCCATCGGCGCAACTCTGCCGAAAAACTCGTTGGTGACAGTGTGCGTATCCCGATTACTGTTGTGCGTTAAAGGAGTCTATTCCATGCGAATTCCTCTCTCTTGGTTACGCGAATACGTGGATGTCACTATCCCCGTCGCCGAACTCGCAGAACGGTTGACCCGTTCCGGGCTTGAAGTAGACGCAGTCGAACACGTCGGTGTCCCCGAATCCGAACTCCCGTGGGATCGTGACCTGATTGTGACCTGTAACATACTTGAGGTCATGCAACATCCCAATGCGGATCGCCTCGTGCTCGCCACAGTCAACTACGGCGGTGACAACGTGCACACGGTGGTCACGGGTGCGCCCAATCTCTATCAGTACAAGGGTCTCGGTGTCTTGAATCACCCGCTCAAATCGGTCTTTGCCCGTGAGGGAGCGGTACTCTATGACGGGCACGTCGAAGGGAAAGTCAAAGTCAAGCTCAAAGGGAAACCGGTGCGTGGCGTGATGTCTGATGCCATGCTCTGCTCCGAAAAAGAGCTGGGATTGTCCGAAGAGCACGAAGGTATCCTGATTTTACCCGACGATGCACCAGTGGGGATACCACTCGTCGACTATCTCGGCGATAGCATCATTGACATTGACGTGCTCCCCAACATGGCGCGCACATTGTCGCTCGTCGGCATGGCGCGTGAAATCGCAGCGCTGACGGGGCAACAGGTACGGCTACCAGAGCCACAGGTCACCGCTCCTGCTCCAGATGTCAACCAGCGTGCCAAGGTAACCATCGAGGCACCCACACTCTGTCCACGCTTTACCGCTACCATGGTCGCCAACGTGACCATCAAACCGTCGCCGTTTTGGATGCAACGCCGCCTGACGATGGCCGGCATGCGCCCCATCAACAACATTGTGGACATCAGCAACTATGTGATGCTGGAGCTCGGTACTCCTAATCACACGTTTGATGCCGACCAGGTGGCCCAACACCACATCGTGGTGCGCACTGCGCATAGCGATGAACAGCTCACCACCCTCGATGGGCGTACGCATCAACTCATGCCATCACACCTACTCGTCTGCGATACCACGCAAGCCTTGAGTGTGGCCGGTGTCATGGGTGGCCAAAGCAGTGAAGTCAGCGACCAGACACGGAATGTGATGGTCGAAGCCGCAGTCTGGGAACCGACCATTATCCGTCAGATGTCAACGGCGTTCAAACTGCGCTCCGAAGCATCGAAACGCTTCGAACGTGGCGTGGATCCCGAAATGCTTGACCTGGCACAACGCCGGCTCTGCCAACTGTTGCACGACTACGCCGACGGAACCGTGCATGCGGGCATGATTGATGTGCGTAGCACGCCACCCCGCCAACTCACAATCACACTGACCACCCACGAAGTCAAACGTATCCTGGGCTTGGTGTTCACCACGGAACAGATTGCCACACTCCTGGCACCACTCGGATTCGGCTGTACGACGACAGCCCCCGATACACTCCACGTGGATGTCCCGAGCTACCGCCGTGATGTCAGTCATACGGCCGATTTGTGCGAAGAAGTGGCACGCATGTTTGGGTACGACAATGTGCCGACCACGATTATGGCTGATGAACTTCCTGTACAACGCACCAATCTGACCCTCGAACGCGAACACTTCGTGCGCGATGTGCTCACTGGCACTGGGCTCAACGAAGCCATCACCTATTCACTGACCAGCCGTGAATCAGCAGCCAAACTCGAACCGACCGAGCTTGAATCGGATGCCTATCTCCGCTTGGCGAATCCACTCTCAGCCGAGCGCGAATACATGCGACGCGACATTCTGCCCACATTGCTCGAGGCTGCCAACGCCAATCTGCGTGAACGAGGTACAACCCGACTCTTCGAAGTAGGGCGCGTCTACGTGCGCCGTACTGACCAGCTCCTCCCCGCCGAACCGTTGCGTGTAGCCATGGTGTTGGCCGGCCCACATCAAGACCCCTCGTGGCGCGATACGGCGCCAGCATCCGCCGATTTCTTCGACATCAAGGGAATCGTGGAAGTGCTGTGTGAACGATTACACATCGCCGAAGTACGCGTTACCACGAGTCCGGCCAACTATCTCCAACCAGGGCGCGCTGCACAGCTAATCATCGGCAGTGGTGCCAACGAAACCATCGTAGGACACTTTGGCGAACTCCACCCCGATGCGCGCACCCGCTTCGATCTCCCCGGCATGCGTATCTGTGTGGCCGAATTCGACCTCGACGCACTCATTGCTCACGCCAACGTGCCACGCTATACCAGCATTTCACGCTACCCGGCCAGCTCACAAGACTTGGCATTAGTAGCACCGACCAGCGTCAGCGCTGAAACAATCGCCAACGCGATTCGTAAATATGCCGGGAACACGCTGTCGCAACTCGAACTCTTCGATGTCTACAGCGGGGCACAGCTCGGCGACGGGATGCGGAGTTTGGCCTACCGCCTGACTTTCCGTAGCACCGAACGCACGCTAGCCGACGATGAAATCACCAAACTTCGCGCCAAAATCCTTCGCGGTGTAGAACACGACACCGGCGCCAAAATGCGTAGTTAGGCACCCTGACCAGTGCACCAGGTGGTGACCCCATCTGGTGCACACCCTACGAGGTCCCGATGCCCCCACATATTCACATCCGCCAACTTACACCCTCTGACGCTCCGCTGTTTGCCCAGCTCGTGCACCTGTTTCATCTGGTCTTCGAAAATGATGCTGCCACGGTAGCACCAGCCACTCACTTACACCAACTGCTCCAATCTCCGCATTTTGCGGTCTTTGCAGTCTTCGCAGACGAACACCTCGTCGGTGGATGCACTACCTACATCCTGCCAAGTTACACCTCTACACAGGCCGAACTGCTTCTCTACGACCTGGCCATTCACCCCGATTTTCAACGCCAAGGCCTCGGCTCGCGCCTCATTCACGCCGTGCGCACCTTTTGTACACAACAACACATCCCCCTCTTTTTTGTACTCGCACACGCCGACGATCACCCCGCAGTCGAGTTTTATCGTGCGACTGGCGCACACCTCGAAGCAGTAGTGAATGCCATTTACCCCCTCAAATAACAAGACACGCCCACTCTCATCTTTTTTTCATCGTATGAGTTGACATCTGCACCACTTGTGCGCTATACTTTTTTCAGTACAGTAAGTTGATAATATTACTTATGTATTATTATTTCACAGCGGGAGCAGACACAATGGCATATCACTTTGATCGTGGGGCCTTACGGTTCGGCCAAATAAGTTTAATTGTTGTCATCGGCATCGGGTACATACTCGGGAGTAGTGCATTCATCGTGTTTGCCGCACTTATGCTGGGTACAGCCGTATTTGCACCCACACTCGCACCACAGTTGCAGCTCTACAAATTCCTTGTAAGCCAGCGCCTCATCCAGACAGATATTCACGATGAAGATGCCACGCCCCATCGTTTTGCGCAGCAGATGGGCTTGGGCATGCTGAGTGGTGCAGTACTTGCCGCACTGCTTGGATTGAGTACAGTAGCATGGATTGCTGCACTCGTGGTGTTGGTGCTTGCGCTGGTGAATGTAACAACGGGGTTTTGTGCGGGATGCTTTATTTACGCACAGCTAGGCCGAGTACGGAGCTAACGCACATGGAAACACGACTTTTGGTGTTGTTGTTCATCATCGGGGCTTGTGCATTCTTTGCATGGTACGTACGCTGGCGGAGCCAGCAGGCAGGGCAACACGGGGCAGTGGTACAGGCCGTTGTCGCAGGCAAAGCGGGCATTGTGGCACTCACAACCGATCACTGCATGCAGTGTGAGCGTCTGCAAAAACCCGCCCTCCAACGTCTGCAGAACAAACGTGACGATGTGAGCATTACCTGGCGCACTGTTGATCAAGAGCCAGAGCTTGTGAAAGCGCTGGGCATCATGACCGTACCAAGCACGCTGGTGCATGACGCACAAGGCAAGGTGGTCAAGGTCAATATGGGTTATACCGACGACACGGTGTTGTTGCAGCAATTAGCAATTGTATCGGCACCACCGCACTGCTCCTAAGCATAGCGAGCATGCGTAGAAATACAGCGGTAGGTGCGGTGGTACCCGCACCTACCGCTGATGTGTTTACGAACGGCGACTTGCCCGATGAAAGAGGCTCATGGAATCCACAGAAATCCCGCTATGAATGCGTTGCATTACCTCAGCAAGTTGTGTGGCAATGGAAAGTACGCGCACGTTGGGATATTTGTGGACATCCGTAATCGGCAACGAGTCCGTGGTCACGAGCTCATCAATCGGGCTTGCCTTGAGTCGTGCAAGTGCTTTCCCCGCCAGAATAGGATGCACTACAGCCGCAGACACTGCTGCAGCCCCACGGGCAATCAGCAACTCGGCTGCAGCAATCAACGACGCACCGGTGGCAACTTCATCGTCCACTAGTACGCAGTGACGACCGCTCACATCACCAATCACATTCAACGCTTCTACATGGCGCTGCGTGTCATCCGTGGGCTGGATATCGTGTAGATGGCGTTTTTCGACGATGGCCAACGGCACATTGAGCTGCTCAGCGAAATTGCGTGCCCGTTTGGCAAAGCCCATATCGGGGGCAACCACCGTCAAATTATCAATGCGGCGTTCGGTAAAATGGCGCACCATCAGCGACATGGCACTCAATTCGTCTACGGGAATCGAGAAAAATCCTTGGATTTGGCCAGCGTGCAGATCCATGGTAATCACCTGTTGCGCACCAGCCACCTGTATCATGTCTGCGAGTAAGCGTGCCGTAATTGGCACGCGTGGCTGATCGCGCTTGTCGGTACGCCCATAGGCATAGAACGGCAATACGGCGGTGATACGCCCTGCAGACGCACGTCTACAGGCATCAAGCATAATCATCAACTCCATGATGCGGTCACTTAGTGGCGTAGAGAGTGACTGCACCACGAAGACATCTTTGTCACGTACACTTTCATTGAGACGAGCAAAAATATTGTCGTTGGGAAATTTGGTGAGGGTGATATCGCCGAGTGTTACACCAAGCCGATCTGCAATAGCATTTGCAAGCGCCGGATTACCACTACCGCTGAAAATGCGCAGTTCACTATAACGACTCCCCATGTACTCCCACCTTTGCTCTCTATGGTGCTGTGGCTTTCTTTCTCCATTGTAGGATGTTTCACAGTCTAGAGCAACAATTGTGTTATACACCTCTTTTCCACAGACACTGCACACACATTCCACGGGATATCGCACACGTTATCCCACATTTCCACAAGTTATCCACAATTTGCCCCCGACGTCGTGTACATCGGGGGCAATACTTACTTTGGCTTAATCGGATTTATCAGCAACAACACTACTGTTGCCAGTCCCGCTATAATCGCAATCCATCCCGAGATATCCATCACACCTCCTGTGCTTTCGTTGGCAGTGGCCAGAGGATGAGCACTGCAAATCCGACAATAATCGTAATCACGCCATACCAGGCATCAATGACGTTGGCTTGTACAAATGTGGGTGTCCCCAGTACAGACCCTGCATAGCCAACTGCCACACCGGCATACACGTTGTTGATCACATGCATGCCGATGGCGCGCTCGATGCCGTTGTCGCGCACACTCAGCCACGCCGTACCCACACCCACCAAAAAGTAGTTGAGTGCCATGGGGATTTCGCCACCCAGCGCCTTGCCCATTTCTGGGTTGGCAAGATGTGGCGCCATGAATGCCACACCCGACAACAGCACCAGAAAAACGGGTTGAGCCCACAATCGTGCTACGGCCTGCATCAGATAGCCCCGGAAAAAGAGTTCTTCACCGGCTGCTTGAATCGGAATCAACAACAATACCAGCGGTGCAATCAGAATCCACTGATTGACATCAAACGTCCATTCGTATCGTCCCGGATAGATGAGCGATTCCGCTACGGTAAAGATGATACCCATCCCCAGCCAAATCGCCATGCCTTGCCACACCAACGGCCAACGAAAGCGACTCGTACTGGTGAGTTGAGTCATGCTGCGGCGATGAATGAGGCGTTGTGCCAACCATGTCCCGACAAAGAGCATGATGGGAGAAATCATGACAATGGCGAATTGCAGCGGATCGGCGTTTCCAGCCAGCATACTGCCACTTCCATCGAGGGTAATCAGCCCCATCATCGTTGCGATGACCATCGGTATCGAGCCGATGATGACATAGCAGATTACAATCACAACGACTCCAACCCACCAACTCCACCATTTACTATTCCCCGTCTGGGTATTCTGTAACCACTCCATGCGACTCCTCCTTTTTTATGGAATCATTGACCCAATGAAATATCCGAGCACCGCCCCACATAGTCCGAAAATCAGTCCAAACATGAGGCGACTCATGCGCACCTGAATCCCAGTCAGACGCAGGCGATACGATAGCCAGGGCAGAACAGTGAAAATACTAATTGTGGCTAGCACACACACGATGATGAGTGCCACGATTTCAACCGCTCGCACGAGGATTGATTCCTGCATTTCCACCCATGGCACAACCACACCAAAGAGCAATGCGAGACTTACGGCCACACCGATGCTACTCCACAACGCTGGTTTGGCAAACATGCGCGCTGCCCGTTGATATTTGGTCGTTGCATCGGCAGGGCTAAAAATTGCGGCTGTGCCAGGTGCCGCCTTGAAGAGGTGAATTTGCTGCTCTACAGACGTTACATGCTGCCATCCCGCCACCCTACACATCTCGAAGTAGTCGGAATCGGGCGCATCCTGATAATCAATGGCGAATATGACCTGCTCGGGTGGTGCCTGTTCGAGTACCATCCACAGGTGTTCAATCTTTGCCAAGCGCCAGCCTTCGGCGGCCCACTGCGATAACCGCTGCAAATCATATTCTTCGGCAAAGGCCAACCCAGCGCCGATTTCGCGACGGGTGACAGGGATTATCTTTTGAGGAGTCGAATGTTGCACTGCTTTTCCTTTCACCGATCCACCCTGTTTATCCTATAACTCACGCTGTAATGCGTGTTGGGCAAATTCCACCATGGCTCGCTTGCGCTCGATTTCGTTGTGCAGGCGCGTGCGCCCCTCGTCAGTGATGACGTATATTTTGCTGACTCCATCGGATTCACAACGCGCCAACAACCCGGCTTCTACCAGTTGCTTGAGCGTCGTATAGAGCGTGGCAGGCCCAATGTGCACATGCTGCGAATCAACCTGCATCAGCATCTGCATCACTGCATAGCCGTGGCGCGGCTCGATGAGCGCCGCCAAAATGTAAAACTGTGAGTCGTTCAACTCACCATTGGTCAGAGCATCTTTGCGTGGCATGACTGCATCCGTTTCACTGCTGTGGACTACCTCGTTTATTTTTATATCAATAAATGATATAGTCATACTACAAAATATATCATTCATTGATATAGTTGTCAATACAGGGGAGCATGCCACACAGGAATGCGAGTGAGCCGGCGGTGATGTGCAATACCAATACAATGCTGCAGAAATCATCCATGTACGACCTCGCATGATCAATGAGCTACAATAGAATTATATGGAGATACTTGATTAGAAAATATCGGTTTTGCGTACACGAGGGTATCCTATGCCATTTCTGAAACGAATATACACGGTACCAGAACTCATCCTGCCACAGCGCTTTCCGTTCACGTTGCCGCTGTTTGCCCAGGGCATTGATCTCGAGTTTCGCAGTAATGTGACTATTTTTGTAGGAGAAAATGGCTCGGGCAAGTCTACCATTCTCGAGGCCATTGCTGCCAAGTGCGATTTTCATCTGGCTGGAGGCGGGCGAAATCAGCGTTATCACCATCATGAACGCGAATCACCACTTGCAGCCGCACTCCGCTTGGCCTGGTTCCCCAAGGTCACAGAAGGATTTTTTATGCGTGCCGAGAGTTTTTACAACTTTGCCACATATGTTGATGAAGTCGCCCGTGAAGACGGACGTATGTTGGATGCGTATGGCGGTACATCGCTGCATCATCAATCACACGGCGAATCATTTTTGAGTTTGTTCACACATCGCTTTACGCGTGGGCTGTTCATTCTAGACGAACCAGAAGCGGCCCTCTCGCCACAGCGTCAGTTGGCGTTTATGCGGATCATTCACGAGCTCACCAAATCGGGCAATGCACAATTCATTATTGCCACGCACTCACCGATGCTTCTTTGTTATCCAGACGCAGATGTAGTTCATGTAGATACTGACGGCTTACAGCACATACACTACCGTGATAGTGATCACTATCGGCTTACCAGTGATTTTTTGGCACAGCCACAGCGCTACTTCAGACAGTTATTTGCAGAAGACTAATCTCAATACCTACAATACCTACGCCAAAATCACGGAGCATAACAATGACTTTTGCAAAATTTCCGGGCGAATGGTATTCGCTCCTACGAGCGACCTGGTGTCCATACCGACAATGCGCGCCATACAATGACGCCCCGACATGCGTACCCACAACCACCACTCGTCTCTGCGCCTTTTGCGTGCGACATGTTTGATTTGCGGTGCCATGGAATGACCATCGGGGCGCTATGAAATGATGCTCTGCGTGCATTTCTGCATGTACAAGCCCCCAAGAAGCAATCTTCTTGGGGGCTCGGTGATTGGTAGCGGCGAGCGGATTCGAACCACTGACCTTCGGGTTATGAGCCCGACGAGCTGCCACTGCTCCACGCCGCGTCACTCCTGTAGTATACGTGCATTTAGCCGGTTGTACCATGAGAGTCACATGAGCAGTTCATGCCCACACAACTGACATACATAATACAACACCCCCATCGAGTTTAACTTCGATGGGGGTGTTGTGATTGGTAGCGGCGAGCGGATTCGAACCACTGACCTTCGGGTTATGAGCCCGACGAGCTACCACTGCTCCACGCCGCGATGTGGATGGCGCACAGACCTAGTCTCCCACACGGCAACCGTGCAGTACCTTCAGCGCTGGAATGTTTCACGACCCGGTTCGGGATGGGACGGGGTGGGTCC
>JBEANH010000080.1:0-11443 GCA_041165505.1 Chloroflexota bacterium | reverse complement strand
CTATCTATGTTCTGAATTATGAATTCTGTCCTGCCCTCCACTTCACCTTGACATACACCACCACACCACTCACTATCCTTTCTATCCTGCCCATCTATGTTCTAAATTATGAATTCTGTCCTGCCCTACACTTCACCTTGACATACACCACCACACTATCCTTTCTATCCTGCCCATCTATGTTCTAAATTCTGTATCTTACCCATCTATGTTCTGAAATGTGAATTACCACATACAGGGAATGCACTTCAAAGTACACAAAATGCTATAATACCCTACGATAGTGCATAGTACGCAGACATCATATCTGCCTAAACGAGGATATGCTCATGGGTTGGTTGCGCCATATTGGGATTATCGCGGTATTCGGTGCAGTGTTGGTACTAGGTGTACCTGTTGCAGCACAAAGTAATGAGCGTTGTTTCAGCGAAACAGGCCACTGTATTTCTGGAGCCATTCGCACCTATTGGGAGCGCAACGGGGGCTTGGCCGTCTTTGGGTTCCCCACCAGCGCTCCTCGTGGGGAAATGGTCGAAGGGCGCTTTTTGACGGTGCAGTGGTTTGAACGTGACCGCCTCGAGATCCAATCCAACGGCAGTGTCAGCGCAGGACGCCTCGGCGCACGCATGCTTGAGTTGATGGCAGCCCCCTGGCAATATGGTGCAAATACGCCGAACAGTGCAGGATGCATGACCTTTGGCGAAACCGGGCACCAGATGTGTGGTCTTTTTGCGCAATACTGGCAACGCAACGGCGGCCTCACCCGCTTTGGCTACCCGCTCACTGGCGCCTATCCCACCACCATTGACGGCAAAACGCTCCTCGTCCAGTATTTCGAACGGCGCAGGTTTGAACTGCATCCCAACAACGTGGTCATGCTCGGGCTGCTCGGCAACGAAGTCACCACCCTGCAACAACCTGCCAGCAACCCGTACGCCAGTATGCCTGCCAGTAATCCGGCCAATCTGGTGTCATCGGTCAACGGCAAACTCTACGCCAGTGGCGCTCCCTTTGAAGTGCGTGGTGTCAACTACATTCGCGCCACCGGCACCGATCCCGATGCCTGCCATACCATTCAATTTGGCGCCGACGGGCGCTGTCCATGGGACATGGCCCCCATCGAAGCCGATTTTGACCGGCTACATGCCCGTGGCATCAACACGATTCGCGTCTTTCTCAATTACTACGTCTTTGGTGGCGCCATTCCGATTTTTAATGGTACACAAAAAGGTATCGCACTCCAGCATTTCGAAACATTGCTCAACGCGGCCAATGCCCGTGGCATTTATGTGATGCCCGTACTCTACGCCAAATATCCGCAGACCAACTTTGCGTCACCACACTACGCAACGGCGCTCGACGTGCATGCCCGCCCACTGGTGCGCTATTTTGCGGGACATCCGGGCATATTGGCGTGGGATATTTTCAACGAGCCCGACATCGGCAGCCCCATTGATTTGCGCTGCTGGGACTGGGACAATGCCGACTATGCGGGGTGTTACCCGCTGGCCCAAGAGCGCCTCTACTTTTTGTCAACCGTTGCCCAAGACATCAAACAGCTCGATCCAACCCATCTGCGCACCATCGGGATGGCCTTTGCCAAAAGTCATGCCGAACCGCGCGAGGCACCGCTGCGCATCGCCGACATGGTGGACTTTTACACCTTCCACTACTACGATGATTCGCCGTATGACAGCGGGCGCTACAAATTGCACTGGTACTACGGCCGAGGCTTCCCCCACGACCTGCGTCGCTCCATCCAAGAGCTCCATGATTTGGGCTTGGGCAAGCCGATTGTTGTCACCGAACTGGGATTCCCCACCGATCCTGCGGATGGCACCCGCAACGCCGCCGAACTGGCGCGCGACCTGGCGGTAGCCCGTGATGTGCTACGTGACATGGGCACATCAGGGATGGTTATCTGGCCATTCCAAGATTCGTTCGATGACATGATTGGGGAGTTGTATCGCCGCTAACATCGATGGATGGGAGATGAGTGAACATAGATGGATGGGAGATGAATTAACATAGATATGCAGGATAGGCAGGATATATAGTGGGGTGGGGGGATGGGCTAATTGTGGCGAGTGGTTGTGAATTAACATAGATGTGCAGGATAGGCAGGATATATAGTGGGGTGGGGGGATGGGCTGACTGCAGCGAGTGGTTGTGAGTCAACATAGATGTGCAGGATAGGCAGGATATATAGTGGGGCATAGGGATGGGCTGACTGCAGCGAGTGGTTGTGAATTAACATAGATGTGCAGGATAGGCAGGATATATAGTGGGGCATAGGGATGGGCTGATTGTGGCGCGTGGTTGTGAGTCAACATAGATGTGCAGGATAGGCAGGATATATAGTGGGGCATAGGGATGGGCTGACTGCAGTGCGTGGTTGTGAATTAACATAGATGTGCAGGATAGGCAGGATATATAGTGGGGTGAGGGGATGGGCTGACTGCAGTGAGTGGTCGTGAGTCAACATAGATGCGCAGGATAGGCAGGATATATAGTGGGGCATAGGGATGGGCTAATTGTGGCGAGTGGTTGTGAATTAACATAGATGCGCAGGATAGGCAGGATATATAGTGGGGCATAGGGATGGGCTAATTGTGGCGAGTGGTTGTGAGTCAACATAGATGTGCAGGATAGGCAGGATATATATTGGGGTGGGGGGATGGGCTGACTGCAGCGAGTGGTTGTGAATTAACATAGATGTGCAGGATAGGCAGGATATTTGGTGGAGATGGGAGATGCATATGCTGCGTCTCGCTCGGTGCATGATTCGTCGTATACAACACAGCAACACAAATGACCCCAACGATGCAATTCCCTACATCGTTGGGGTATGAATTGGTGGAGCGGTACAGTTTTCTACGCAATACAAGGCCAAAGGCAACTGCGCACGTTAGCTATCGGTGGTGGTATGCAATGGCGTGCATCGCACCACATACTGTCGCACATGGAGACCATCTGGTGCAGTGACACATATCTCGATCTGAGTCGTAGATCCCACTGCCCACGCCACGCCCGGTTGTGCAGGCTGACCATTGATAGTCAAGCGCGCAATGCGTGTGGATGTAGGGATGGGTGTAATCGTCACCACTTGCCGAGGCGCACCATGTAACGTGTACTGTGTGGTTGTTGGAACAAACGCTGGACTAAGCACGCCCCCCTGCACCAAAATGTTGCTCAGATTGGCTATCTCGGTGTAGGGCTGGCTCAGGCAGGTTTCTTTGCGCACATTAATCGAAGCCCAGTTGGGATTGCTGATACGGTCACCCTGCACTGCCATCCACACACCTGCAGGGCGGAGCGATGGTACGAGCGTGTCGGGACCGTCATCAACGAGGCGTTGCGCGGCAGCCTGCAGATTGTCGAGGTAGGTCTCACCGATTAGTGGCCAATCGTTGTGGCCGCCGTAAATGAGCGTGATGCGCCCGGCGACTTTGGCACGGAATACCTGTAGTGCCGACAGATACGTGTCAATGGGCGCCATGCTGGGCATCTGCATCCACAAGGCGTCGGCAGTGCCCGCTTTGTTGCTACCCACGGCGTCACCAGCGATGAGCAGGCCTTTGGCTTCGTCAAAAAGCATCATGCTCCCCGCCGAATGACCGGGCAAGGCATAAACACTAAAGCGGTAGGTGCCCAGATCAAAGATCATCCCCTCATGCACATCAATGATCGCACTGAGGTCGGCGTTGAGGCCACGCGCTTTGGCGGCCTGCACCATGGGCAGGTCGATGTGGCTCATATAGACGTCATAGGTATCTTCGAATTGCCCCAGGGCGGTGACATGATCGCCATGCCCGTGTGTGAGAAAGACGTCCATGGGTACATCGCCGCGTAGCGGCTCGATCACCGCCCGCAAGTTGCCGTTGCCCATGCCGGCATCGACGAGCAGGCTACGTGTGCTGCCGCGGATAAAGTACATGTTGACGTTGTCATAGTCGCGGATTACGAAAAACCCCGGCATCAGCTCGTACACCATATAGCTATCGCGGTCACGGCGGACGATGGTATAGGCAAATTGTGCCACTGCGCTCACCTGGCCGGCCCGGGCAGTGATGGCGCGGATGGTGGTGGGAGTGGTCAGGCCGCGGTCGCCGTCGTTGACCGCCTCGAGCAAAATAAAACCATCTGCGGCCAGCACGGCGCTCGCAGTGGTGGGGGTAGTGCCATCAGTGGTGTAGTGGATGGTGGTATCAACCGGGGCAATCAGCGCCACACGCTGCTCGACGGCATAGGTACCCGGTGCAGGGAAGGCGGCAGGGGGCAGGAGAGTCATGATACAGGGCTCCTCGGAGTGGACTACGGCCATTATGCGCCGAGGAGGGGTGGGGTGTCAATGTGGGGGGTGGGGGATTACCCCCCATCCCCCTGCAAGCGCCGCACCTCACTGATCTCGACACTCGGCGGCGTCAGCTCGGGCACGGTATCGATGGTATCTGCACGCAATTCGTTGATGCGCGTCAGTTGCGGCAAGGCACGTGAGTTCCACGAGCTGACCAGCTTGCCGTACGATTCTTGCACATCGTGGATGGCCTTGGCATGCTTGCCTAGATGCCCGATAAAGCTATCCATGCGCTTGCCCAGCTCTTTGACGGCATCGAGGAGCTGCAAGGCGTTGGCCACCTCGGAGCGTTGCCGCCAGCTAAACTGTGCCGTACGCAACAGCGCCATCAGCGTGCCTGGTGTGGCAATGATAATATTTTTCGACAGCGCATAATCAACCACCGATTCTTTGTCACCACGCGCTTCATCGGCAAAGCTGAGGCTGCCCTCGACCTGCACAAACATCACCGTAAAGGGCAAACTGTCGCTACCATCGTGGTATTTGCGTGTCACCAGCTCATCCACGTGCGCTTTGAGCGCGCGAAATTGCTCCATGGCTTTGGCCTTGCGCGTTTCTGCATCGCCAGCAGCCACACCATCCAAATAGGCGTTGAGCGACACTTTGGAGTCCACCGGCAACATGCTGTTGTTGGCGAAGCGGATCACCATGTCGGGGCGATGACCGTTGCTGGTCACCTGCTCATAAAAATCAACATACTGCGTCATACCACTCAACTCGACCAAGCGCCGCAACTGCACTTCACCCCAACGCCCCGCCGTACTGTTGTTGCGTAGCGCCGTCTCAAGCCCGTGCGTTTTACTACTCAGCTCACGCCCGATATCGGCCACAGAGCGCACATTTTCGCTCAAACTGGCCATCGAGGTCGCGTTGCTCGTCTCCAAGCTCTGCACTTTGTCTTGTAACTGGCGTACCTGCTCGTTGATCTGGCGCACCGTGTCGTTGAGCATGCCTTGGGTCTGCCCGCTGGTTTCGACCAACACTTCGTTGGCGATTTCTTTGGCGGTGCGCGCCTGTGTGCCTAGCCCGAGGCGCGGCGCGAGTGGTGAGTTGGGCAGGTACAAGCCGATAACCACGCCGAGGGTGATGCCGACAATAAGCGTCAGTGGATCCATGGGCTGCTCCTTATTTGCTCCGGAGTGCGGCGAGCACCCGCTGTAATTCGTCCATGTCACGGTTGAGTGGGGGCGAGTGTAATCTGTATACACGCATTATGCGAAATCATATTATTACACTATTACGTATAATATGACAGAATTCCATCTCTGGCAAGATTTTTTTGTGAACACGCATACTGGATGCGTGACACCCTAGAATGATTTCACCGACAAAATATCATTCATGAGTGGGATGCCCAGCAAAATCACACTTTCAACAAGGATAATAATCGCTGACAGCGAAAAAACAAATGCGAGGTTCTGATATTGCAATTCATGACTCTTCCACCCCAATTTTTTAATATCTACAGAGTACGATGCCAACAAAGCAGCGCCAAAAATAGCAATAAACGCAAAAATTGTGGTCAACCATTTATCAAACCAAAACTGCGATAATGAAACGCATGCAGCTGTTACCGTAAATATATCATCCTGTCGTGTCATGCTTTGTGCAACGCATTGACTAATATTTGGCAACTGTGGCACTAACATCAATAATGTGATGGCAAAAATCAGATTGTGCATCCCCATCCACATGATTGCAGACATGGATTGGAGACCACGCACCAACCCTAACAAAATCATTACCACGATGGTTGTTATCGTGATAATCAGCACAGAGACCATATCAGCGACCGCAGTAGTCAGATACATCTGAGATACACCCCATATCATAAGCAGTGGGATTCCCGACGAACAGAGAAACATAGCCAGCCCCATCCATACATCAAATGGACGTTCGACACAGTGTTCCGGTACAGGATTCCCACTGAGTCGGTATGCAATCCCTTTCCACAAATTCAACAGATGATTAAACTGCCAGTAGATGGCATTAAAACTCGCTGTGTTTACAATCACAAGCAACAACGAGATATTCAATACTAACGGTTCTTGCTCTACCGCTGTTAAGAAGAACATAGCTATCCCAGTCGCCACTACATACCACCCCACAAATAATACGAGGAGCACAAGTGATACTCCAATTTGATACCATCTCTGTTGATCATGAAGTAAACGCTCAGTGATTGCATATCCCCAACAGCACCCCACTATACCGATTACCCAAAGTATAAAGAACTGAAAACTGTGCTCAATTGAATTCCTCCATATCAACAAAGGACTGAGCTGCATCGGTTGAAAAATAGGCAAAATCACAACACCAAACGATGCGATTACACATCCACTGCAGCCCAATAGACACATGATGCGCAAAAATTGTAGAACGTATTGCATATATCACCTCGTCACATCAACACGGCGGCGGAACATACGGTGGCGGCTCCGCCGCTGGTGGACGGCGGCGAAAGCGCCGGACGCCCAGTGTAATCGCCAACGTGGCCGTCAGCGTTACCGTCAGTGCCAGCACCAACTGCAGATACGAGCCTGTCTGCACGCGGAAGGCCACCCGTTTGGCCGAGGAGATGCGCACGTCGTCGAGGGTCACCTCTACGTCATACGCCCCACCCTGCCACGTATAGCTGGGCACATCGGCGAGTACCAGTGCCCCCGTATACACGTTGGCGGCATACGGCTGCGGCGCCGCACGCTCCCAGTACGGGTTCACCGCTACAAAGCTGGCCACATCGGCGCGGACATCCACCCCCGTGGTTAGCGCATAGCCGGGGCGGGTGAGCACGGGCATCTCTAGCGCCCCGGATACTGTCGCCGTATAGGGGATCATCACATCAACCATATCCCACACATTGCCCGTACGTGGGAGCGTCACCTGATACGTGGGCAGTTGCGTCTGTGCCACCGGGTGCGCAAAATCGAGCGCCACGCGCAACGGCGCCGTCGTAAAGCGTACCGTCAGCGGCTGTGGTGTCACCTGTACCTGATCATTACTCGCTGTCAGCACCACATCCGCCGTGTACGTGGCCGCATCCAACGGCGCTGGCACCACCAGCGTCAACGTATAGGCGGCGGGGCAGGTAGCCGCACTTCTGCCAATGGTGAACGTCGCTGCATCACGTGCCAACGTCGTGTGGGCGGTGCGCAGTGCCTGGATTTGGCCTTGTGGCGCCAGTGTCACATCTGCGACCAGCGCCGTCGCTGTCGCCGTCACACAGGCGTAGAGCGTGTTTGCGTCGGCCTGCATCGTGCCCATGTCGAGCACACCGGTCCCCGCCTGCCCCTGCCCCCACGACAGCGCCAGCATGTCTTGCGGGCGCGTAAAGGTATACTGCACTTCGGCCACACGCCCGTAGATGGTCACCGGCACACGCAATGTGTATGTACCCGCCGCAAGCAACGCCACGTTTTTGAGCGTCAGCGGCCAGGTTACCTGCCCGTCGCGCTGTTGCACTGGGGCGAGCGCAATGAGTTTGGCCAAGAGCGCGGCCGGCACGGGCGTGTTTTGCGCATCAACCAGCGTTACTGCTTGCGCATCGAGTGGCTGTGGATCGCCATCGCCGGCGGTGGCACACGTCAGCGACACATCGAGCGCCGTATCACGGGTGAGCACACCCAAATCACGGGTATCATCACGACCGACCCGCCGCAAGGCACAGGCCAATTGCGGCGTCAGCGTGCGGCTGGCATAGAGTGCCAGCGGGCGCCCGTCATACTGCCCCGTCACCAGCATATCCAGCGCATAGCTGCCCGCCTGCGGGATGGCGAGGGCCGCACGCGCCACATCATTTGTGACAGTGAATGGGATTTGGCTGGGTGGCGTATTCCCGCGTGTGGCAAAGAGCGTGGCTTCTGGATCGCGCAGCACACGAGCCGGGGGGAGCACCAGTTCCACGGGCAACGTCCCAGCCACCACATCGGGGCGCTCGCTGACTGGTTGGCGCATCGTCAGCGTGAGTGGCGTGGCCGTGGCCTGCATTGCGTAGCAGCGCTGCAAGGCCAGCGTGTTGCTCGGTTGGAAGCGCACATTCACAAAGAGTGATTGTGCCGACGCTGGGGCAAGTGCCCAGATTAGCGGTTGTGACGCACTACTCAGCCCCGTGGTACGGGTCGTGTAGGGCGTCGGCGCGGTATCGGGTACTACGGTGTCACAGCGCGTCATTGATTCGAGGCGCATCTGCGCAAGTGTTGCCGGCGTGACCCCATCCACCACCGCCCCGATCACATGCGCCGCATCACGCGGGTAGGCCATAATCTGGCTGGTATGCGCACGGGCATCCGGGTAGCGCAACGTCATGCGCACCTGCGACTGCATCAGGGCAAAGCCCGTGATGGTCGTGGGTGGCGCATTCGCACGAAACGTCCATGCACCCGTAATATCGTCGGTTTGGCGCATACGAAAGGTCTGCACACGCGTCGTGTTGCCTGGCTGGAGTAGCGCTGCGCTGGTGGTCACCTGCAGGGGCGTACGCATCGGCGCCGCCGCAAAGACAAAGGTCACAGCGCTGACGCGATGTGCCGCCGTCAGGCTGGCCGTCACCACACTCTGGTCACGCCCTGTGCCCGGTGTCGCCGTCAGCGTGTCAATGTAAAGATTGGGCTTGAGGTAGGTCAGCACGCTGGCCATGGCATGGGCGATATCGGCAGGGCTGGCGATTTCAATCACCTTGTGGTTACGCGCCGTGGCAGCCGCCGTGACAGCCGCCACATCGGCATTGGCCGTTTCGTTGGGATTTTTCAACATCAACAAAAACACCGGTACACCCACGGCGTCGAGCTGGCGTTGCATGGCGGCATTGATGGCATCCGGCGTCTGCCCCATGTCGGTGGGGGCGCCATCGGTAAGCAGAATCAGTGCCTGGCGGTTGCTCGATTTATTCTGTTGCAACAGGGTAGTCGCGCGTTGCAACGCAGCCACATAGGCCGTCTGCCCCGGGGGAACGTGCGGGTCGGAGATGACGCCATAGCGATTGTTGGGGCCACGCGGGGTGGTGTCGTAGTTGACACTCACCGCATCGAGGGCGGTGCGCATGCCGGTGCGTTGTGTGTCGTCCATGCGCACCAGCGTCTGGTCACTGCCGAGGATGTGCGTGCTGTCCGAAAAGTGCACGATGCCGATACGGTCGGCGGGATCGAGCAGGTCAACGAGCATTTTGGTGGCCTCGTAGCGCAGACCATGCGGGTCGGAGCCACGCCCAAAGCCGTCCGCAGCGACCATGGTGTTGACCACCTTGCTATGCATGGAGCCCGAGTTGTCAATCACCACCACCACGTCGATGACATCGGCATCTTGGGGGGCGGCCATACTTGGCATAGGAAAAAATGCACCGAGGCACAAGAGCGCAACACACCACAAACGACGCATACGAATATTCCTTTGGATTGGCGATACGCCGCTGGCGTCTGCCCATCACCTGCGCGCTTCACACTTTCATTGACGTCTGTATATGCGTATCATACGGTTTTTTGCCTCGTTCGTCTATGGGTGGTGGGGGAAAGGGTGCGAATACAACCACGCATCCATATGCGACGCCATGATGGTAGGACGGATGCATCGCTGCTGCACTCGGCGACTACACCAGTCAATGCAACTGTACGAGCGTAGCATTCTGGGCATGCACCAATGCGCGCAATTGTGCAACCACATCAGCATACTCTTGATTGCGAATGCGTTGGAGGAGGGCTTCGGCTTCTGCGAATCGTGCGAGTTGACGCATCACTTCCGCTTTCATCAGACGCTGATCGGTCATCCGTTCATTGATCAATTCGGCCAGTCGGGTCAGATTTACTTGTTCATCGGCACGCAATGGAATCCCATGCGTGGTCTGGCGACGCGCATCATTATGGCACCACCAAATCTGTTGCCGCACGTAGCGTTCTTTGTTCGTATCGAGCGTGTGCGCATGCAGATACGCCACATATTGGTCGAGGGTTGGTTCATCGTAGTGCTTGGCATCCCACATAAAAATACCGTGGGTCATCAGCAATTTCTTCCAATTCGGCTTGCGCAGTTGGGACAACCAAACCAACGACTGACAATATGGGCATGCAATCAGGCGTGGGGTGAATGGAAGCATGGGGGCATCGAGCTTCCCATCCGACCAGAGCACGGCTCCAAATGCATTCCCCGAGAGGAACGTTGACACCGCAATCGCATTGGGACAGTGCGAGCATTGTTTAAATACTGGTTCTCCAGGTCTCATCAGTGTAACCTTTCGTTTCTTGCGGTCTGTACGGTCACGTCCCCCCGTTACCCCGCCAAAAAGACCTCGTGCTGGTGCCAGGCCAGGAGCTGGCGGTCGGGCCAGTGTGCCTGATCGCTGGGCAGATGAATCTGCTGGCCGGCACGCTGGCTGTAGCGCACGCCATTGGCCGTTTCGGCGGCGATGCGCGGGCTGACCTGAATGCGGTAGTCGCTATCCACCGTCACATAGCCGGCATCAAAGAGGCGGTGGAAGTCGCTGCGCAACAGCAAGGCATTGGCCAACGCATGTGCGCCGTGCTGGGCATAGGGGCGGATATGCGCCGCCTCGAGCACCAGCGGCGTATGCTCACGCGTGATGGCACAGCGCTGCGCATAGGCGTCGAGCACCTGCAGGCGAAAGGCGGCTTGCCCCACCCGTGGTGCCACCATGTACGCCGCCCCGTAGCGATCGGGCGCATTCACCATTTGACGCATTTCAACGCTGTGATGCATGATGCGGTACTGGTCACGCAGCCTGCGGTAGTCCTGCCACAGCTGGGCATGGAGCGGGTTGGCGGTGTCGTGTGTTTTGCCCGTGACAATGTTACCCGCCCAATCGGATGGCACAGGGATCCAGTCACGTTCATTGAAAAAGACCGTCCCCTCTAGCACCACGCAGGTTATCGTCGGATTGCGGTCAACGCTGGTCGTGGCTGATGCCCGGTAGCCGAGGATTTTGCGTGTGAATTCACTGTCGTCGCGGCAGCCGTTGGCCATGCCAAAGACATCCCACGCCAAGCGCAACGGCAACTGCTGACTGCGCACAAACGTGCCGCCACCGCCAATATGGTTGTGCGGGGCTTTGAGTTTGAAGAGGAATTCTTGGCCGGGCTG
>JBEANH010000079.1:0-11678 GCA_041165505.1 Chloroflexota bacterium | reverse complement strand
GCCGCCGGGCTCATCACCATGGTCTGCGATCTGACCATTGGGCGGCCGCGCTACGCCGATTTCGACGCGCAGGCGCGCACTATTCGGGCTGTGGCCGAGGATGCACGCACGCGCCTGACTGACCTCATTCAGGGTGACATTGACGCATATCAAGCCGTTGCTACCGCATACAAGCTCGCCAAAGATGATGCATCCCGCCCTGCCGCCATCGTAGCCGCAACGGTCATCGCCACCGATACACCACTCGCCATCGCCGAACTCGCGGCCACGTTGTTGCCACTGTGCACGCCCTTGGCGACACACGGCAATCGCACCGCCGTTGGCGATGTGGTTGCTGCGGCCCACTTGGCCGTCGCTGCGGTGCATGCGGCGCTCATCAATGTGACGGCCAATCTGCCCACGCTGATTGACCACCCCCGCCACCACGAATTTGTGGCGCGCCAGGCTGCCGCACAGACCGACCTGACGACACACTGCGCACGTGCGGTGGCGGCTGCCACAGCGCGCATGTAACGCTGGTGTGTCGCTCCTGGATTAACTCTGATAGAGGCGTTCGCGGATCGAATTAATTTCTTGCTTGAGGCGCGTGTCCGTCACGATTTCTTCGCCGATTTTGTCACATCCATACATGATGGTGGTGTGATCACGACCACCAATCAAGGCGCCGATATCCATCAGACTGGCATCAGTTTCTTCACGCAACAGGTACATGGCGACTTGGCGTGGGCCCACGATGTTGCGACTCCGGCCACGCCCTTGCAGGGTGCGCAAATCAACACCGTAGAACTCACACACCGCGCGTAAAATCATATCCCCGGTTACGCGTTTTTTGCGACTAGTATCAAGCAAATCACTCAGGGCTGCCTGCGCACTCTCAATGGTGATACTCGTGCCATTGAGTTTGGCATAGGCCACCACCCGATTGAGACTGCCTTCGAGCTCACGAATGTTGCTCTGGATGCGCTGTGCCAAGAACTCGATCACATCCGCAGGAACATCCACTGTCATCTGCTCGGCCTTGGTACGCATAATCGCTGTGCGTGTCTCGTAATCGGGCATCTGAATGTCTACAATCAGACCCCATTCAAAGCGTGAACGCAACCGCTCTTCGAGGGTGAGAATCGCTTTGGGCGGCCGATCCGATGACAAGACGATTTGCTTGCCAGCCGTATGCAACGTGTTGAACGTATGGAAAAATTCCTCTTGGGTGGCATCTTTCCCCGCAATGAACTGAATATCGTCAATCAGCAGAATGTCAATGTTGCGGTATCGAATACGGAATTCTTCGGTTTGTTGGCGCCGAATCGCATTGATGAGGTCGTTGGTGAATTTCTCACTCGACACGTAGAGCACGTTGATTTCCGGATCTCGCTCGAGAGCCGCATTGCCAATAGCATGCAATAGGTGCGTCTTGCCGAGACCCACGCCACCGTACAAAAAGAGCGGGTTATAGGCCTGTGCCGGGTTATCGGCAACTGCCATACAGGCCGCACTCGCCAAGCGATTGCTTGACCCAATAATAAACCGATCAAAGGTAAAGCGCGGATTGAGCATCCCACGGGTAGCCGTCGTAAAAAAATCAATCTGCAGTGGCACATCTTCATCACCATCCGCATCACGCGACGGTGTGCTTCCCTTGGTCTCACGTGGCTTCGGAGTATCAAACACAGTCGTCGTCTGTGTATTGGTGGCTGGTACAACCCGCGCCGATGTGTCATCGTCATTCTGCACCGAATCACCATCATCCGTGGTTGCCGCAGTGTGTGCGTCAACCATGTCGTCACTGATTGTAGGAATAACATTGGTGATGGCACCACGCCCCGTAGCCGTGGCATCTGCATCCACGGTAGGCTCTGTGGGGGGAACATATGGGCCGATGATGACACGCACCGCCACCGTGTAGCCGATGATGTCACGCAGTTGCTCGCTAATCATGGCCGTGTAGCGTGATTCTACCGCCTCGCGGAGCATGGGTGTCGTCGTACTGACCACTGCGGTTTGTGCATCGAGATGCACCAATTCAGTACGGCGTAACCACGTATTGTATTCCACCCGTGGAAGCTGTATTTCGAGTGAACCGAGAACGCTATTCCACGTTTTGGCGAGATTCACGGCGGCCTCCCAAGCTGTCTCGACCCAAAAAAAGAGGGCAAAAAATCCCCTGCTATAGGCATTGTCGCAGGGGTAATTATACGGATGTATTGCCTTGTATCATAGCGAATTTTGCTGGAAAACGCAACGCCCGCCCCACCACGCACACTTTTTCCACACACAGCGTTAGTGATTTTTGCGACAGTCCTAGTATAGCATACTTTATGCTGATGGCATATGTCCTGCCTACGTACGGCGTACCACGATGCGAGGGATTGATCCCGTTCACGGCATCCTGCATGCATGTGTCTGTACGCTGCTCACACGGAGAACGCTGAGATACTAAGCGGCACCCCGTCAATTGGCTACACCCTCGGGCATGTCCACTGCCACCTCTGCGTCGCTACGTGAGCCATCTATCAAGGTTCTGATGCACGATCGTAACCACTCATTGAATGCACCAAGCGCTCGTTGTGTGCGTGTGTGTGCATCTCCATAGCGCACGCGTATCAATGCACCACCAAACCAACAACGCCCTGCCGAGATTAGCGGAGGTATTGATACAATCGGTATAGTATAATATGTGTGGTATTCACTGGTTTGTGAGGTAACACAGATGAGAAAATTATTTATCACAGTGCTCTTTGGTGTACTCATGATGAGTATAGTATCTTGCGGTACCACCAATCAAGCAACCAATCAAGATGCAGCGCCTGCGGCTGAAGAGTCCGTCCCGGATGCAAGCGCCTTGCCACCACACATGGCAACAATCAAAGGCGAAGTCTTTGAAGGCGAAGTCCCCGTCAACATGAAGGTGGGCGAATTCTACGTCTTTACTGGTGAATCTACGGGCTGGATCGTCGAAACACAGAACCCGGAGCTGGTCACCGTCTCACAAGGCGGGAGCAACGACGGCTACGAGACGAACCCCGGCTTCCAGGCCATCGCCACAGGGCGCGCTGTTGTCACAGTGACGAGCCCAACCAACACCATTTTGACAATTATGGTGACCATCGAGAAATAACCCCCTCGCCATGCGCACGGGGTGTCCCCCCGTGCGCATGCAGTTGCGCCCCCTCCCGTCCAATGCCGTACAGGAGTACCCCGCAATGGCAACGATTCGCATTCATGGTATTCCCATAGATTTTGGCCAGAACCGACGCGGCGTTGATATGGGGCCGAGCGCAATCCGCTATGCGGGGCTCAACAGCCGACTCCAAGCCCTCGGATGGCACATCAAAGAATGTGGCAACGTGGCAGTGCCAGACGTGCCCACCAGTACCCACAGCGACGATATTCCCCATGCACACAATTCCACTGCCATTGCGACAGTTGCCCATGCAAGTGCAACTGCAATGCGAGCCGCCATTGCTGCCGATGAGATTGCCATCTTCCTCGGTGGTGATCATAGCTGCGCCATTGGCACCATTGTGGGTAGTTTGCAACGCCCACACCTCGGAGTGGTCTGGGTGGATGCACATGCCGACTTTAATACGCCACAGACCACCCCATCCGGCAATGTGCATGGCATGGTGGTGAGTAGCACCATGGGGATGTGCCCACCACCGCTCCAATTTGCACCTCCATACCTGCAGAGTCACCAAATCGTGATGATTGCCACCCGTGACCTCGATAGCCAAGAACGCATCGCCCTACGTAATAGCGGGATTCTCGTCTTTACCATGCGCGACATAGATGAGCTAGGCATCGCCACCGTCATGCACCGTACCCGCGCACACCTCGCCAGTGCAGATACGCTCCATGTCAGTTTCGACATGGATGCACTCGACCCCACGGTGGCGCCCGGCGTGGGCACCCCCGTCAGTGGCGGGCTGAGCATTCGTGAGGCGCACTTTATCATGGAAACATTGTGTGATGATGGTCGCGTCCGTGCCCTCGATTTGGTCGAGATTAATCCCATCCTCGACCAGTTCAATCGGACTGCAGAGCTCGCCGTCGATTTGGCGGCCAGTCTCTTCGGGCAACGCATTTTGTAAACCGACCACGTACTATCAACTCAAGCGGACCACATGGGTGAGGAGTTGGGCATGATCGAGGTGGGTCTGTGTCTGTTGGATATGCTCTAGCATGGCAGCATGTGCCGCACTACTATCACGGGCCGCAATTGCATCCACGATGTGCTGATGCGCATCCGCAGTGCCCGTGTATACTACGGGATCAAAAAAATGATTCGCATGATGCTCGGCACGCCATATCCCCCCCATCAACACATCCATCAAAATCGTGAAGACCGGGTTGTGACTCGCTTCTGCGATTAACACGTGGAATGCCACATTAGCCGAGTTATAGCGCTGTGCAATATCTGGTGCATCACTGATTATTGCAAGTTGGCGCATTGCCGTGCAGTTGGCGTACATGGCGTCAATCTGCGCAGAAGTAGCATGCGTGGTAGCAAGGATGACTACGTGCGGCTC
The DNA here is from genome assembly GCA_041165505.1 of Chloroflexota bacterium. GTDB lineage: Bacteria > Chloroflexota > Chloroflexia > Chloroflexales > Roseiflexaceae > UBA965. The sequence continues at coordinate 7,152 of JBEANH010000079.1, read as the reverse complement.
GATTACCAGCCGTACCGCCAACATGTCGGCCAATGTGACCGCTTGTTGATGAAACGCAAGTAGCAAAGATTCAAGTGTTGATGCACGTAAATTTTGGTTAATCACCACACCCACGCCGTTAACTGGCGTGACAATACCACGTGCACTTAGGATTTTGATGGCTTCACGCACCACTGGCCGGCTCACATTGTAGCTGGCCTGGAGCAGACGCTCCGATGGCAACATGCCCTCTGGCGCAAATTCCCCTGCAAGCATGCGGCGCAGCACATCGTGTGCAACACGCTCAGAGAGTGGGGTGGTACGCACCACAACCGGTGATTGGTTCATATGGGTGAATAAATACTAAGAGATTACTGTTAGTATACACCATCTTTATACTCATTCAATCCACGTATTGTGTGATTCACTACAAATGATGCACTATGGCATCACTTCGTCGTTAAACACGTACCCACGTCCATAAATCGTCACAACGTAGCGCGGATTATGAATATCTGGCTCTATTTTGGTGCGAATATTACTGATATGCACGTCAATTGCCCGCCCAGGCACGGTGTCTGCATCAAGAATGATGCGGCTAAGCTCAACTCGACTAAACACACGCCCTGGAGCAGACATCAATGCGGAGAGAATGGCGTATTCCATGGGGGTCATGTCAATCGAACGTTGATTGACTAAAACACACTGATTCCTCGGATTCAACTGAATTGGTCGTTCACTGCGTGTCATCGTTTGCACCAGTGCGGTTCGGCGCAACAGCGCAAAAATGCGTACCTCGATCTCTGCCATGCCACATGGCTTGACGATGTAATCATCAGCGCCCGCGCGAATCACATCTATCTTGGTGTAGATCTCACGTCGTGCGCCGAGTGCAATCATTGGCGTATGGGTTCGCTCACGTAAACGCTGGATGTAGCTGATTAGTTCGTGCCGTATCACTGCCAAATCAATGACAATACAATCATATAGTTCGACCATACACAACCGCATCGCACAATCACCATCATCGGCACGTGTGACAATATAGCGACGTGCAGTCAGATATGCATCTATTTGTGTACAAATCGGTGTGGCATTTCCAACAAGGAGAACCTGCTGAACATGCGGCGTAAATGCTTTTGTGTTCATATACCCTTCTGATTCACACACGTCACACAGTACGACACATAAAATTTGATGTTACTTAATGAACACCAACTCATGTCACCAACCAAAATACATCTGTTGACAATAACAACAGTTTCGTAGCGCACACATCATTCAACTGTTGATAGAGTCATGACTATATTATTAAGTATACCACATTTTGTTTAATAAATTTTATATAATCATCAGTATTTATTATTTACATTATTGACACTATTTCAAATCTGACACATCACAAATACTCAATCCAATGCAATTGTGCAGTAAATAACACACAATGCATGTACTTCGTATGTAGTGCTATACTATGACCACAGACCACAGACCTCAAGGAGTCAACATGCGCACCTGCAGTGTACTAGCCGCGGTATTTCTCAGCATTTTGGCTATTCCTCTCATCATTGGCAGTATGCTCATCAACGGCTTCACGCAGATTGTACTCACCGATGACGCCTTTGTGGCCAATCTGAGTCCTGCGCGTATCCAAGCACAGGTGATTGCAGCGATACCGGCCATCCTCAACAACACGATTACGAATCCTACGGACAGCGAAAGTGACGATGTTTACACCACGCTCTTTCCTGACCCCACCATACGCAACATTGCCCGTGAGCAGATGCCGGCAATCATGGCGAGCATGGAAGGCGATTTTTCGGCAGACCAACTTACCAAAACACTTGCCACCACCATTCCAGAACTCATGCAACAGGTGGTGGTCGCCGCACCACCCTGCACCGCCAGTCAAGAAACGGATCTGATGGCACGTGTCAACGCACAGCGTGAACTCGCTGATAGTTTGTGTGCACCACAAGACCCTGACAATCAGGAGCTGGTGGTCACCTACCTCAATCGCACCATGACAGCCGCATTGACTGGTGACACGTTGACACAAGACCCATCCAACCCGCTTACCAGTATGCAATCACAAGAGATAACCGCTACCATTGCGAATATCACCCAAACGGCACGGCAGGGGATTATCTGGCCTGCCACGTTGGTTATCATCATCTTGGCACTGGCGGTACGGAGCCTGCGTGGTTTGTGTGGGTGGGTAGGCGGGTTGAGTGCATTGAGTGGCGCAGGTGGAATGGGGCTGGCCGCATTCAGTCAGTCGCTCTTGACCATTGATGTGGCCGCCGAATTAACACAACGCATGCCCGAACAAGCACAAATCGTGACACCGTTTTTATCACTCTTTGACGGAGCCATCTTTGCTAGATACGTTTCATGGCTGATGACTGTCTCTATTGGATGTACTGTTGCGGGGGTCGTCTTAGTCGGAATCGCGCTCATCCTCACTCCACGTCAACCCAAACCCCCTGTGGTGCTCACTCCCCTCCCAGGGACACCATCGGCTCAGAGTAGTGGCAACGACGGCACCACCGCGCCTGTTGCAGTGGAGCTCGACACGAATGCGATTCCCATCGGCAAAGTCACCGGGCCACTTGCACCCGATGACGAAAGTGCCGCCACTGATGCGCATCAGTTTTCCGCAAGCACCCAGTCCTCCACGAGTGAACTCGACACCACCCAGTCCTCTACCAGCGAACTCGACACCACCCAGTCCTCTACCAGCGAACTCGACACCACCCAATCCTCTACTAGTGAGTCGCCTCCAACCGATGCGTCCGACCCCTCCTCGCCCTCAGTCGGGAGTAATGATGAGGGGAGGTAATTCGGCGAGTGCGGTCAAGCCAAACTGGCGCAGAAATTGCTCGGTTGTGCCAAAGAGCACGGGGCGACCAATGGTATCGAGGCGCCCCACTTCACATACCAGCTCACGGGCCTGGAGTTGACGCACCAGCGTACTACAATCAACGCCGCGAATGGCTTCGATCTGGGCGCGTGTGATGGGTTGTCGGTATGCGATAATCGTCAACACTTCCGACATTGCATTGGTGAGTTTGCTTGCACCACTCTGCCCCAGCATCCGCCGCACATACGGTGTAGCAGCCACCGCCGACACCAACTGCACGCGGTGTTCGTGCCACAACAGGGTAATACCACGCCCAGCGAGCTGTTGGGCGAGCTGTTGGCAGGCCTCCTGGACCTGTGCCGGTGGTGCTTCCACCCATTCGGCGAGTTGCTCAATGGCCACTGGATCACCCGCCACAAACAGAATGGCTTCAATGAGAGCGGGCAGTGCCAAAGATTGGCGCACATCACTCATACCGGTTACTCCGCAATCACGTAGAGCTCACGCGGAAATGTGGTCATCGTATCTGCACCGGTGGCAGTGCGCACCATCATATCCTCGATACGCACACCACACTCACCCGGTAGATAAATCCCCGGCTCCACTGTAAACGTCATCCCAGGGTTAATACGATTGGTATCGCCACCCACCATGAAGGGCGGCTCGTGGATGTCAATGCCGAGGCCATGCCCGGTGCGGTGAATGAAAAACTCTCCAAAACCAGCATCCACGATTACCGCACGGGCGGCGCGGTCAACGCTGTCGCCAGACGCGTTGGGCAGCGCAGCTGCCGCGCGCCCCGCTGCATTTGCAGCATACACGGTATCATAGACCAGGCGCGCCCGCGCCGACACCGTGCCAACGGCAACAGTACGTGTGATATCCGACACATAGCCGTCTACTACGGCACCACCATCAATCACCACCAAATCACCGGCTTGCAGGGGACGCGTGCCGTTGCTGTGGTGGGGGCTGGCACCATTCGGGCCAGAGCCAACAGCAAGGTCGAATGACGGCACACTGCCTGCATCCCGAATCGCCTTGTCCCACAGCTCCGCCACCTGAAGCTCATTCATGCCGATACGCGTGGCCTGCAGGGCCTGTGTCAGCGCAGTTTCAGCCACTGCAATCGCCTTGTACATGGCAGCTAATTCGTCGGCCGCCTTGTGCATGCGCAACTGAGCCAACAGGGGATCTGCGTTCACCACGCGCGCCTGTGGCAGGGCGGCTTCGATGGCTCGCAATTCAAAGACACGCATCACCACATGTTCAACGGCGATCGTGCCACCACGCACATTGGTGGCATGCAATGCGGATACGAGGGCAGCATGCGGGCCGGCATCGTCATCCCAGCCAAAGACGTGCAGGGGGAACTGGGCTTGCGCCACGGCACGTGGTGCTTCCATGGTGGGGAGCACAATGGCCGGTTGTCCCGTGAGTGGCACAATCAGACAGGCCAGGCGCAGTTTGGTCGAAAAACCGATGCCACTGAGGTAGCGCAAATTGCTCCCAGGCACCAACACGGCCACATCAATCTGGTTGGCCGCCATTTCGGCACGTAAACGGTCGAGACGATTCATAGGGCAGGCTCCTCTTCTGCATCATCGTGAATGGGGAAACGCACCATGGCTTCGGCCCATCCGTGCTGTATGACAAAGGCAAATTCACCATGGAGATCACTCTCAACCAATGTGCGCACCATTTGCTGCCCCATGCCACTCCCTTTGTGTGGGGGCAAATGCTGACTGCGTTGTGGCCCGTCATCGCGGATAACTACCATCCCCACATCGGCTGCCAAGGTCATGGCAATCTGCACATTTCCCCCTACTGCCATCAATCCGTGGGTCAAGGCATTCATCACCAGCTCGTTGAGCACAATCGCAAGCACGGTGGCGCGACGTGATGCCACCGGAATCGAAGTCCCTGAGACGTGGAAGTGTACCGCATGCTGTGGATCCGTCATACTGACCACGGCATGGTCAACAATCTGGCGCACAATCGCATCCACTGTCGTGATGCCAATATCTTCGCGACACAGCAAGTTGTGCACCGCCGCAATGGCTTGGATGCGTGCCACACTATCACGCAAGGCGGCCACAGCATCAGAATCTGGTGGCATGCGCCGCAGCTGCATCGTCAAGAGTGCCGAAATCGTTTGCATGTTATTGCGCACACGATGATGCATCTCTTGGAGCATCACCGACTTGACTGCCAAGGCACGTTGACTTTCGTCGTACAAACGTGCATTTTCAATGGCAATTGCCGCCGCATCAGCAAAGGCCGCCAGCAAACGCACCTCTTCGAAATCAAAGTGATGTTCGTGCTCGGTATACAGGCTGATGGCACCGAGTGGGCGTTCACCACGTACCTGCAACGGGGTACAGTACAACGAACAAAACCGGTCATTGGCCGCAGTATCTGCGAGTTCGGGGAAGCGTGAGTCTTTGTAGGCATTGAGCACCGCCAATGGCCGCCCATCACGCACCGCAGCACGAATAGATGGTGGCACATCGGCCATGTGTGCGGGTGCGCCGTGCGTAGCTGCCAGATGCAGTGTGCCGTTCGCATCCAACTTGAAAATATCGGCACGACTCACGTGACTCAATTCTACTGCCTTGTCGGCAATCAACTGCAACAAATCATCAATGCGCAACTGTTCGGCGATGCGCTTGGAGACCTGTTGTAGCGAGGTGAGTTCGCGGATTTTGCGGTGGAGCTGACTATCCGCTTGTTGGAACATCTGTGCATTGGTGATAAAAAAGGCTAACTCACCAGCCACTGTTTCCACGAAGCTGATTTCGTTCTCCGAAAATCGCCGTGGATGCAATGTCTGCACCGTGACAACTCCTTGGAGCTTGGGCGTACCGAGATGGAAGCGCCCATCACTAAACAGCACAATGGGCACGGCAAGCACCCCCCGTAGATGCGCCATCACGGGGGACATGCCCACCGACGCATCCGGATCACTTGCCATGTCACTCACCATCAGCGGGCGTCCCTGCTGCCCTGCAGCACCTACCACTCCCTCACCGAGACTCATACGAATCTGGCCAACCAGGCCGGCATCGAGGCCAGCCACCGCCCGTAACACGAGTTCGTTGGCATCTCGGTCATAGAGATAGATGGCACAGGCATCCACACTCCCCACATCAACCACCGTTTCAACCACTTGGCGCATTGACGTATCGAGGTCGAGGGTCGAATTCGCAGCTGCAATGATGCGATGCAAGCCGCGTAATTCGGCCATGCGTTGGAGGAGCTGTGATTCACGTTCCGCATTGCGCCGTTCCGCTTTGGCTTCGCCGTATGCCACCAACAGGTGGGTATGCACGTCGGCGGCGGGGAGCTGTAGGGTTGTTGCGAGTTCGGCAGCCACCTGGGTGAGTGTGGTCACTTCACCGGCTTGGTCACACCAACGTGCTGCCACTACCCGTAGCGCCTCCCACGGATCGGACACATATGATGGCAATAGGGCAACCGGCGATAGTGTGCTCATGGCGTGCTCCCGCTCACTGGCATCCAGATGATGGCGTCAGCCCAAATCCCACGCCCGCCAATGGAATCACGGAGTGGCAACACGACTCGCCCCGTGTCACGAAACGCATACGTGCCAAGGTCCACCCATTCGTTGGCCACCTCTTGACTATTTACCCGCACCTCGGCAATCCCGTCGCGGTGCACCACTTGGTACATGACGCCGTCGCTGTCAATCAGCCCACTCAACGCATACGGAATATATGCCAACACGCGAAATGTACCTGGTGCAGGGAGCGGTGCGTACCATTCGGCCAACGCCAGCGGCACAAACGGGCGGGCACGCCATGGACGCATCCGGTCGTATCCGCGTTGTGACGGCGTAAACAACGCGCTATTACCCACACCCGAGGTGACTTCTGCCATGGTCGCGTGTAATACGCGAAAGCGTTGTGTATCGGTGCTGTCAACCAGTACACTCCCAGGTGGTGGTGATGCACATGGCGAAGGCTGATCGGCCCACATCCAGACACTTGCTGCCCCCGCAGGATGCGCATGCCACGGATCGGGTGTGGTCGCACACCAGCCATATGGGTCAATGCTAACCCCACGATACTGTACGCCAAAGTGTAAATGGGGGCCTTTGGCACATCCCGTCTCACCGATGATTCCAACGGTTTCGCCCTGGGTAACGACCTGTCCGACGTCCACGAGCACCTGGGACAAGTGCCAGTACAGCGTGCGCACATCCTGGCCATGATCCACGATAACCGCCCGCGTGTCACAGTTGTCGTCGGCAATCCCCGCAAAGACGACAGTCCCTGCTGCCGATGCCA
>JBEANH010000078.1:0-11880 GCA_041165505.1 Chloroflexota bacterium | reverse complement strand
CCGCGCATTAGCCCGATGCTGGTGGCAGGACAGGTACACGGCGGGTTAGCACAGGGCATCGGGCAGGCGCTGTACGAGGAAGTGGTCTACAACGACAACGGCCAGATTATCAGCGGCTCGTTGATGGACTACGCCTTGCCGCGTGCCGACAACTTTCCGGATTTTGTGCTCGATCAGACCGAAACACCAACGCCGCTCAATCCACTCGGCGTAAAGGGGATTGGCGAAGCGGCCACGGTGGGTTCGACGCCGGCAGTTGCCAATGCGGTGGTGGATGCAGTTGCGCACCTCGGGGTGGCGTCAATTGATATCCCGATGCGTCCTGAGCGCGTATGGCGCGCCATTCAGGATGCCTGTTAGCGGATACAGTGTGTACATACCAACGCCGTTGTGGTGCGTCGGGCATCATGACGGCGTTATCGTGTGGGGGAAACCATGCCGCAGTTACCAGATGATATCGTTCTGATTGATACGCACCACTTGGGGCGTGATGGCACGATTGCCTGCTACCTCGTCAAGGGGGCACAACCCGTGCTCGTGGATCCGGGGCCGGCGGTGTGTTTACCGGCGGTCGAGGCGGGGTTGGCGCAGCATGGCCTGACGTTGGCGGATATCCACGCCGTGTTGTTGACGCACATCCATCTCGACCATGCTGGTGCAGTGGGGTCAATTGTGGCGGTCAATCCGCAGCTGACCGTGTATGTCCACCAGCGCGGTGCGCCCCACTTGATTGACCCGTCACGGCTCATCAATAGTGCGACACGCATCTATGGTGACATGATGGACACACTGTGGGGGGCGTTTTTGGCCGTGCCTGCGGAGCGCATGGTGCAGCTGGCGGGTGGCGAACAGTTGGTAATCGGGGAGCACACCTATACGGTCATGGATGCCCCCGGGCATGCCATCCACCACGTGGTCTATGTGCGACAGCACGATGGTGTGGCGTTTGTGGGGGATACGGCGGGGATTCGCATGCAGGGGTTCCGCTATGTGCGCCCGGCTACGCCACCACCCGATATTGACCTAGACGCATGGGACCGCACATTGGCCGCGTTGCGGGCGCTCAGCCCGCAGGTGCTGTGTTTGACGCACTTTGGGCCGGTATACGATGTCAAGCCCCATCTCGATGCGGTGCATGCAAACAACTGGCGCTGGGCGGAGCGGATTCGCGGGTGGATAGCTGATGGAGTAGATTCCGCGCACCAGTTGGTTCTGCTCAAAGCGGCAGCAACTGAAGAAATGGGTGACGAAGCCACACCGGCCGGGATTGCCGCCTATCAAAAAGGAGCGTCAGTGGAAATGAGTTGGCAGGGATTGACCCGCTACATCACTCGTCCACCGACGAAATAACAGCGTCGTATGACATCATCACTTACGCACATCATTCAACAGATAGCAACCCAACCCATCATGCACGACATCGTGCATGCATGCGGCGCCACGGCACAACTGCACGTGGCGGGTGCCCGCAAAGCGATAGTGGCGCCATGGTTGGCGGCGTTTGCGCAGGTGGCCACGACACCCATCATCGTGGTAGTAGCGTCACCCGACGATGCGCAGCGACTCTGTGATGACTTGGTGCAGTGGCTCCCTAATCGCGAAGTCCTCCATTTTGTGCCCAATGACGCCATTCCCTACGAGCCGATGTCGCCAGGTGTAGATGCCACGGCGGCACGCTTGCGTGTGCTCTATGCGCTGAGTGACGGGCAGCAACCGGTGGTGGTCACGTCGGCACGTGCATTGCTTCAGCCTACCCTGGCACCTGCCGATCTACGGGCGGCGAGTGTGGCGCTTCGCCTCAACCAGCGTGTAGACCCGGTGCAGATGATGCGGCGTTGGCAAGCGCTGGGCTACCGTGTCACGGCAGCGGTGAGTGAGCCAGGTGACATGAATCGGCGTGGTGGCATCGTGGATATCTTTCCACTGGGCACCACGCAACCACTACGAATTGAGTTCTTTGGCGATGAAATTGATAGTATGCGCTTCTTTGATCCGCTGACGCAACGCAGTACGGAGACGATAACTGACGTGACCATTGGTCCGGCGCATGAGTATGCACATGACCGCTTGCCCGAAGTGCTGGGTTGGCTACAACACCAAGATGTGAGCATGTTGCGTGCCGAAGCACGTAGCGAATGGGAACAGTTCGTGGATGGGCTCGCCCACGATGAACGCTTCGAGGGGCGGACGCTCTTTGCACCGTTTTTTGCCCCCAATCAACAACTGAGTAGTCTGCTCGAGTATCTGCCGGCGGCTACGCCGCTGTGTGTGAGCGAGCCGGTGCTCGTGGCACAGGTGGCGAGCGAGTACAGCTTTCAACACGAACAGCGGCGTATCCAGCACGTAGAAAACGCCGAGCTCCCGCCGTGGTACCCCACGGTGGTCTTGCCGTGGCGTGCCATGCTCAATCGCGACGGCCGAGGGTGTGTCATCCATGTGGCGCATGCCGATTTACCCTTTGTCGAGCTCCTGCCACGAGCGCAGGTGTTGCCGTTGCCTGTCGATCTCTTTCGTGGGGTTGACTTGTATGGTGGTCGCTTGAAAGAGTTGGTGGCTGACATCGTCAAGCGCCTCGGCGCGGAGCAGGAGGTGTGGTTGGTCACACCCCAAGCAGCGCGCCTACACGAGATGGTGATGGAGGCCGGCGGCGAGATGTCGCGCCTGCACGTGGTGCACGCCGTCATAGATGCGGGCTGGTGGGCGCCGTTGCTTGGTTTGACCGTGTACAGCGACGCCGAGATTTTTGGCTGGACACAGCGTCGCATTCCCGCCAAAGCTAAACGTGCCGACCGCGATGACCGCGTCAGCCAAGAACGTGCAGCCTTTTTGCGTGGCTTGCAGGTCGGTGATTTTGTGGTGCATATCGAGCATGGCATCGCCGTCTACGACGGCATGGTGCGCCGTACCATTGATGCCATCGAACGCGAATACCTGAATCTGCGCTATGCCGCGGGCGACCGCCTGTATGTGCCCGTTGACCAAGTAGACCGTGTGTCGCGCTATATTGGCTCGGGCGATGCCGAGCCTGCGCTGACACGGCTGGGCACGCAGGAATGGGAACGGGCCAAGCGCAAGGCGCGCAAATCGGTCGAAGACTTGACCGAAGAGTTGTTGGCCATCTACGCTAAACGGAGCACCAGCAAGGGCCACCCTTTTTCGGCGGATACGCAGTGGCAGCGCGAGTTCGAGGAATCATTCCCCTATACGGAGACGCCCGACCAACTCAAAGCGCTGGTTGATGTCAAGCACGACATGGAATCCGATCGCCCCATGGATCGCTTGGTGTGTGGTGATGTGGGGTTCGGTAAGACCGAAGTCGCCTTGCGTGCGGCCTTCAAGGCTATCCAAGATGGCAAACAGGTGGCAGTGCTAGTGCCGACGACGGTGCTGGCGCAGCAACACTACGAAACGTTTAGTCGGCGCATGGCTGCTTTTCCCTTCAAAATTGAGTTGATATCACGCTTTCGTAGTGCCAAACAACAAGATGAAATCGTGGAGGCAACGGCACGTGGTCGAGTTGATGTGTTGATTGGCACACATCGCTTGCTCTCCAATGATGTGCATTTCAAGGATTTGGGACTGTTGATTGTGGACGAAGAGCAACGCTTTGGTGTCAAGCACAAAGAGCGTCTCAAGCAACTCAAAGCGGGTATTGACGTGCTGACGTTGACGGCTACACCCATCCCCCGCACGTTGCATATGTCGCTGGCGGGGATTCGTGATTTGAGCGTCATCGAGACCCCTCCCGAAGACCGCATGCCCGTCAAAACATATCTGATTCAGCGTGACGAACGCCAGATGCGCGATGCCATCGAGCGCGAACTCGAACGGGATGGCCAGGTGTATGTGGTGCACAACCGCGTGCAATCCATTTACCATTTGGCGGATGTCATCCAGCGGCTTGTGCCACATGCACGTACCAGTGTGGGGCATGGGCAGTTGAGCGAGCATCAACTCGAACGGGTCATGCTTGATTTTTACACGGGCAAAACGAATGTGCTCGTGAGCACGACCATCATCGAAAACGGTCTCGATGTGCCATCAGCGAACACCATCATCATTGATGATGCCCCCTACTACGGGCTAGCACAGCTCTACCAGTTGCGGGGCCGGGTGGGGCGCAGTTCGCAACGCGCCTATTGCTATCTGTGTATCCCTCCGGGTACGCCACTGACGCCCGAGGCCCACGAACGCCTGCAGGCCATCCAAGAAGCCACAGAGCTGGGTGCAGGTTTTCGTATTGCCATGCGCGATCTCGAAATCCGTGGTGCGGGTAACGTACTTGGTGCCGAGCAGAGCGGGCATATTGCGGCGGTGGGCTTTGATTTGTATTCGCGCCTGCTCGAGCAAGCAGTGCGTGCCATGAAGCTGCGCTTTGATCAACAACAGCAACAGGCCAGTAGTAACGCTGATACGGCGGGTGCAACAGTGCCCGTACATCGGCCAATCAAGGTGGATGAACGGGTGCTGGTGACACCCTTGGTGACCGTTGATTTACCGCTGACTGCCTATTTACCGGTAGATTACATCCCCGACGACCAGGTGCGCTTGTCAACGTATCAGCACCTCGCCGAAGCCCAGACGGCTGCTGCTGTGCAGGGGTTGCGGCAGATGTTGCGCGACCGTTTTGGGCGGCCTCCAGAGCCCGTAGAAAACCTGCTTACCTGGTTGCAGATCAAGAGTCTCGCACTCCAGGTCGGAGTCACGTCGGTAGTGGCGAGCGAACACGAGTTTATCATCCGATTGCCAGACGGCAATGAAGCGGTGCGGCTGCGTCTACAGCGGGTCTACCCCAACGACCGTGTGGTCAAATTGGGTCCACAGTTTGTGCGCATGAATCGGCATCTTTTGGGTAAAGACTGGGTGTCACATATTGTTGCTGTGTTGGAAGCAATGCAGTCGAGCGCCATGAAGCGCCCCAAAACGACATAGGAGGATCTGGAATGCCCAATGTGTACATGACCGACTACACGTATGCGCACCTCGATTATGAAACGGCCATACTGGCTCCACTCGGTTATACGGTAATCGGCCGTCAGTGCAAAAGTGCCGCTGACGTGGTGGCACAGTGTGGTGATGCGGTGGCGTTGCTCAACCAGTATGCACCGCTCACCCGTGAGGTCTTTGCAAATTTACCCAACCTCAAGATGATCGTGCGTTACGGCGTGGGTTACGACAGCGTGGATGTGCAGGCGGCCACCGACCACGGTGTGATGGTGGTAAATGTGCCCGATTATGGGGTGCAGGAAGTGGCCGACCACACCTTGGCACTCCTGCTGGCGTTGGTGCGCAAAGTGCCGGCAGTGGTTAATGACGTACAGGCCGGCAACTGGAACGACAACACCTTTCACCCGATTATTGGGCTTACGGGCAAGCGGGTTGGCTTGCTTGGATTCGGTAACATTGCGCGTCAGGTTGCCAAACGGGTGCAGGCATTTGACATGGAAGTGATGGCGTATGACCCGTTTGTGAGTGCGGACACGTTTGTGGCACATCAGGCACACCCAGCCGATATGCCGACGCTTCTCGCACAGAGCGATATCGTGTGTATCCATCTTCCACTCAATGCGGATACCAGGCACACCATTTGCACCACCACGCTGGCACAGATGAAACCGACTGCGTATCTCATCAATACGGCGCGGGGCGGGGTGGTGCACAGTGCTGACTTGGCACAGGCCTTGCGTAGTGGTCAGATTGCGGGGGCGGCGCTCGATGTGCTAGACGTCGAACCCATGCCTGCCGACCACCCACTGCGCGGTGCGCCCAACTGTATCATCACCTGCCATCTGGCGTGGTATTCGGAGGCGTCGTTGGTGCGGTTGCAGCAATATGCGGCGCTAGAAGTGGCACGCATGATCCGCGGTGAATCCCCCAAATCGGTGGTCAATCGTGCCGCCCTGCAGGCACGGGGTATGTTGCCCTAGAGAGAGTTGATGTGCATGCCGAACGCAGAAATCTGGATTTCCGTGGATATTGAGGCGGATGGCCCCATCCCCGGGGACTACTCCATGCTGTCACTGGGCGCATGTGTAGTTGGGGCTGAAGATGTACAGTTCTATATCGAGTTGCAACCCATTTCCACCGCCTTTGTGCCAGCGGCGTTGGCCGTATCGGGACTCGATCGTACGGCACTCCAGACCACGGGAGTGGTACCCGTGCTGGCCATGCAGCACTTTGCGGCGTGGGTACAGCAGGTTGCAGTGGCACGTACCCCCGTCTTTGTGGCATTTAATGCGCCCTTTGATTGGATGTTCGTGCAGTGGTACTTTGCTCATTTCGGCGTGGACAATCCCTTTGGTGTGTCGGCTCTCGACATCAAAGCCTATGCCATGGGGAAGTTGGCATTGCCACAGTGGGCGCAAACATCACGGCGCAACCTCGCAGCGCAATTCACGCAGGGGCGCACCCTGACGCACAATGCGCTCGGTGATGCAATCGAGCAGGCGCACACATTCCGTGCCATCCACGCATTTCGCCAAGAATAGCTATTGATTGGTAAACAGATAGGCCGTGTACGCAACCGACTCACGCACCATGTACAGCCATTCTTCGACTGGGCGGCGCGAAATAGGCGAGGTCGTAGTTGGCGAGGCATAGGCGGTGAGCCCTAGGTCGCCGGCCATTTTGAGTGAACGGAGCATGTGAAAGGGGTCGCTCACAATCAGCACCGTCTGAATGTTGTTGACGGCGGCGAGTGCCACGGCACCTTGTAGGCTCTGCAACGTGGATGTGCCGACGGTTTCTTGGAGTATGTGGCTGGCTGGCACGCCGTTGGCCACGAGATAGGCGGCACCTGCAGCTGCTTCAGACATGGTGTCACCCTTGCCTACTCCACCAGTCACGATGATGACACTTACCGTGTTGGATTGATAGAGGTTGAGAGCATGATCGAGGCGTGCTTTGAGGACAGGTGACGGATTGCCGACCCAGACAGCCGCCCCGAGCACTACCGCCGCATCGGCACGTTGGGTGTGGTCGGTATGTCCTTGTTGATAGACCAAATAGGTCACACTCGCCAGATAAAGACTTACCATAACGCCAAGCCATAGGCTCGCGCGAACAAGGTGCAGTACCAAGGATGGTCGGCGTGATGCGACGGCACGCGGGGTTGACATAGTGATTCACTCATACGAATTTCATCTCACGTGCGTATTATACCGTTGAAACGGTGACGTTGGGATGATACGACGAGAAAGGATGCTGGCATGCGCCGAATTACACGGGAATGGTATGCCCCGATTGCATTTGTAGTGGTGTTGGTGATATCGGCCAATCATGTGTTACCAGCGGTGTTGAATGCGGTATTGATGTTGGGAGTAGCGATTGCGCAGGGTGTGATGCTTGGTATGCGTCTCCGACAACGCATGCGGATCGGCAATGTCACGTATTGGCGCGGTGTGCGCTACGAGACGCCTGCCCGTGGCCTCAATATGCAGATGCTCCGCGATGAGTGGATTCACATTGCGATTGCAGTAATGTCCCTCATGATTAGCTTGGCGATGTGGTAGGGCGCACGCTACCACGCACAAAACAGCCAATTTTGATTGCTAATACGCCGAGCAGACAGCCAAAGAGCCAGGTTGGTAGTGGGAGCAACCACAATCCATATGGATACACGAGCAGATGTACCAGCACAAACAGGATATGTGCGCTCCGGGGCAGTCGTTGCCACTGCTGGTTGGTGGCACGTGTGGCGTTGGAAATGGCACCTGCAACGATATCAATCGTCAGCACAATACTGAGTATGTGTGCCCATGTTGCCGTGCCGATAACAATAGCGATTACGCTGCCACAGATAATGCCAGGGAACAGTATACCTGTAATCCTGGTTGGCGTGGCGTGCCCAAAGATAAGGGCAAGAATCGTGCGCATTACGGATGCTTTTTCAGTGCCATAGTATATGCTGCCATGGCTCCTGCTACCCGTTGGTGCCAGGTGTGTTGTTGGGCGCTGTGGTATGCGGCGGTTTGCATGGCACGCCAGCGTGCTTGGTCGGCCATGATGGCAAGGGCTGCATCGGCCAACGCCTGTGGTTGGCGTGGTGGCGTGAGCATGCCGTTGACGCCATCGGTTACAAAGGTGCGCATTTCGCCGACATCATTGCCTACAACCGGCAATCCAGCCGCAAGCAGTTCGAGCAGTTTGGCCGAGCAACGCGCCCGATTGATGAGTGTGTCGTCAACGGGTACGAGTGCCAGCCCCGCCTTGCCGAGTATGGCGGGAATCTCTGCTGGTTGTACCCAGCCGTGAATGGTGACGTGTTGGGCAATGTGGGCGGTGGCAATGTGCGAGGCAAGGCGTTGCTCTTCGCCTTGTTCTCCTGCACCAATCACACTGACGTGCACGTCGGGACGTTGTGCGACGATGTGGCTGAGTGTTGCCACGAGGTCACTGAGGGTGAATTCCCAGAAGCGCGTGTAGAGCACGATATGTGCATCTTGGCTGGGTGTTGGTGCTGGTGTGGCCGCAAGATCGGCAGCATTGGGGAGATAAAAGACGCGGGATGCGGGAACCCCGTCGGCCCATACCAACCCTTCGAGGGTGCGACTTGCCACGGTCACACTCGCAGCGCGGCGAGGTAGGCTACGTTCCTGCCAGGCAAAGAGGGCTTTGGCACTCGCCGGGTAGGGTAGCATGTCGTTCCAGCCACCGGCACCTTCACGATCATCGCAGTCCACAACGAGGGGGATGTGTGGGGTGCGAATACTCGCCCAGAGTGCGGCCAAGCCGGCGTGCCCTTTGGGTTTGAAGAGATGGATGAGTTGCGGTTTGGTCATCATGGTGGCGTGCCACAGGAGCTGTGCTTGCTGGAGTACACCTAGTGCGCCGGGTAGGGTGGGACACGCAGTATGGATGACGGTGGTCGCACCATGTTGGATGGTCGTATCTGCATCCTGGGGGTTATGCACGGGCGGGGCGACAATATGCACGGCGTGACCATGCGTCGCAAGCGCATTTGCCAATGGCAACATGCGCGCCAAGAGCGTGCCCTTCGGCCGGATGCCGAAGGGCGCAATCATGGTGATACGGAGAGATGATTCCATCGTGGATTACAGACGTGAGCGTGGGTCCAAGGCGTCGCGTAGACCGTCACCCATGAAGTTGATGCTCAACACGGTCAAAAAGATCAACCCGGCTGGAATCAACGAGAGATGGGGTGCTGTCTGCAGGTATTGACTACCGTCTGTGACGAGGCGGCCCCAAGTGGGGGTGTCCGGTGGGAAGCCGATGCCGAGGAACGAGAGTGTTGATTCACTGATAATCGCACCACCGATTTCGAGGGTTGCTGCCACGATGATGGGGCTAATTGCATTGGGCAGGATATGGCGGAACATGATATTGCTTTGTTTGACGCCAATACAGACCGCTGCTTCAACGAATTCTTTTTGCTTGAGTGAGATGAACGAAGAACGCACAATACGTGCGGTCTGCATCCACGCCAACACACCGACCATGGTGACGACAATGATAAACATACCAAACTCGACACCGAGCACGGCTGTCACAGAATCACGGAAGAGATATACGGTAAGGAGCAATAGGGGCAACGTGGGCAACGACAAGAAGAGATTGGTGAAGAAGCTCAAGACTTCGTCAATCATGCCACCCATGTAGCCTGAAATCGCACCAACCAGTGAACCAATGGTCACTGCAATCAACATGGCAGATACGCCCACAGAGAGTGACACGCGCCCACCGTAGAGCACACGTGCGAGCATGTCACGCCCTAGCTCATCACTGCCGAGTGGATGATAAATACACATGGAATCAACCATGGTATTGGCCATCGGGTCTTCTCCCATTTCGGCCTTGAGTTTGGCTTGTTCGGCACAGTAGGGTTCGTTTTCTGCGGGATACGAGAAGTAGGGTGAGCTCATCACGTTCACAAAATCGAGTGCGTCACGGTGCACCGTCCACAAGAGTGGACCAACAATGCTGGTGGTCACGAGAAAGATGAGTGTGACCGCGCCAAACATCGCCATTTTGTGTTTGCGGAAGCGCCGCCATGCATCACCCCACAAGGTGCGTGGTTGTTTCTGGAGCGTATCCGCAATTTGCTTCACAGCTTCGTTGACAGGTTGACTAACTGCCATATTGACACCTTACACTAGCATGCTTTTGCTGCACTAGTATTTGACACGTGGGTCAAGAATACCGTAAAGCACATCAGCAATGAGGTTGAATATCACCACCAAAATCGAGAAGATGAACGCCAGCGCCATGACGACAGGGGTATCAGAATTCTGAATCGAGGTCACCAACAATTGTCCGAGGCCATTCACACGGAAGAGATTTTCGGTGATGATGGCACCGGCAAAAATGCCTGGAATCCCCAGTGCAATCAGTGTTACCACGGGGATGATGCTGTTGACGACAACGTGTTTGATGACCACCGTCCAATCGGCCAAGCCTTTGGCACGGGCGGTGCGTACATAATCAAGCGGCAAATTGTCGAGCATTGACGCACGCATGAAACGGGTCAACGAGGCAGTCTGTTGCACGACCAAGACACTGACTGGGAGCACCATTTGCCGTACCTGTTGCACAAAGGTATCCCAGTTGACAATCTCGAGGGTCGAGCTGTAGACGATGGGAAACCATTGGAAGCGTATGGCAAAAATCAACATGAGGGTGAGACCAGTAAAGAACGATGGCAGTGAACTCCCGATGAATGCCAAAAACGTTGCAACTTGGTCAAACGGAGAATATTGT
The DNA here is from genome assembly GCA_041165505.1 of Chloroflexota bacterium. Lineage (GTDB taxonomy): Bacteria > Chloroflexota > Chloroflexia > Chloroflexales > Roseiflexaceae > UBA965. Next base: position 1,164 of record JBEANH010000078.1, on the reverse strand, counting down.
TTGACGGCAGAAATGATGCCGATGGGTATCGCTATTAAGATGGCAATAAGGTAGGCCAGTCCTACCACCTGTAGCGTTTGGGGAATGCGTTGATAGACGAGGTCAATAACCGGCGACTTGGATGAAAACGAGAATCCCCAGTCACCTTGTGAGAGAGAGCCGACCCACTTGTAGTAGCGCACATACCACGGCTTATCGAGCCCGAACTGCTCGCGGATGCGCACACGTGTCGAATTAGGAATGGCTGGATTGAGCGCAAATTGCGCCAAAGGGTCACCTGGAGCCAAGGCCAACACTGCAAAGATAATCACGCTAATTAAAAACAGCGTGGGAATCGATACGAGAAAGCGCCGAATGATATATTGGGTCATGGAGTAATCCTCCACGGAGTTTCAATTAGAGAAAAAAGGGGGAATCAGTATAGTGATACGGGGGTCTCGTGCGAGACCCCCGTATCGGATGGACTTACTTCGACCAGGTGTGGATGTTCCACAAGCCGGAGTCAAAGGTATTGAAGGTTGGACCATTCAATTCCTTGATCTTGGCATTTGGTGTGCGGCGATTGATCAAAGGCATGACGGCAACATCGTTGACCAAGAAGTCATTGAGCTGGATAGCCATGGCCTGACGCTTGGTCAAGTCAAGTTCCTTCTTGTAGGTGGCGAACAACGCATCGTATTCTGGGTTGCAGTAGCGACCGTCGTTCCCGCCGTTCCAGCTGTTGTCCTTGCTGTTGACTTTCTCACACACCCAACCTTCGAGGTATGACGCTGAGTCAGTACCGCTGGGGCCGTTGGTGTACATCTGGATGTCAACAAACATCTTGTTCAAGGTGTCGTCGTTGCCCGGGTCGCCTGAGAAGAAGACGCCGGCGTCAACAGCCTTGAGGTTGACCGCAATACCGATTTCGGCCAAGTTGGCCTTGATGATGGCCTGTTCGCCTTGGCGAAGCGTGTTGATTGAGGTCTGGAAGTAGAGCGCTGGGAAGGCTTTGCCGTCCTTGGTTGCTTTACCACCTTCGATCTTCCAACCAGCTTCTTCCATCAACTTCTTGGCACCTTCCACGTCGCGATCACAGGTCGTGTTCTTGCTGTAAACAGCGGCTGGCACAACCAGGATGTTGCAGGTGGGTACGCCGGTTGGGCCGTAGAGGCTCTCGGCGAT
>JBEANH010000077.1:0-13186 GCA_041165505.1 Chloroflexota bacterium | reverse complement strand
CATTCTGTGCTCCTTCGTTTGGTTTGGTCACTACAACGAAACCACAGAATGACCCTCGTGTCAATCTGCCGAATTTACACCACGTCGAGAGACATTATCAATGATGCTGGGGCGGACGCAATGAAGAATGAAGAATTGCACACACTGGCACCCTGACGGGATGTATGGCAGCACTGGTGGAAGCGATGCGACGCATGCCGAAAAGACAGCGTGCAATGAATCAGCGGGACAGTCGTCATGGTGCGCCTTGTCGGGATGGACGCCAGGTCGCTCGTAGGGACGCATACCATTCGCCCGTAATCCGCTTGCATGCCACAAAGCGGTGTATGATGGTGGTAGAATCATCTTGCACCATACAAGGAGGCTCCCCATGCAAGCAGCTGCCCGTGCGCTGTGGAACCAAGCCATGCAAATGGTGGTTGATGCGGCTGGTGATGAACAGATATATTCACAGTGGGTGGAAAACCTCGCCAGCCACGACGTGCATGTGCAAGTGCCGGCCATTTGGGCGCTGCAACAGGCCGGTGCCGGGGTCATCCCCGTGGTGGTGGCTGGTCTGCGTCACCCGCAAACGCGTATTCGGCGCAATTGTGTGGAGGTAATTGACCATGGTGGCTACGGTGGTGACGGGCGCTGTGTGGCCGCATTATTGCCCCTGCTCCACGACCCCGTGCCCCACATCCGCCGCGCCGTCTGGCATACGCTCTTTTGTGAGGTGTGCGTACAATCGGCGCACTGCGTTGTTCCTGCACCAGCGCTCGACGAATACGCCCTGCTCAGCTCGATTGGCATCCACGATCCCAACCCCAAGCTGCAAGCTCAGCTCCTGCAGCGCTGGAAGGTGCTCCATGCACAACGGAGCACACCGCGCCCAGCGCCAGCTGTTACACGGCACACATTGATACACCGTGTACGATCACGGAAGTAGCCCACATGGGTGCATTAATACGCCCGTGAGCCAACCATGTGTGCGCATGCGGGATTTTTCATGTATGGCGCCATGCGAAATATGGTAGGGGCGATACCAATACGCATGGCTGTGGAACATTTCATTTTCTATTGCTATCGTTAGTCGGCGGTAGGCAACGTGCAAAAAAACGTGGTACCCACGCCCACGGTACTCGTGACCCAGATACGCCCGCCATGCCCCTCAATCAGGTGCCGGGCAATCGCCAATCCGAGCCCGGTGCCCGAGCCGCGGGTACGGGCTTGATCGACTTTGTAAAAGCGTTCAAAGATGCGTGGCAGATGTTCGGCGGGGATGCCCACGCCGGTATCGCTGACGCTGATGACTACCCACGCCCCCGCCGGATGATCAGCGGGGATACCATCGGGGAGCAGGGAGTCATCGGGAAAAAGGATGGCACCCGCACCGATGGTGATGGTTCCCTGGTCGGGAGTATATTTCACCGCATTATGGAGCAAGTTGAGGAGCACTTGGTCAATGCGCCCTACGTCTACCAGCATATGCGGGATGGTTGTGGGGACATCCACGTGAATGGAGATGTGGTGCGCATCCGCCTGTGGCTGTATGCGTTCGCGTGCGTGCCAGAGTACGGCAGCTGGTGATGTAGATGCCATCTGGAGTGCGATGCGGCCTGCTTCGATTTGCGACAAATCATGCAGGTCATTGACCAGCCGTATCAGCGTGTCGACTTCATCCGAAATGCGACTTGCCATACGTTGCACGATGTCGGGTGGCGGGTTCGATGCAATTGTTTCACTCAGTAGTTTGAGGGCTGCTAGCGGCGTGCGGAGCTCGTGCGACACACTGGCAATCATGTCACGGCGGGCGCGTTCGAGCTGGCTGAGCTGCGTGATGTCGCGTACCACCAAAATCACCACCGCTTCGTCGTTCGGTTGAATGATGGGGCGGGCGTTGATGCGCAGTGTGCGTGCCGGGTTGCGTTGTGGGAGGAGCATTTCGTCTGCTTCACGGTAGTATGCCACCGACCGCACAAATTCGTCGAACTGGTGGTCGCGCACCACGCTGATGATGGTGCGCCCGACTGCACTGTCCGGGAGTTGCAACAGGGCCGTTGCTGCCGGATTGTGCATCAAAATCACCCCATCGCCGCGCACAAACAGCACTCCCACATCAATGGCCTCAACGACCACTTCGGCAGGGTTTTGGGCGGGCTCTGGGGCGGAGGGTACCGGTAGCATGACACGGGGCATGGGTGGCCGATGTTGCCACATCACTACCAGCCACGTAATGGATGCTCCGGCGATAATCCATGGAATAAGTAGGTCAAACAGCATGGAGCTCACACTCTCCTTAGCTGCTGGGTAGGTCGAAACGATAGCCGATGCCCCGGACTGTCTGCAAATAGACCGGGTTACTCGGATCTTGTTCGATTTTTTCACGGAGCCAACGGATATGCACATCTACGGTGCGCCCATCACCGACATAGTCGAATCCCCATACCCGTTCGAGGAGCACATCGCGCGAGAGTGCCAATCCACGGTTGCGCATCAGACAAGCGAGCAGGTCGAACTCTTTTTGCGAGAGCTGGATTTCGCCGTCATTGCGCCAGATGCGCCGTGAACCCACGTCGAGCTTGATGGCGCCGATGTGCAGAATGTCGCGCTCAACGGTAGTCGCAGAGCGATCGCTACGGCGCAGAATGGCACGGATCCGTGCGAGCAGCTCACCCACACTGAAGGGTTTGGTGAGATAATCGTCGGCGCCCAGCTCGAGCCCCGCAATACGGTCAACTTCGTCTTGGCGCGCAGTCAGCATGATAATTGGCACACTACTCTCTTTGCGGAGCATGCGGCATACCGAAAATCCGTCGAGGCGTGGCAACATCACGTCGAGTACAACAATGTCGGGTTGGCGTTGTCGTGCGTGTTCGAGTGCAGTCACGCCATCACTTGCCCCAATCACCGCATATCCCTCACGTTCGAGATTGTAGCGGAGTGTTTCGGCGAGTGTGGTGTCATCTTCCACGAGTAGGATGGTCGGCATGGAGACCTCGTTTCTTAGGCGGAATTGGGTCGGATGCGACTGACGCCATCGGCAGCATTGGTCACGTAAATGGTGGCACTTTTGCCGGTACTGGCCAAATAGGCGGCGGCGACTTCGTGGCGGAAGTGCTCGACGGCATCATTTGCCACGAGACTGACCGTACACCCGCCGAATCCGGCACCTGTGAGCCGCGAACCGTGACACCCGCTAACCCGTTGTGCCGCAGCCACTAGTGCATCCATTTCCGGGATGCTCACCGCGTAATCGTCACGCAGGCTGGCATGTGATGCATTCATCAGGCGACCAAACTCTGCGATATCGCCATTGGACAAGGCTTGTACACTGGCAATCACCCGTTCGTTTTCACTGATGACGTGGCGGGCGCGTTGGAGTACGACGGGCGCCAAGACGTGCCCGTACTGTGCGAGTTGGGCGCTGCTGACGTCACGTAGGGCTTTGATACCAGGCAAAAATGGCTTGAGGAGCTCCACTGCTTGCTCACATTCGGCACGGCGTTGATTGTAGGCGGATGCAGCCAAGCTCCGTTCAATGTGACTGTCGCAAATCACAACGGATGCGGTGGTTGGCATCGGTACTTCTTGGTAGTTGAGATCGCGGCAGTCAATCAAGAGGGCATGATTCGCTTTGCCGAGTGTCACAATGAATTGATCCATGATGCCACAGTTGACGCCCACAAATGTGTTTTCGGTGGCCTGTGCCATTAATGCGAGCTCTTCGCCGAGGATGTTGAGTCCGTAGAAGAGCTGAAAGACGTAGCCCGTAGCAACTTCGAGTGCAGCGGACGATGAAAGCCCTGCCCCACGGGGCACACTGCTAGCAACCACCATGTCGGCTCCATCAATCACATGACCGGCCGCTTGGAGTGCACGCACCATGCCACGAATGTAGTTGCTCCACGGGCGTAAGCCACTGCGCTCAATTTGGTCAATGGCGAATTCGTCGCTCTCGTTGAGGTCGGCCGCAAAGACACGTACACGTCGGTCGGTGCGTGGTGATGCCGCAATAAAGGTGGCGCGATCAATGGCGGCAGGTAGCACAAAGCCATCGTTATAGTCGGTATGTTCGCCAATCAGATTGACACGGCCGGGGGCGCGCACAATCAACTGTGGTGCGTGACCAAAGTGAGCGACATAGTGTGAGTGAATTCGGGCTGCATCAATCATGACCACGCGTTTCTCCCTCTGTGAACAGTATGCACTGTCTATTATAAGGAATTGTTATATTTCTGTGCGATTTTGCTTAACACAACTAACAAGCCAACAAATCCGATACCGAGTAGCGCGGCGAAGAGTGGTTGTGTGGTGCTCAAATCGCCAGCCAGTGTCAACAAGGCGAGTGCGGGTGTCACCCCGAGCATGGATGCCAGCATATAGCGCCACCAGGGCATCGTGCCACACCCAGCAGCCAACGACACCATGGTATAGGCGGGACCCGGCAAGACGCGCAACAGCAATACCCGGATGGGGGTAATGTGTGCGCAGAGTTGATTGAAGGCGGTTTGCTCGGGGGCGGAGAGACGGTCGAATAACGGGTTCCGGCGCCCCCAGCGTCGAGCTACTGCAAATCCGATGAGGGCTCCCAAGATGTCGCCAATCATGACCACCACGAATCCAATCCAGGGGCCGTAGAGGAGCCCTGCGCCGACCTGTGCAATCGTGGCTGGAACGACGGGTACTACTAAAATGATTGCAATCACCAGCACCAAAACGACAGCACCCCACCACCCAAGTGGTGCGATGATGGCACGAATGCCGGTGGGTGTCAGATCAATGAACTGGCGTATCCACCAGATGCCGGCTACTAGGAAACAGGCAAGCACACCCAATATGATGAGGCGGCGTGGTGTGAACAGCGTGCGTAGTGTGTCCCAAATCGAACTCGATGCACTCATAGTTGCCCTTCGTCCAGGTGTTGGTAGCGATATCCTTGTGCAATCAAGAAGCGCTGTCGTTGCCAGGCATCTTCAACTTCACGACTTTGTGCACTCACAAGCGTATAAAACATGGCAACTTGGTCGTGTCCTTTGGGGCGGAGAATGCGCCCTAGCCGTTGCGCTTCTTCTTGGCGCGACCCATAACTCCCCGACACCTGAATCAGTACGCTGGCGCTGGGTAGATCGATGGCCTGATTCCCCACGCGCGAGACAATCAGCTGGCTTATCTGTCCTGCCCGAAACGCCGCATAGTACGCATCGCGCTGTGCGTGTGGTGTATCGCCAGTAATGAGTGGCCATCCCGTTAGCGTCGCCAGGGTGTGAAGCTGTGCCAAGTAGTGTCCAATCACCAGAATGGCCTGGCCAGCATGCCGGGTGGCGATACGTGTGACCGCCGTATATTTCCCTGCGATACATGCCGCCTGCTGTCCCTGATGGCGAGGTGCAGTCTGCAAATAGTCGTCTCGTTCGGCGCGAGTCATGGCCACACGGACCTCGATACAGCTGGCTGGCGCAATAAACCCCTGTGCTTCTAGCGTGCGCCACGGTAGCGTGTAGCGTTGCGGTCCTACCAGACTGTAGACGTCGCCAATCCGACCATCCTCACGAATAAGCGTGGCACTCAACCCGTAGCGCCGGCGTGTACTCAGCTCTGCAGTAGTGCGGAACACCGGTGCCGGTAGCGTATGTACTTCATCATACACAATTAATCCCCAGTCAGCCGCATGACATAAGGCGGTGCGTGCCACCAGTTGTTGGTATGTGGTGATGGTAATCGGGGCCAACGTACGCGGTGTCCCCCGATAGATCTCTACGTGCTGTGGCTGACAGGTGGTGGCCTGCAACACGCTGTCGCGCCATTGATTGGCTGCAGCCCGACTCGTGGTGATGATAAGGGTGTGGCGCTGTATGCGTGCCATCAACCCCACACCAATGAATGTCTTGCCACTCCCGGGTGGCAATGACACCACCCCATGCGTGTATGCCAGGCAGGCGCTAATCGCGTCAGTTTGATACGGGCGGAGCGCTATCTGGTCATTCCATGCACACAGAAATGCTTCCCCGGTGACCACTTGTGCTTGGTCGTCGAGTGGCCACCCCATGTGCCAGAGGGCCTGGGTGAGTGCCCCCCGTTGGAATCCGTCAATCCGCCAGCCATCTGGCGTAGGGTCACGCAGAAACGCGGCCAACGTAGGCGTGTGCCGCATCCGTTCACGTAGGGCGTCGTCGTGTACCACGAGCATGGGTGTGTGGGCGGTGCCAATCAGTTGTATTTGTCCCCAGCGCTGCATCAAGGTGTGAATGGTGCGTACCACGTTGGGGTCGAGCGGGGGGGCACTCACTTCGTGTAAATAGGCGACCACTTGTGCGCTGGTGTAGCCGCGTGCCGCGGCTGCCCACAGCGCCGTGCGATGTAGCCGGCAACGCACAAAGCGCCCCGTGTATGCGTCAAGCATGCTGAATCCATGGAGTGCACGCACAATGGTCACCGCATCGTCATGCTGCGTGTCTACGAGCAGATGCCCGTTGGCGAGTACCTGGACCGCGGGGGTGTTCATGGGTGGAGTGCCGCAAAACGATGGCAGGTTACCACGTGGTCGTTGACGAGCCCCGTAGCCTGCATCAAGGCATAACACATCGTCGGCCCCACAAACGTGAATCCGTGCTGGCGAAGCTGTTGCGCCATCTGCTGCGCCAACGGCGTGACTGCCGGAATGTCGGCGTGTTGCTGGCGGTGTGGCTGGAGTGGGACTCCATCCACGAATCCCCAAAAAAACGCATCAACGCTGCCATATTTCTGCTGGAGCTCGAGAAAAGCGTGCGCATTGCGAATCATGGCGTTGAGTTTGGCGCGGTTGCGGATAATACCCGGGTCAGTGACGAGGCGTGCCACATCGTCGGACGTGTAGCGTGCCACGATATGGGGATCAAAGTTGTGGCAGACGGCACGGTAATGCGCACGTTTGCGCAACACCGTAATCCAACTCAACCCGGCTTGCATCGTTTCGAGCACGATGCGTTCGTACCAGCCCTGTTCGTGGTGGAGCGGTACCCCCCACTCGTGGTCGTGGTAGTCACAGTAGAGTGGGTCATCGCCACACCAGGTACAGCGAGGCGTGTTCATGGGGGACCTGCAAGTGTATGCGCCAGCGCCGTATCCACGACCACAGACCGTGTGGGTGCCATGCTCAGGCACCATGCCGAGGTGGAAGTAGTCGTTGGCACTTGCCCGTCAGTGATGATGATGGTGGCCGCATTCACGGTGAGCACCCAGTGGCGTGTGTCGGCCTGCCAGTGTACCTGTGTGACTGGGTGTGGTGTGGCCGTTGCCAGAGACGCCGCAATGGCGTGATCGCTGACGGGTACGCTACTCGTGGTGGCAACCACAGGGTCACCGCACGTGTGGGTCAACGTGTGACGGATGGCGGGAGCGATGGGCGCATTGTGCCGCGTGAGTGTTGCAATCGGCTGATCATCAAACTTGCGCCATTGCACTGCATTGGGGGTGACCCGCATCACCGCTGGACAACCAAATGTGAGTGCATCAATGATGCAATCAACGAGGCGGTGCACCACGGTGTGGCGTGTGTCGGCATCGAGGCCATCCCAATGGATGGCACTCTGTGCCCCACTGGCAACCAGAATTACATCAACGGCTTCGATGGGGTGCAGGTTGATGTGCATACTCACGGATTGCCGATCAATGGCGCCAACGTCGTCAATGTCACAGACAACGAGCGCCAGCAAGGCCTGCTCACTGCGGAACCCGATGGTGTGTACCCACGTGTCCGTTGTGCGATGATCGAGTGCGTTGCTTGCACTGCCGATGAACCAGTCTGCCATGGGAATGTCCTAGCGTGGGGTATCGAACTGCGGAAGCCATGGTGCGTTCGTTTCGAGAATATCATGCCAGACTCGTTCCACGTTGCTGGCATCGGGACCTAGTGGATTGCTGAGTAGGGCGCGCATGGCACTGTCGTGACTACCGGTCAGGGCTGCCTCGATGGTGAGGAGTTCGTACGCTTTGACATGCGTTGCCAATCCGTGCATTTCTGGGGCGAGTGGTGCATGCGCCAACGGTGTAATCCCCTGACTGGTGACCCGACTGGGGACTTCTACCACCACATCGTCGGGGAGATTGGGGAGCGATTGTTGGTTCCGCACGTTGACGACGTGGGTTGCGCCGTCGCCGAGATGCAACGAACAGATGAGTGCTGCGGCTGCCGTGGAATAGTATGCACCACCGCGCTCCATTAATTCGGGCGGTTTTTCACAGAGGTGTACATCCGCATAGCGCTCGAGGAGCCGCCGTTCTACGTCCATTACGACTTCGGCACGTGTGGGACCCTGTTGCTGATGTGCGAGATGGGCGGCTGTCATGTAAAAGTAGTCGAGATAGCTACTGGGAATCGCATGCAACAGCTGAATCATCCGGGCTGGCACATGGAGCGGATGTTGTGTCCGGGTGAGCTCTGCGATGCTCGCTTCGAGCACGGTATCGGTGACATCGTGATCGTCCACCCACACCCGGCGAATCCAGTTGAGGTGGTTGAGCCCGACTTGTTCGATGCGCACCGACCACGGATCAACGTGCAATTCTTTGGCGATGCTCCGTTGTGCCGTCATCGCATTGTTGCATAGACCAACACTGCGTACACTGCTATGGCGTGACAGCGCCTCGGTAACAATGCCAGCTGGATTAGTAAAATTGACCAGGGTGGCGTGTGGCGCATAGCGCGCAATGTCGGCAGCAATTGCCAGCATCACGGGCACCGTACGTAGTGCTTTGACAAATCCACCGACCCCCGTCGTCTCTTGACCGATGAGCCCATGGCGGCGCCCGAGTGATTCGTCGTGGTGGCGTGCATGCTGCCCACCCACACGTAACTGGGTGACGACGAAATCTGGCCCTTGCATCAAGGCCGCTAGCCGATCATGTCCGAGCTCCACAACAAAGGGGGCCTTTTGATGGGCAACCATGCGTTGTGCGAAGGCACCGACGATGGCCAGCCGTGATTGATTCGGGTCAATGAGGGTGACTTTGGTCAGTCCCAAGTCGTTGGCACGCGCAACCAAGCCATCAATGAGCTCGGGAGTGTAGGTGCTCGCACCACCAATGACAACGATGTGCATTGCGTTTCCATTTCATGAAAAAATACTGATAATTTCATACGTATTATTGCATACTTTTTTCAGGCAAAAACATACTAAATATGGGTAAAAACATTGCAAAATCACACAATATATGGTATATTTACGCATGGTTAGGCGAATCATTGGCGATAGAAAGTTGGTGTCGCGTGGATAAGCCAAATACTCCACCCCAGCTCAGTTCTTCACGCGTTGATACCACGCATTCACATACAGAGTCGCATTCGACAAACAAATACCTTGTGAATCGTTCGCTTGATGGTACTGATGAATTCCACGATATCGAAGTTATAGATGAAGACTATAACGAACTCCATCGCATTGAACTCGAAGTCGTTACTACAGACGATAGTGACGTTGACGATTCGGTGCGTTTGTATTTACGCGATATTGGGCGCATTGATCGGCTCAAATCCATTGTCGAAGAAATCAACCTTGCCTATCAAATCGAGCTTGGTCTTTTAGTGGAGCAACTCGTCTGTGGTAAAGCAAGTTTTGACTATACGCACGAGCGCAAATTCCAGCTTGCCAGCCACATAACCGATGTAGTCGCCATGGTATGGTGTGCCACACGAGCCTATCTGAATCGGTTGCGCGGGCACAGCGAATGGGATGTGGCCTTACACGACGATGCACGCGCCTTTGTGGTGAGTGTGGATGGCGCCTACGGGTACCATCTCAAGTCACTTTCTGAGCAGACGCGCACCTCCATGGTCGCTGGCCTGATGTGTGTGGAAGCATGTGATCGCGTGGCCGGTGGTACCAATGATTTTTCGCTGTATCGCCTGATTGTGACACACTGTGTCAACAAGTCCATTGATCAGGCACACGCTCCCGACCTGCTCGATATTGTGACGTGCCTTACCGATTTGCAGAACCGCGACCTGATGAACAGTTTGACTGCGATTGTTGGCGATGACACCGCCGTGACCGTGGTTGCGAGTGGTATTGCCAGCAAGCGTCTGCCCGACGCATTTCCGAATGCGGTCTGGTTGCGTGGGGTCATCGTCAAGGGGCGTGATGCTCGTGAGCAGCTGATCTCCGCAAATTTGCGGTTGGTTGTTTCCAACGCCAAGAAATACCTCGGCCGTGGCATGTCCATGCTCGACCTCATCCAAGAGGGGAGCATCGGCTTGATGCGCGCCACCGAGAAATTCGACCATCGTCGTGGCTTCAAGTTTTCCACGTACGCCACCTGGTGGATTCGCCAGGCGATTACACGGGCGGTGGCCGACCAGAGTCGCACCATCCGGCTCCCCGTCCACGTGGGTGAGACAATTAACCGACTGATGCGGACATCGTCACGGATTCAGCAAGAGACGGGGCGTGATGCGACCCACGAAGATATTGCGGATGCGCTCAACATGCCCAGTGAAAAAGTGCGCAAAATCCTCGATGCATCACGTCAAACACTGTCACTCGAAACACCGGTGGGCAGTGATGGCGACGCAAATTTGGCCGATTTCATCGAAGACTACCACGGCATGACACCCGCAGAGTCAGCCACACATACGCTCCTGAGCGAGCGGCTCAGTGATGCGCTCAAGCGCTTACCCGAACGCGAGCGCCGTATCATCCAGCTCCGCTATGGACTCGTAGATGGGCGTGCGCGCACGCTCGAAGAAGTCGGGCGCGAATTCAATATTACCCGTGAACGGACACGCCAAATCGAAGGCGAAGCGTTGCGCAAACTGCGCCATCCAGGTGTTGCACGCGGCCTGCGAAGCTTTCTCGAATAACACGATAAGCGATTCCACACACGTTGCCCGAGCAGTGGGGATTCCCGTTGCTCGGGTTCGTTGTACTGTATGGCATGTAGTAAAATGTGAAGTATCTGAGCGCGCGTCCAATCTACGCAAGCAACTGAGGAGGGTACGATGACGATATCCCCTGATGAATTACGTGCACGCATCAGCCGTGGTGACATAGACACGGTGCTGGTCGTCTTTCCCGACCTGTACGGTCGTCTGATGGGCAAACGGGTTACCGGGCATCATTTTGTGGATGCAGTACTCGGCGATGGCATGCATGCGTGTGACTACCTGTTGACCTGTGACATGGAAATGGATGTGGTCTCTGGGTACTCGTTTGCCACCTGGGAACAGGGCTATGGTGACATGCATGCTGTCCCCGACCTGAGCACGTTGCGACTGGCAGCGTGGTTGCCACATACCGCCATGGTGCTGTGCGACCTGTACCGCGGCCACCACCAGGCGGTGACAATTTCCCCACGTCAAATTTTGCGCGACCAAATAGAGGCAGCAGCTGCCATGGGCTATCAGGTCTTTGGTGGAAGCGAAATCGAGCTTTACCTGTTCGATGATTCCTACGCACAGGCGCATGCCAAGCACTATCACGACCTCAAGCCGGCAGGATACTACAACGAGGACTACCACATTCTGCAGGGCACGCGTGAAGAGCCCGTGATTGGGGCGATCCGGCGTGCCTTGGATGCGAGTGGGATTCCCGTCGAAGCGAGCAAGGGCGAAGCCGGGATTGGACAGCAAGAAATCAACTTGCGCTATGGTCCAGTCTTGACACAGTGTGACGCCAATGTTATCTACAAACATGCGGCCAAAGAAATTGCCGATAGCATGGGGAAAAGTGTCACCTTTATGGCAAAGTGGCACGAAAAACACACGGGGTCGTCGGCGCACATCCATATGAGTTTGCGCACACTCGATGGTCGTCCCGTCTTTGCGGGTAATCAGCCGTGTGGCTCGCTCTACACGTCCAATGAATTTCGTTGGTTTTTGGGTGGCTGGTTGCGCTATGCGGCCGATTTTGCCATCTGCTTTGCACCATATCCCACTTCGTACAAACGCTATCAATCACGCTCATGGGCCCCCACTGCGTTGGCATGGAGCTACGACAACCGTACTGCCGGCTTTCGCGTGGTCGGACATGATGCCTCGTTGCGCATCGAGTGCCGCATCCCGGGTGCCGATGCTAATCCGTATATCGCGTATGCAGCAGGGATTGCAGCTGGGCTCGAGGGGATCCGCGAGCGCATCGAGCCAGGTGACATGTTCGAAGGCGACATCTATGCGGCGCGCAATCTACCACAAATTCCCGCCACGTTGCGCAAGGCGATGACACGCTTTGGCAAAAGTGAAGTAACCCAGCGCACCTTGGGGAGCGACGTGCATGCGCATCTGTTACGATTCGCGCAGTACGAGCAAGAGGCCTTTGATGCGGTGGTCACCAGTTGGGAGCGGGCGCGCTATTTTGAACGTGCATAATCGGTAATGGAACGACAGCGTACAGGAGACGGAACGTATGCGTTTAGCCAATAAAGTGGCACTGATTACGGGGGCTGGGCAGGGCATTGGGCGTGAAACCGCCATGCTTTTTGCCCGTGAAGGGGCCAAAGTGGCCGTGGTAGACATCAACCTGGCTGCCGCCCAAGCTGTCGTCGCCGAAATCGGCTCGACACAGGCCATCGCTATCCAAGCTGATGTGGCCAAGGCAGCAGATAGTGCGGCGATGATTGCCCACACAGAAGCTGCTTTTGGCGCGTTGCATGTGCTGTTCAACAATGCGGGCATCATGCATAGCCAAGACGACAATGCCATGACTACCGACGAGGCGATTTGGGATTTGACGATGAATATCAATCTCAAAGGGGTCTTTTTTGGCTGTAAATACGGTATCCCCGCTCTCTTGCGTGCAGGTGGTGGCTCGATTATCAACACGGCCTCGTTTGTGGCGTTGTTGGGTGCAGCTACGCCACAAATCGCCTATACCGCTTCGAAGGGCGGCGTACTCGCCATGACCCGTGAATTGGCGGTGGTACATGCCCGGCAGAATATCCGGGTGAATGCGATTTGTCCGGGACCGTTGCGTACCGAGCTGTTGATGAAATTCCTCGATACGGATGCCAAAAAACAGCGCCGTTTGGTGCATATCCCCATGGGGCGATTCGGCGAAGCGCACGAAATTGCCAAGGCGGCACTCTTTTTGGCATCTGATGAATCATCGTTTACCACGGGGGCAACATTTACCGTTGATGGTGGGATTACGGCTGCATATGTGACGCCAGAGTAGGGTTATTCATGCAGAACTTTCGTGTGGCAATCTGGTACGGAATCATCGTTGTCATGACGATG
>JBEANH010000076.1:0-12184 GCA_041165505.1 Chloroflexota bacterium | reverse complement strand
GTGCGACCGGCGGCCTTCATGACTGCCGTGAATTCGCGTGCGTCGGCCTGCACGCTAATGGGGGCGAGATGCTTGCCGTACACGGTGGCAGGGAGTACCCCCGCCTTGCGCAATCCGGCGACTTTTTTGCCGGTAACGGTGCGCTTGCTGAGATTGAGCTCAATGGCCATACTACAAAACTCCTTGTGTCAGTACCTTCGCATGTGCTGCTACGGGATTCCCCAGGCACAAGAAGACATCATAGCATATTTGCATTCCGTGCGCCAATCGCCTGACACTCGCTTGGTTAGTCAGCGCGGTGTGGTGCCACGCGCACCGTGCGTTCAGCGTGATACGACACGAGCCCTGTTGGGCCGCCCTTGATGCGGCGGACGCCACTGCGCCGACAGATGTCCACATCCACTGCGGCTTCGCCACGGGCGCTACTGTAGTAGGCTGCGAGGGCGGCGGCCTGCATGATGACATCATCAGTGATGGTGCGGCCTTGTGCCTTGATGATGACATGCCCACCCGGCATATTGCGTACGTGGAGCCAGGTATCGTGTGATTCGCCAATGGTAAACGTAACCAGCTGATTTTGGTGAGCATTGCGCCCCACATACACAACGATGCTGTTGTCGAGTGGAATGCGCAGTGGCGGTTGTGGGCGTACGCGTGCTTGGCGGGGCACATCACTCGTGCGCACCCACCCCGATAGCAAGGCATCACGTGCTACTGATTCGATGGCTTCGAAGCTATCTGCCATGTCGAGGTAGGCCAGTGTTTCATCAATGCCCTGAATCTCGTCACTGGCGCGTTGGATGCGTTCGGGTAGCCCGGCTATCGCAGACTTGGCTTTGTCGTACGCTTTAAACCGTTCTTGGGCTTGGAGCGATGGTGAGGTATGAGGCACGAGACTGATGCGTTCACCGTCAACAATGAATTCCTGCATGTCGGGGCGGATTTCGTGCATATACGCATAAATCATTTGCCCTTCCCACATCAACCGTTCGAGCAGTTCGGCTTTGCTCATTTCTTGGCGCAGGGCAGCAAGTTGCCGGGCAATGCGTTCACGATGGTCGCCGATGCGCATTGCAAGCGCATCACGGCGGCGGCGATAGTCGCCCAATGTTTCGCGCGGGGTCGCATACGCAATGATCGCATCGTTGATAGTAGCAAGCTCTTTGAAGCGCCCCATGTGGGTGAGGTGATAGGCAGCAAAGTGTTGTGGCACGCCATCACTATCGTGGATGATACACGGTGCTACAGGTGCCGCAAACAGTGCGTGGAGTGCGTGCAAGGCTGGTACGGCATCATCGTTGCCCCGGAAGGTTGCTTCACGGGCCATTTGCGGTGATACGCCGCGATACGCTGCGACGAGGGCCTTGGCAATAGAAGGTTCGAATTCCATGGCGGCACGTAATGCGCCCCCGTCGTCGTGTAGGGGATGGGCTTTGGTGGGGGCTGGTGGAGGGACGTACGGCTGGTTGGGCAGTGCCACACGCCGGCTCATCTGGGAATTCACCCGTTTGACGCATTCGAGCACGGTATTTTGGGCATCCACCAGGAACACATTACTCCGCTGATCCATGATTTCCATGATCAGGCGCACCTCGATTACTGGTTCGGGTAGGTCGTCCGGGTTGCGTGGTTCGGGGTGTTTGGCTATACTGAGCGATATGATGCGTTCGAGTTCGGGTTGATGAACGGCGGTAATGCGTCCCCCTTCCACGTATTTACGCAGGAGCAGGAGCAGTGGTGTGCTCTGGTCCACACCACGGGGAATGCGTTGACTGTGGAGGGCGATGCGTGCAAGCTTGGGGTGCGCCGAGAGGAGCAACCAGCGGCGTTGATGGTGATGATACAACTCGAGTGCAATACTGAGTGGTGATGCAATCACACTATCTTGGATTTTGGCACCGACGAACGATTGTAGTTCGCGGCAAATGGCCATAACGGCAAGTGTATCTATAGTCATGTGAGTAAGTATACCAAGATGATGACACACGACAACGAACTGAATCCGCTGTTACACGGTGAGTCACCGCAACCACTCTTGATGGTGATATCCGGACCGTCGGGTGTCGGCAAAGATGCGTTACTGGTGCGCCTGCGTGAATGTGCCGAAGATTTCCACTTTGTGGTGACTGCCACGAGTCGGCCAGCGCGTGCAACCGAAATCGAAGGTGTTGATTATTTTTTCTATGATACTGCCGGATTCGAATCACTCATCGCACAGAATGAGCTCGTCGAATGGGCGGAAGTGTATGGGCACTACAAGGGTATCCCCAAACACAGCATCCGGAGTGGTTTTGCATCGGGGCGCAATGTGATTCTGCGCATTGACGTACAGGGGGCGGCCACACTCAAGCGGCTGATTCCCGCAGCAGTGCAAGTGTTTTTGGCGCCGGGGAGCATGGACGAGCTCAAAGCACGGCTGGCGGGACGGGGTACGGAGACCCCCGAGCAGTTTGAGCGCCGCATGGTGCAGGCGGAGCGTGAAATGGCGCAAGTCAAAGCCTTTGATTATGTGGTCTTTAACCGTAATGAACGTCTCGATGACGCCGTTGCGCAAATTCGGGCTATTATAGTTGCAGAACAACAACGGGTTCGCCCGCGCCGTATCGTGTTGTAATATGTCGCACAGAAGGGAAACATGACGATGACCACCATGAATTTGTATCAGCGCTTGCAGCATGACATGAAAGAAGCGATGCGTGCCAAAGACCAGGTGCGCGTAGAAACATTGCGGATGGCAATGGATGCCATCAAGAAGAGCCTGCAGAATCAAGTAAAACAGGCCTACGATGCAGCAGGCGGTGATGCGAATCCCGCTGCACAGGCAGTTCGTGATTCGGTGTCGCTGAGCGAAGTCCAAATGATCGAAATTGTGGCCAAGCAGGTTAAAACACGGCGTGAATCCGTGGATCAGTTTCGGCGTGGCAATCGCATGGACCTCGTCGCCAAAGAAGAACAAGAAATCGCAATTCTCGAGGCGTATCTCCCACGCATGCTTTCGGCAGAGGAGCTCCGCCCCCGCATCCATGCCATCATCCAACAGGTGGGTGCTCGTGGTGCCGCAGACATGAATCGCGTCATGCCTGTGGTCATGCAACAGTTCAAAGGACAGGCGGATGGGCGTGTGCTCAACCAAGTGGTCCGCGAGCTGTTGGGGGCATAAACCGATGCCACGCTGGGTGATATCGTCACTGCAGAGCATGATTGTGCCGGCACAGCGGCAATTATGGCTGGCAGGAATCGTATTGACGCTCTGTTTCTGGCTTGTCTTTGGTATACAACCAGCGTCGCTCGAAGGCATTTCGGTGGGTATCCCGAGTCCCGAGACGATTCAGGCGCAACGGCGTGTCACGTATGTGAGCGATGTACTCACGATTCAGGCACAGGAGAGTGCTGCGAGTGCTCCGGGCCTCATCAAGACGCGTACAGATGTCTACACCATTCCCCGTTTGCGCAACCAACTTGTCACATTGCTCGATGGGATTGAGCAAGTGCGTAATTCGCGTGATCCGTGGAAAAATCGTGTAGAAAACATTGACGCACTCGATGACAATACCCTCGAAGTCGCCATTATTCCGTTTGAAACGGCGCGTTGGTTGGCCGATTTACCCAATTCGAAATGGGACAGACTGCGGACGCAGATTTTGACCATCTACGACCAGGCCATGATTGATGTGGGGAATCGGATTGACGTAAAAGTCCTGCAAAATCTGCGTGAATCAACCATCCCCAATTACATTGATACCGATGCGGACGATATCACACGGGATGTGATTTTGCGCTTTATTACGCCGTATGTGCAGATAAACCTGACGGTTGACGAAGAAGCCACCAAACAAGCACAAGCGGATGCACGTGCCAAAGTACCACCGGTGACGGTGTCAATTCAACAAGGCGAAAACATTGTCCGTGCCGGCGATGTGATTACCCCGTTGATTCAGGAAAAATTAAAAGCGGTGGGCGTGCTCAATCCGCAGCAGACATGGCTCCAGATTATCGGTCAAGGGGTGATGGCTGCCATGTTGGTGGTCTTTTTTGCGTTGGCGTTGTGGCATGTGGACCGCAATGCTGCCACTCGGCGGGCAGAATTATGGGCTCTCGTCGTGCTGATGGCAGCCGCAGTCATCATCACCCGTATCAGTGTGGGGATGTTCCCCATCTTGGTGTCAGCCTCGCCAATGGTCATGGCCGCTTTACTCGTTTCCACCTACTACGGGTTGCGTAGTGCCACCGTGGCTACGGTGACCATGGGATGTGCCATCTTTTTAATTGCCAATGGCTCGTTGCTCCAGGCCATGCCCCCCTTCATGGCAGCACTCATCGGCAGTATTTTGACCCGGCGTGTGGACCGATCGCAGGTCTTTGTCAAAGCGGGTGGCGTGACCATGTTGGTGGCAGCGTTGACCGCATTCGGGTTGTTGCTGATGCTCGAACAGACCAGCGACTGGCGAAGTGCGTGGCCATTGATTGTGACAAGTGGTATTGGTGCATTAATTTCATCGTTGCTAGCCCTCAGTCTGTGTGGTGTTTTTGGGAATCTCGCAGGCATGGTTTCTGGCTTGCAGCTCCTCGAACTCGCACATTCCGAACAACCGTTGTTAAAACGTCTAGTGCGCGAAGCGCCAGGTACCTATTACCACAGTATTGCCGTTGGGAATCTAGCCGAAAGTGCTGCAGAAGCGATTCATGCCGACGGTCTATTGTTGCGGGTGGCGTCATACTATCACGATATCGGCAAAGTCAAGCACCCCTTTTATTTCACCGACAATCAGAGTGATGGGGTGAATTTGCACGATGCGCTTGACCCGCGTGAAAGTGCCCAGATTATCATTGATCATGTGCGTGATGGCCTGCAAATGGCACATGAGGCTCGTCTGCCGGCTAAACTCATCGAATTTATTGCGACCCATCACGGTACCACGGTGGTGCGCTATTTTTACAACAAAGCGCGTGAGGCAAACCCGGATGTGGATGTGGCCGACTACACCTATCCTGGGCCCAATCCCCATACACGCGAACAGGTCATCATGATGCTGGCTGACGGGGTCGAAGCCACGGTGCGATCCAAAATCCAGAGTGGTGCCACTGTGTCCAAAGAAGGTGCAACCGTCGAATCAATTGTGAATTCGATTATTGATGAACGGTTGCAGAGTGGTCAACTTGCTCATTCACAGGTGACACTCCACGATATTGCGCGTATCCGGGAAGCGTTTATTACCACACTCAAAGGAATTTATCATTCGCGGATTGACTATACGCCGGCTACGCCGCGTCTCAACGGTGAGCCGGTGGTAGAGCAACAAGGACACATATGAGCCAATTTCTCGTGGACGTGCAGTGTGCCGATGCCCTCGATGCCCGAGCGGTTGATGTTGCGTTGATTGAACGCGCCGTGCGCATGACGCTACAACAACAGCAAGTCAGCGATGCATACGAGCTGAGTGTGTATGTGACTACCGACGTCGAAGTGCATCAGCTCAATCGTGAATATCGCCAAATAGACAAGCCCACCGATGTGCTCTCGTTTGCAGATGACGGTGCCGAAAGCCCATTTGTGTTGCCCCCTGGGATGCCACGCTATCTCGGTGATATTGCGATTTCGTGGCAACACGTTGTGCAACAGGCCGCCGAGTACGGGCATAGTCACGCACGCGAGCTGGCATTCCTGACTGTGCATGGTGTGTTGCATTTACTCGGGCACGACCACGAACGGAGTGCGGCCGAAGATGCGCTCATGCGTCAGCACCAAGATGCAATCATGGAATTGCTCCAGTTACCCCGGACGAATACACCATGACGCGCACTCCTCGCCGCGTAACGCTATTGGCCTCATTCGGCTATGCCTTGCGAGGCATCTGGTTGGTGGCGCGTGCCGAGCGCAACTTCCAAATCCATATGGTGGCGGTGCCGTTCGTCATAATAATGGCCTATTGGCTGCAGTGTACCACCAGTGAGTGGGCAATTCTCTGCCTTGCCATGGGCTTGGTGCTGGTGGCCGAAGCACTCAATACTGCTATCGAGTTGGTGGTTGATTTGGTCAGCCCCGAATTCAATACGTTGGCAGGACACGCCAAAGATGTGGCTGCAGGTGGCGTATTGCTGGCGGCTATTACCGCCGTAGTAGTCGCACTCTGGATACTGGGGCCGCCGTTGTATCAGCGGATCATTGTATGAATGTGCTCGTGTTGTCGCCATATGCCCCATGGCCTCCGTACGGTGGCGGGACCATGCGCATTTTTCAGTTGTTGCGCGGTATCGCCCAGCAGCATGCGGTGACCTGCTTGTCGTTTGTTGCCGATTCAAGCGCCATTGCTCCCTGTGCAACACAGATTGCTCCTGCTACGCTGGTTGCGGTGGTGGGGCCAGCATCACGCGCACTCCGCCAACGCGCCTGGCAGATGCTCACGAGTTCGTTACCTGATATGGCGCTGCGCAATCGGGATGATGCCTATATGCACCATCTCATCCAATTGCTCGACACGCAACATGTTGACGTGGTGATTGCCTTTAGTATCGAAATGGCTCCCTATTTGCAGGTGGTGCGTCAGCGTGGCATTGCCACGGTGCTCGATGAATTCAATGCCGAGTACATTATTCAGAAACGGGCTGCCATCACGGATGCGCGTCAGCCGCGCCGGTGGCATGCGGCCATCTATTCGTTGGTGCAATGGGTCAAATTACAGCGCTTTGAAGCGCGTGCAGTTGCACAGGCCGATGCAGTGACGGTGGTGTCGCACGAGGATGCGGCCATGTTGCAACGCCTTGTTCCGACACTTGCTACGACAGTGATTCCCAATGGCGTGGATACGGAGTATTTTGCTCGAGGTACCGTGACTGCCACGCCCTATGCACGCCCCACAATTGTCTTTAGTGGGACACTCGACTATCGGCCCAACGTGGATGCCGTGCGTTGGTTTGTCCACGAAGTCATGCCACTCATCCGCCACCAGGTCACCGACGTGGATTTTGTGGTGGTTGGTCGGCGCCCTACTGCCGAGCTGCATGCGATGCAGGCTGCGGGACGAGTACAACTCACAGGTGAAGTGGCGGATACACGCCCGTATCTGTGTGGCGCCGCAGTATATGTGGTTCCGATGCGCATCGGCGGAGGCGTGCGCCTCAAAGTGCTCGAGGCCATGTCGTTGGCACTGCCAATTGTGAGTACCACACTCGGTGTTGAGGGTATTGACGCGCTGCCCGCGCAGTGTTGGGTGCGCGCCGATACGCCGCAGTCCATGGCGCAGGCGATTGGTGACATGCTGATGCAGCGAACTACCACTGCGGGAGCGCGCGCTTTTGTGGTGGCACACTACGATTGGCAGGTGATTATTCCGCGGTTCCTCGCGTTGCTCGATGCGGTTGTGTCACAATCGCATAGGGGTAGAGTATAATATGCGTATTCCACATACACGCATGGTTCTGACGAGAAAGTTTGCATGATGAATGATGCGCGCACCCAAATGCTCGAACGCATGTATGAAGATGAATCACTCGTCGGTGATTTAGCCGGTGAAGATGCGACACGGCTACGGCAGTGGGCCATCGCAACGGCGACACAGTATCTGCAACGGAGCGACATTGACGATGCAACGCTGGCTAACACGATGCGCGCAATCCGTACGGCGACGCGTGTGGCGGCGGGAAATGGTGGCAACCCGGCCACCGCCCAAGCCCACCTCGATCAGTTGTTGGCGGTGCCCAGTACCACGATGGCAATTCGGACGACTCCACTGCAGACGCCACCCGCACCCTGGTGGCGGCGCATTTTTTCATTTTGGCGTAAAGGATAAGCGACCATGACACGTAAAAAACCGCGTGATACGACGGACAAAAATGATATTGTGGCACTGATTGCACAAATCAAAGACTGGCGTGTATTACTGCTGATCATCGTGATCATGTTGATTGTCTACTGGATTAGTCCGCCCCAAGAAGTCACCGCTCCACCCAGCGATACACCAGATACAACGGAAGTCGAGCAGGTGCCCAACAATCAATCCCAACTGGTGCAACTCTTTAGTACGACGCCAGCACTCATTTACCCAGATAAAGCGGATGCACGGACGAATCCACCACTCTACACGGCGTTCCTTAAGGACATCATGGCGGCTCAAAAACGCATTGACATTGCCGTATTTGACATTGATTTGCCCGAATTGGGACAGGAACTCATCGCAGCGCAGGCGCGTGGAGTGGCGGTGCGTGTGGCCTTTGACGACGAAAATCTCGAAGATGCCCGTGTGGCTGCCCTGATTGGTGAGTTGCAAGATGCGGGTATTGCGGTACAGGGTGACGGACGTGAACCGTTCATGCATGAAAAAATCGCAGTTGTTGATGAATCCATCGTCTGGACGGGTTCGTGGAATATGACGATGAACGACACCTACCGCAACAACAACTTCATGTGGCGTGTGGTGAATGAATCCATGGCGACCCGCTACAGTCAGGAAATTGACCAACTGATGTCGGGGACGTTTGGTACCTACAAAACCAGTTATGCACCACACCCCAAAGTGCCACTTGCTGATGGCCAAATCGAGTATTTTTTCTCACCAGAAGATGGCATTAATCAGTATGTGGTGGACGCCTTGAACAATGCACAATCGGGTATTTACTTCATGGCATTTTCATATACGGACAAGTTTATCAGCCAAGCCATGATAGATGCGCACAACCGAGGGGTGCGGGTACAAGGGGTGATGGAATCACAAAACGCCAATGGGACGGGTGCCGTGTTTGCGACATTGGCAGAGGCCGACATTGACATTTTGCGCGATGGCAACTGCTATATCATGCACCACAAGACGATTATCGTGGATGATGAATTGGTTATCACTGGTTCATATAACTTCACCAAAAGTGCTGAAAAGAGCAACGACGAGAATCTGATGATGATTCGAAGTCCACAACTCGCCATGCTGGCAATGGCCGAATACCAGCGCGTACGCGCACAGGCCGAAGAACCGCTGACGTGTGGTCGCTAGGCACGTTTTCTGACGAGATAGATGAGGTATGGTGTGACAAAACTGGCGCAAATAATGGCGGGTTTTGGGTGCGTATTGGCCGTTGTGTCGGTGTTGAGTGGGCAATCTGCTGCATTCGTGATGGGGCTGCTCCAGGGAATTGCAGAGTTTCTGCCGATTTCATCGTCAGCACATCTGATTCTCTTGCCATGGTTATTTGCCTGGGAAGATCCACTGTTACACTCGTTGACTTTCGATATTGCGCTCCATCTTGGGACGCTTGTGGCCATTGTGGCCTATTTTTGGTCGGACTGGCTCATGCTCTTGCGTGCCGTGCCACAGCTCTTGAAACGGCAACAATCGCCTGCCGTTATGATGGTGTGGGGTGTCGTATTGGGAACGATACCTGCGGGTCTGCTCGGCGTGTTGTTCCAAGATGTCATTGAAACTGCGTTGCGGCAACCCGTCCAGATCGCAGTAGTGCTGGCAGTCATGGGAGTCGTCATCGCCGGTGTTGACGTGTATAGTCGATCGCAACGCAGTCTCGCTCAACTGACCTATCGTGATGCCATTTGGATTGGCCTGGCGCAGTCGTTGGCGTTGATTCCCGGTGTGTCTCGTTCGGGTGCAACCATGAGCGCGGGTCGGTTGCTCGGGTTCGATCGTGTGGCAGTGGCGCGTTTTTCGTTTTTACTGAGTATGCCGATTACGCTGGCCGCAGTGCTGGGGAAAATGCCCGATCTACTGGCGATTCGTGGCGATGATGTCGTAACCACGCTCATCGGGGTGGTCACTGCGGCGGTCACGGGGGTGCTGGTGATTGACCTGATGTTGCAGTGGATCCGGCGTATCGGATTTGTGTGGTTTGCCTACTATCGTATTGTCTTCGCATTTGTGGTAATCGCCGTTTGGGTTGTACGTGGGTAAGGTGTACGAATGGATACATACACGAGTGGGATATTGCGGCAACGTTTGGCAGCGCTTGGATTACATGGTCGCGCCCTCGATGCTGCATTCGATGCGACTGCGGCGGTCATTGATCCCGATGATTTACGCATCGTGGTTACCGGGTTGGGTGTGGCCGCTCCCCTCGGTGTGGGCGTAGCACCGTTTTGGCAACGCATGTGTGCCGGTGAAAGTGGTGTCGGTCTTGTACAGGGACTCGATATCGGTGATGCGGCGGTACGCATCGCCGCCCAGGTGCCCGACTTTGTGCCCCAAGACTTCATGGACGCCAAAGAGGCACGGCGCTTGTCGCGGGCGAGTCAACTCGCAATTGCAGCTGCACGGAGTGCCGTGGCGGATGCACAACTCACCATCACCGACGACAACCGGCATCGCATTGGGGCGATGATTGCCGACGGTTCATCTTCGGCATTTGACACGGAACAAGCCGTTGAAACCATTATGACCCGTGGGGCGGCCAAAGTGAATCCGTTTTACATCACGCTTTCCTTGCCCAACATGCCGTCATGCCAAGTCTCCATTCAGCTCGGGTTAACCGGCTTTAATACGACGATTGCAACGGCGTGTGCTGCGAGTACCCAGTCAATCGGTGAAGCCGCACAGGTACTGTTGCGTGGTGATGCGGATGTCATTCTCGCAGGGGGTAGTGAAGCACCCATTGCAAAACTCGGCTTAGCGAGTTTTGCGGCTGCACGTGCCTTGTCAATGCGCAACGACGAGCCGACGCGTGCGTCACGACCATTTGATGCCAATCGTGATGGCTTTGTGCTGGGCGAAGGAGCCGGCATTTTGGTACTTGAACGCCTGAGCCATGCCAAGAAGCGTG
Organism: Chloroflexota bacterium; assembly: GCA_041165505.1. Lineage (GTDB taxonomy): Bacteria > Chloroflexota > Chloroflexia > Chloroflexales > Roseiflexaceae > UBA965. The sequence goes on along the minus strand of JBEANH010000076.1, from coordinate 1,432 downwards.
GCGCACCCATCATCGCCGAATTATTGGGCTACGGCTCGACCAGCGATGCCTACCATGTGACATCACCACATCCAGAAGGACGCGGTGCTATCCGCGCCATGCAGCTTGCAATCGGTAATGCGCAACTCACCATTGATGACGTTGATCACATCAACGCGCATGCGACGAGTACGCATATCGGGGATATTGTGGAAACTGCTGCCATCAAGCAGGTCTTTGGTAGCCGTGCCTATCAGATCCCCATTACTGCGTCGAAATCAATGATCGGTCATTTGACGGCAGCGGCTGGTGCAGTAGAAGCGGTTGCAACTGTTCTCACCCTACGCGATCAGATTATTCCACCCACCATCAACTTGGATCACGCAGATGCACAATGCGACCTCGATTATGTGCCCAATGTGGCGCGCCAGGCACAGGTGCGGGTTGCCCTGAGTAATTCGTTCGGATTTGGTGGCATAAATGCGGTCATCGTGTTGCGGCGTTGGGAATCGGTGTAGTCGTGGATACGGCAAACGCACCCACAACATGGGGGATAGTCGGGCATCATTGGGCTATTGAAATGGTGCAACAGGCGGTGGCTGCGCAACGACCGGCCCATGCCTATCTCATCAGTGGTCCACGGCATGTTGGGAAATCGTTGTTGGCACTGCGCATTGCGCAGTTGCTCAACTGCGAAACGCACCAAATGACTCCCTGTGGCCTTTGTCGCACGTGCAAACGCATTGCGAATGGCAATCATCCCGATGTGCGTCATGCGAGCTTAGTGACACAAGCGGCGGCCCTCAAAAGCGACGAGGCCACACGCCAGCGTGATTTGCGCATAGACACCATTCGTACCGCATTGACCGATATTGCGTTGCGCCCGTTCGAGGGGCGGCGGCGCGTGTTTCTCATTGATGACGTCGAGCGCTTGAGCGAGGGTGCGGCAAATGCCATGCTCAAAGTTCTCGAAGAGCCGCCGCCCCATGCGACGCTTCTCTTGGTGGCGCATACCGCCGGGGATGTGATGGCCACCATCGTGTCACGGTGCCAGAGCATCAAGTTGCGTCCTGTGGCCCGTGATGCAATCGCCTACTGGTTGACCACACAGGGTATACCCGCCGATGATGCCCACACATATGCGGCATGGAGTGAAGGATTGCCTGGTTTGGCTCATTTCTATGCGCAGAACCCGGATGCAGCACAGCAACTCCAGCAACAGCTCGATGAGTTGTTGGCACTGTCAACTCGTCCACTCCATGAGTGTTTTAAGTGGGTGGAAGAACGCAACAAGGCATTCCGTGGTGGTGAGCAGAGCGATGTCTACGAAACGCTGACCATGTGGCAACGCTGGTGGCGTGATGTGCTTGTGACTGCGGCCGGATTACCGCATGCTGTCACATGGGTTGACCGCAAAGCGGAGCTACAACGTGTGGCGGGTGGCACAGGTGTA
>JBEANH010000075.1:0-14059 GCA_041165505.1 Chloroflexota bacterium | reverse complement strand
TGTCTGTGGCACGAATTGCTCTTTTGTTGCATCCCAATCGCCGATGTAGTAGCGGCAGCCGACGTGGTGGCTGATGCACAAGAGCATCCATTTGGCGCCGATGCGGAAAAAATTGGGGCACGACACATCCTCGCCATACGCCACGTCGGGCAGGTCGTGCGCCAAAAAGTCGCCCACCAGCGTCCAGGTGCGCAGGTCGTGTGATTTAAAGAGAGGCGGGTTTTCACCCCCCGAAATGGCGTAGTAGGTGTCGTCAATGATGAAGCAATCGGGATCCCAGTGGCGTATATCGGCCACACTGCCGTCACGAGTGCGCACATCCACGGCGTAGGGTGGCTGCCAGCCCGTCAGTTGGTGGTCGTTGGCGATGACAATCTGGTTGCGCCCTGAGCCTTGGCCGTGGTAGATGATGGCGGGCTGGCCGCCCAGCGTCACAAAGCCCGTGCCACTAAACATGCCGTGGCCGGTGAATTCGGGTTGCAGCATGGTCGGGTGCCATGGTCGGGTGCCACGTCCAGTGGATCATGTCGGGGCTGCTCACATGCACAAAGGCAAACGACTCCTGCCCCTGCCACGGCTGCGCCACGATGTAGTGCAGGTGGTAGGTGCCGTCAATGCAAAAGGCCGCATTGGGGTCGCCTGGTAGGCTGGGGCCGCCGGGGTGCATCAGGTGGTAGTGGAGGGGGGTGGGCATACGTCGCTCCTGAGAATTATGAATTACGAGTGAGGCGGGTATGGGGTTATTGTATCGCGGAATACGTGGGATTGATGTCATGCGCCATGTGCAATGAAGTGCTCAGGGCATCGTCACCAGGGCATGGCGTTGTGGCTCGGGCTAACCACCAGTTTTCTTTGGTCATATGACGAGCATACGCCATTTTTTACATAAAAAGAATGAAAAATCCACATATATGCACATTTAAGTCGGTAGAGTAGGTGCATGATCCATACAGTAGCAAAGAGGACGCGATGGAATTATGGGCAGCAGGTTGCGTGGTGGTGGCTATTTTTCTCTATCCGTTTGTGATGGGGTATGTAGACTACCGTCGGCAAGAATTGATGATACATCACTACAACATGATGATGATGCGCGCACGGCATGACGCCGAAGATTACGAAATGCAGCAGCAACAGTTGCAACGTGAACGTGAGTTGCGCGATGCGTACGTCGCGTACACCACACCCAATCAGCACGAGGTGTGGATCGATGATGATGATGTGGAATTGTATTATGCGGATGACGACGATGATGAGTATCGCTGAACACGTGCCTCGATGGTAGACGTGCTGCAGACGTACGTTCAACTCGATGTGTGGGCGTATGGCGATGCCGAGGGGCTGGGGGCGTAAGCGGGTGTCATCCATTGACATTTGTTATGCGTGGTGTATGCTGAATTCAACACGCCGTCTCGAAATACAAACCATTCCCCTCACATGCAAAGGAGCGTACGCCGATGCCCAACTTCGCCGCAGACATTCGTCAATGGAAGACGGTGCAGGAGTTTGCCAGCCATCTCAGCGCCTACAATCCCGCTATTGCGGCGTGGGCAGACGGGGTCGTCATCCATCACACCTACATCCCCACGGCCGCATCGTGGAACGGGCGCACCTCGATGGAGGGCTTGAAAAATTTCTACATCGGCAAGCAGTGGTCGGCTGGCCCGCACCTCTTTATTGTGGCTAATTCACCCAATCCTGCCAACGACGGTATCTGGCAACTCACGCCCCTCAACATGCAGGGCGTGCATGCCGGTGTCTGCAATGCGCATACGTGGGGCATCGAAGTGGTCGGCGACTACAACGTGAATCCGTGGGATACGCAGACGCGCGAATTGGTGGTGGGGGCGGCAGCGGAGCTCGTAAAGTGGCGCAGTATCACGGTGAGTCCGACCACCGTCAAGGGGCATCGCGACTGCAACTCCCCCAAAACATGCCCGGGGAGCGCCATCAACCTCAACGATGTACGCCAATGGATTACCACCTATCTCGCTCCACCTGCACCGAATCCGCTGATTTCCAAGCAGTCGGCCATTATTGCGCCACCACGGTGCACTGTTGCACAGGCGGCAGCCTACATCCGCAATCGCACCCCACAGCCGCTCTACACGTCGTACGACATCACCGTCAACATACTGCCGTGGTATTGGCAGTACTGCACGCAAACGGGTGTGGATCCGTGTATTGCGGTGGCGCAGATGATCCACGAAACGGCCAACATGTCGTCGTGGTGGAGCGATCGCCCGCGCCGCAACCCGGCAGGGATCGGCGTGACCGGCGAGAAAAAAAGCAGCGCCCCAGCACCCGATGAATCCCATCAGTGGGCGTGGCATGCGAGTGAACAAAAATGGCACAAGGGGATTTCGTTTTCGAGCTGGAATTTGAGTGCCACGGCACAGGTGGGGCGCTTGTGCGCCTATGCCACTGTGCCGGCCTCACGCACCGCCGCACAAACTGCACTCGTGAATGCCGCCCTAGCCTACCGCTCGTTGCCCGCCAATTTCCACGGTATTGCTCCCACGCTGGAGGGACTCAACGGGCGTTGGGCCTACCCGGGGACCACCTACGCCGACAAAATCGCCCAAATCGCCAACGCAATAGTCGCAACACAAGTATAATTGTGCCCGTAGGTCGCGATGGGGGTGATGCACGACCGTGCGTCACCCCCATCACAAATACTTCACAAAAAACGTTTTGGTCAGGCGCGGGTCTTGTGCATTGACCCGCACAAATTCCACGCGATAGCCACATTTCACATAAAAATCGGGGGCTTGAAAGGCGTTGGTGACTAAATTGATGTTGTGGTAGCCGGTGCCAGTGAACTCGTGCTCGAGGCGTGCGAGCAATTGGCGCCCGTAGCCACGCCGGCGCCAGGCCTCAGCCACCCACAAATCCTCAACATAAATCTCGGCATAGGCGGTATAGGCCTGGAGTGCGCCACAGAGTACGCCCTGATCGTCGTGGAGCACCAGTGCGAAACGCCGGAATTTGATGTCAATGCCGTGGGCCTGCTCGTATGCGCTGTGCCCAGCAGAGACGATGGCTTGGTCGGCGTCACTGAGTGCATCGTGGATGGTAATGTTCAATGGTAATTCTCCAACGGTGTTGGCCGTTGTTGCCCGTAGGGTATCTGCCTATCTCCCTTGAAACAGCTCAATAGGGTTCCCGGCGGGATCATCGACCAGGATTTGTGTGCCCCCAGGCCCGCTAATCATGTCATTACGAAAGACGATGCCGGCTGCGCGCATCGTAGCCACGGTGGTGGCGATATCTGCTACCTCGATGACGATGCGATTCCAGCCACCGGCATGTGGTTGGCGCCCGTCGGGCATGGGCCGCGCTGCCGACGTCTGTGGGCCGCTCAGCCACAGGTGCAGATCGTGCGTGGCGATGTGGGCAAATGCGGGGCCCATTTGTTCGACCAACGTAAAGCCGAGATACTGCGTATAAAACGCAATAGCACGCTCCACATCATCCACGAGATAACGAACGACGGCCATATACGGCTCCTTTCAATCAGCGTATGTGATCATGGAATTAGTCTGTGACTGGTGATACTGGGACATAATGCTCCACAGTCGGGAACGGGTCATAGAAATGATGCAACAGGCGTTTCCATTCCTGGTATTGCGTCGACTGACGGAACCCCACAGTGTGTGCTTCGAGCGTTTGCCAATAGGCCAACAACACGTAGCGTTGCGTGTTTTCCAGACAGTGCTGTAATTCATGCGAGACATAGCCAGGGATCGCGGCGATGAGTGGTGATGCCTGCCGGAATGCCGCTTCAAAAGCCGCATTCTGGCCCGGTTTTATGTCCAAAATAGCAACTTCTAATACCATCGCTGTCTGCTCCTCGTCAAGCCAATTTCCTGCCGCAACTCATTCCTGTGATGGCTATTTTTTATGCATCACAATACCGAGACCATTGAGCCCGGGCGAATATTATTCGCACCTACGAGTTGCCATTCATAATTCATAATTCTTTAATTCCTGCACCACTACTTTATTGCGTGCAATGATGCGCCGAAACGAGTCACTCGTTGTGGCCCAGTCGACGACATCAACTTTGAAGGGCAGATCAGACTCGGTAAAATCGTCGCGCAGACTGGCACTCACGTCGAGTGGCAGTGGCTGTGCGGTGATGATGGCGATATCGAGGTCAGAAAAGGCTCTGGCGGTGCCGGTGGTGCGTGAACCAAAGACCCACACCGTGGCATGGGGCACATGCAACTGCAAAATGCGTCGTACGATGTCCCAGTGGTCGGGATGGATGTCGATGTGCGGTGTGTCGCTGATCATATGCACCTGGATTTCAGTTGCGCCAACAGATGCTGTGCTTCCGCCAAAAAAGCCGGGATACCAGCGACAACGTCGAGCGCAGTCCCCTCGTCGTAGCTGTGGCTGGTTTTGGCACGCATGTCGCGGTAGCGCTTCCAGTCAGGCCATGTGCCCAGTAACAGTGCATGTTCGTTGCCTGTGCGGATAAGGTCTGCAAAACTCATGGCATCGTATTGTGTCGGTGTCGCCGAGGCGAACGCCAAATAACGCTTGAGCGTTTTGTGGCTGATTTCGTAGCTAAATTCGAAACGGTGAATTAATCCATCGCGGATTTGCACGTCACTGATATCACGTTGGTACCGTGTCCAGCCCTCGGCAAGACGATCGATAGAGCGTTCGAGTGGACTGAGATTGATGGTGTCATCGGTCATCGTCACGCTCCTGGCAAACTATGCGTGTTGTGGTTTTCTGTATAGGTGATTGATATGCATTTATTATATGATACATTGGCTTATGGCAGGTGCGAAGGATGTATGCATGTCGCCTGTGGAACACGCCACACTCACGTAATGAGATGATGCGGGCGAATGGTATTCGCCCCTACGCGGTGGCGTGTGCGGTGATTCGGGCGAATGGTATTCGCCCCTACGCGGTGGCGTGTGCGGTGATTCGGGCGAATGTTATTCGCCCCTACGATGGGGAGGATTACGGGCGGTATGGTATTAAAAATACTTCTGCCCACACTGCAGAATGGATTAAAAATCCCGCGTGAGGGAGCATTTTTAGCGCAAGGGCGTATCAATGCACACCACACCGGCAACGCGTGGCCTCGATTGGCGTCGGTATTGTCATAATTCATAATTCTTCATTCGTAATTCCTCCACCGCCGTCATAAATTCCTGCACAAATGCCGCACTGACTTCGTTGGCGGCGAGGCGTTCTTCTTTGAATGTACTGCCCACGATGGCTGCATCCGCCACGGCCAGCTTGTCGGCGACTTGGGCGACGGTCATGCCGGCGCCGATGACCAGCGGGAAGTCGCCGAGGATGGCGCGGAATTCGCGGATTTTGCGCATGTCCGTATCCATCCCCGTGCCCGTGCCGGTCACAGCAATGGCGTCGCAGTGCGCTTGACCGATGGTCAAATCCGTGGCCAGACTGCGCCCCGACAAATAGGGCTGGTACTTGAAGCGCACGCCGCCGATTACCGCCACGTGCCCGTCCCGCCGGTAGCGTGCTACCATGTCGAGGTAGGCGGGTTCGTCGGCGGGAGACAAGTGCCCACAAATTGAATCCACTTGCATGAATGTGGCGCCGTACTGGGCGGCGAGTGCATAGCTCAGGGCGAAGTCTTCGAGGACATTCACGCCTAGAGTGTACTGCGGGCGTTCGCGTGACAACACGGATAGCACGTTTTCCACGTCTGTGGCATCGCCGAAGTAGTCCTCGACAATCATGGCATCCACGCCACAGGCGGCGTAGATATCGGCCTCGCGCACGGCACGCGCCACGATGTCGTCGCGTGTGGTGCCCTTGAGGTGGAGCATGGCCAGGATGGGTTTGGGTTTGCGGAAACGGGTGAGGAACATGGGTATCTCCTATTCTTCAAGTCCAGGATAAAGTTCTTTGCCATCAAATGTTTGCATAATTGCGCCGAGGGTGCCAGCTAAGCTTTGATCTTTTTCTAATCCAAATACGGTGGATGTATGAAACCGTGTCCGTAGCTCATTCACAATGCGTAGTGCTTCTGGATACGTGAGTATATATGTTACACTTCCGGTTGATTCAATGATGGGAACTCGTTGATGGTCGTAATCGTCGAGCAATTCAAGTGCATGGTTATATTCATCGATTACCGATAACAAGGCCTTGGCTTCATCTTCTGATACAGCGCGGCGTTTTGCAGTATTTGTAATCACGCGTATGGCTTGATTTAGCTCTTGTAAGCGATTACTGTAGATGGTATATCCCTTTATGAGATGGTCTTTGATTATGCGAGTTGCCCAAATACGAAACTGGGTACCACGTTTGGAATTTACTCTGTAACCGACCGAAATGATAGCATCAAGATTATAAAACCGCACATGTCGTCTGACTTGGCGTTTCCCCTCCACTTGAACTACCGAGGATTCCTCGGTAGTTGCAGATTCTTCAAGTTCTCCTTCGGCGTAAATGTTGCGCAAGTGCAGACCGATGGTATCCACATCTTTGTCGAACAATAGCGCCATCTGCCTCTGATTGAGCCAAATGGTATCATGCTCAAGCCGCACATCGAGTGATACGATGCCATCACCAGCTTGATATAAGTGTATTTCACCACGGAACGTATGAGGTGTGTCATTACTCATCGTGTATGCGTTTCTCTCATCTGTTGAACTCAGTGATGATACATTGAGGTATGCGTATGACCTAATGGTACCATGCGACGGTGTATGGGGCATTGAGAGACGCATGTTCCTACACCCTACCGGATGAACCAACACATCCCCCCACCAAAACAGCGTATCATGATACCAATTCACCATCATTTGGAGCAGTGCCATGGGATATGCCGTCTTTGTGGGCGATGTGGCCCTCGACGAATACTACCGCGCCGACTATTGGCCCACCGTCAAAGACAAGACCATCGTGCGCGCCCTGCCCGCCGTACCCGGCGGGATGATCGCCAATGCGGCGTGTGTGGCGGCGGCGCTAGGCATGCAGGTCAAGTTTTTGGCGATGCTCAACAGCGGCGCCATTACGCAGCAGTTGCTCGCCGATCTGTACCAGCGCGGCATCGACACGTCGCTGGTAATGTGCGACGAAACGCTCCCCGATGCCAAGTGCATGATTTTTTTAATCGAAGACGAACACACCGTCATCATCCCCACCATGGGCATCACGCACATCGAAATCACGCCAGCGCAGTTGGACGTGCTCGCGCACGCCGACGTGATTTATTCCACACCCGTCGAGTTCGACGTGCTGCGCTGTGGTGCCATGGATAGCATGGCCATTCGCGCCTATTGTCGCGCCCACGGGGCGCAGTTGGTCTTTGACCTCGACGTTGATTACTTCAAAGATGGTGACGAGACGCGCTATCAGCACCTCGACGTGGTGCTCTTCAACGAGGTAGGCTTCGACAGTTACCGTGGTGACCTGGCGATGCCAGATGCGGCGGCGCGCCTGCTTTCGTACGGCATTTCCGAGGTGGTGGTCACGCAGGCAGCACAGGGGTGTACCGTCTATACGCGCGCCGCGACGCAGCATGTGCCCGGGTTTGCTGTGGATGTGGTGGATGTGACGGGGGCGGGTGACACGTTTGGTGGCAGTTTTGTGTATGCACGTGCAGTGGGAAAAAACCTAGCTGACGCCGCACGTTTTGCCAACGCCACCGCCGCCATCTGTGTGGGTGGCCTCGGGGCACGATCGGGTGCGGTGGCGCGGGATGTGGTCGAGGCGATGATGAATACGGCGAATTAACGCTGATTCTGTTGCCGAATATCCGCCACCTGCTGGGCATCCATGCCCTGTGCCGTCAGAATATCCGCAATGAACTGACTTTTGCCTGCCACATAGGCATCAATGTCGTCGGGGTACTGTTGGGCGAGCTGCTGTTTGAGCTTGCCGTAGGCCAGTACCGCCTGTGGGTGTTGGCGCAGATAATCACGTAAGAGCAGGTGATTGCGCATGCTGGGAGCGCTCGCCAACCCTAGGTAGAGGTTGTGCGCCGGGGTATGCGCGGGGCGGCTAAACGCCTCGCGTCCCGCAATCCCCAGGTCGCCCCGATGCACGTAGCCGAGTGGCGCCAAGGCCGCGATAATACCCGGGATGTCGGCTGGGTGCTGCACCACGATGTCCATGTCGATGACGGGTTTGGCAGCCAGCCCCGGCACAGCCGTACTGCCCACATGCTCAATGGCGATTGCGGGGTAATTGACGAGTTGGCGGCGTATCGGGGCAGCGAGTTGGGCAAAGAGCGCCGGCCAGGTGGGGTCGTATGCGCATACAATGATAGCCATGGAGTCGCATTCTTTCCGCTGGTGCAGATATCGAGGAGCCTATTATGCCATATTCGTCTGATCCCGTGACTGACCGCTTGTTTCGCCATATGGCGTGGGCCAATGCACAGCTATTTGCCACGCTCCAGCATCTGCCCGATGCCACATTGCAGTATGCCGAGCCGGGCAACAGCTGGACGGTAGCGATGACGTTGCATCACCTCGTCGAGGCCGCCGCCTTTTATGCGCAGCGCCTCGACGATCAACCTGCGCCGCAGGTGGCACCCACACCACCGCGGAGTACCAGCGACCTGCCGGCGCTGGCGCATGCGTGTGCCGTCGCCGATGCCCGTATCCGTGTGGCGGCGGCCGCCCCACATGGCGTGGTGGTGCGTTCGGGTGATGCCACGCTGACGCGGGCACGCGCGACGGTGCTGGCACAGGCCATCCACCACGCCACCGAGCATCGTGCCCAGATTGCCGGTGCGCTGGTGGCGCACGGTAGTAGCGCCATCAATCTCGACGATTGGGATGTGTGGGCGTATGGCGATGCCGAGGGGTTGGGGGCGTAGCGGTGTCATGGGGTAGTTATTCGAGTGGCGTAAACCCCGTTACCCCCAGGTACAACTCGTCATCCACGGCCATTTCGATGAAATCGGCGCTGACCGCGCTGGGGAACCCGTAGGTCGGGTCATACGTGATGGTCAGTTTGTCGGCATCGCTGAACCGTGTTGACGTGAGTTCGGCGTAGATGCCGTCAATGGTGGTGTATTGGCGAAAGAAATCGTTGCCCTGGTCATTTGGTGCGACGACTACGCCGTTACTGTCGGTCATTGCGACCACCGTGCCGTCGCGAACTTCCACCGTAATGGGCATCATGGCGGTCATCGGGCAGTAGCATCCCACCATGAGTTGGAAGCGGTAGTTGCGCACGTTCGCTGCCTGCCATTGCTTCTGGTTGCGTGTGAGCTCTGCGCTGACGTCTGGTGTCGGGGTATTCACGACCACCGTTGGGGGGATTGGTGTGGGGGTTGCCGTCGGTTGGCTGGTGATTGGGCTGGCACATGCACTCATCAGCATGAGAGCGAGTACGAAGCCGATAATCGGTGTGGTAGTGCGCATGTGGATTCCTTTCTGAGTGCTTGTAGGTATGACGCAGTCGGCGCTGAAACGTTCCCATGCGACGTCATGCGCGCCCCAAATCAGCGCGCCAACGCCATTCGAGTATCCCCAGTGTGGCCACGCATATGCCTTCAACTACGAAATGCCCGACACCAAAGAGACTGGCTGTTGGCACGAGTAGTACCGCCGTGACCAGACACATCACCGCCCACAGCAGATTGGCCACACTCAAGGCGCTGACTGCGCCGATCGGGCGCTGGTGCCATGACGCAAGCAGTGACGCGCCGATGCCGTACACAAGGTTGGCGCTAATGGTGATGGCAAGGAGCCATGTGGGGATCTGGTAGAGCCCAACCAAAACGTCACTGAGGAGCCATACGACTACGCCAGCGCTGAGACCAGCACTCCCGTCAATGCGTAGGATGATGCGTCGCTCTATGCCTTTTCCCTTTTCGTTCTGCCTTTTCATTTTCAATTTTCAATTGTTCATGCTGTCTACCACAAACAAATCAAAATCAAGCTCTCCCGGCGAATGCCCAAAGCCGGTCAGCATGGCAGCGACTTCGCTCCGGTGGTGAGTCAGGTCGTTGACGACGTGCATGATGGTTTGCCAGCGTGTGCGCTGACTGTGTTCGTGTTGCCACCACACGGCGCTGAGGTCGGCCTCGGTGAGCGTGGCAACATATGCCAGCCATGCGGTCTGCTCTGTGTGCCAACGGGTGGTCAGGCTGGCCACATCGGCGAAATCCGTCTCGCTGATCCCTCCGGCATGTTCGACACCCATCAGCGCCATGCGCCAGCCGTAGGCGGTATCCAGCGCGTGCACTAGTGTGCCGCGCAGGCTGTGCCAGCCCGGGTCGGGGGCGACGGGTTGCACGAATTGCGCAGGGGTGATGTGGGTGCCGGTCTGTAGCACGCGCATATCCGCCCAAAAGGTGTAGGCGACGAGTTGTATAATTGCGGTAGGGTGCATTGGTGATCCATCTTTCGTTGTATGTGTGATAAAAAGAGCTACGCACGGTTCTGTTGCTGAATATCCGCCACGTGCTGGGCATCCATGCCCTGTGCCGTCAGAATATCGGCAATGAACTGACTTTTGCCTGCCACATACGCATCAATGTCATCGGGGTACTGTTGGGCGAGCTGCTGTTTGAGCTTGCCGTAGGCCAGTACCGCCTGTGGGTGTTGGCGCAGATAATCACGGAGCAACAGGTGATTGCGCATGCTGGGAGCGCTCGCCAGTCCGAGGTACAAGTTGTGAGGGAACATATCAGCGGGGCGGGTAAAGGCCTCGCGCCCCACAATCCCCAAGTCGCCCCGATGCTCGTAGCCCAGCGGCGCTAGGGTAGCGATGATACCCGGGATGTCGGAAGAGTGCTGCACCACAATATCCATGTCGATGATGGGTTTGGCAGCGAGCCCGGGCACAGCGGTACTGCCCACATGCTCGATGGTGATAGCGTGGAATCCCGCCAGTGCCTGTTGGATTGGTTGGGCCAGTTGCGCAAAGCGCAGTGGCCAGGTGTGATCGTATGCACACACGACGATGGTCATGGGATGTCCTTTAGTCCAAGGATTGGCACAGCCAGACGCTCGGGATGCCCACCGTGAATCCGGCGTTGGCATAGGCACGGCGAGCTGGAGCATGGCTATCGTCGCCCCCGGTCGATACGACTGCTGCCCGCATGCCTGTCGCACGCATGCGTGTGGTGGCGAACGTGTACATGGCAGTGCCGATGCCACGTCCACTCCAATCGGGGTGGACGGCGTTGAGCCCGATTTCGCCGATGTGCGTCGTCTGGTTGAGTTGGAGCGAGACAAATCCCACGACCACACCGTCCACAGTTGCCACGTACACTTCCCAGCCCGAGTCTGGCATCAGAATCGACGCAAGGTACTGTGACTGGTCGGTATCGCAATTGGTCTGAGTCAGTTGGAACAGATGCGTACCGAGCACGGCACGGAACGATGCAAAAATCGGTGCAAATGCCAACGCCCGAATCTGGTCGAGGAGTGGGGCGTCAACACTATGCGCAAGGCGCATGACGGGGGGATTATGCATTTCGAGATGTCCTAGCGATTGCGTTGCAACACTTGTTTGGTGTAGTTGCACGCCGTACAAGTCATGATGCGGTAGCCGGCTGCCGTGGTATGGCGCATGTCGCGGCCGCACCGTGGGCAGACCTGCAGGTCGTAGACCGACCCCGATTGGATGGTGGGGCGGCCGCCCAGCTGGTTTTGCACCACATTGCCCGGATTGATGCGTTGCTGGATGGTGGGGCGGGCGTCGCCCGTCGGCGTAATGTTGAGCGTCTGCATGATGCGGTCAACCAGGGTGCGGTAGTCTTCGGCACCCCGACTTTCCGGGTCATATTCGAAAATGGATTTCCCATGCATCGGCGATTCTGAGAGGCGCACGTTGGTGCGAATGGGTTGGGTCAGCTTGCTACCGTAGCTCCGCTGTAGCCCTTCGAGCAAATCGAGGGCTTGGCGCGAGCGAGGGTCGTACATGGTGGGTACAATCAGGCGGATGGCCTCGGTCGAGCCTTTCATCTGCTCGATTTGTTTGTGCAACAGCTCGATGCCACGTATCGAAAACGGCTCCACCGATGTGGGGGCAATGATGTCGTCGGCCGCCACCAACGCATTCGCGTTGATCGGGTTGAGCGAGCCGCTCGAGTCGATGAGCACCATGTCGTAGTAGTCAGACACTGGTGCAATAGCGCGCTCGAGCGTACGCCCCCAGTCGCTGCCCCGCGAGATGGTGGTCTGCGCCGAGAGGAGCGTGGTATCGCCCACAATCAGGTCGAGGTTGTGGCGCGCATGCACAATACAGCGTGCCGGGTCAAAGCCCTCAATCATCATTTCGTACAGGGTGTGTTTGGCGGTCACGCCGAGGGAGGTTGACAAGTTGCCTTGCGGGTCGGTATCGATCATCAGCACTTTGACGCCACGCAGTGCCAGCCCTGCCCCGATATTAATCACGGTAGTGGTTTTGCCGATACCACCCTTGAGATTCGCCACAGTTACGATACGACTCATGCCACACCTTTTGTAGGAGAACCATGTTCACTATACCACACCATGTAGTGCGTTGACATGATACAATCATACTATCCGCTGTGTATCATCAAAGGAGTCGATTAAGCGGGCTGGTCGTATTTGGAACATCGTGTCAATCATGGGGCAGAACCCGCGTGCCATGAAGGCCTCCATGGACTTTTATGGCGTGTTGATGCATGGCCCGTCGCCGCTCAGTCGCAGTCAGCGCGAAATGTTGGCCACCGTCACCTCGTCGGTCAATCACTGCCTCTACTGAAGGCGCTCGCATGCGCATGACCTCCGTGCTGAGGTCGAACGTGATTTTGGCATAACTGATACCACAGCCGCCGATCTGCTCGTCCACCACATCTGTAGCGATTGGCGCAAGGCCACTCTCGCCCCACAGGATGTGGCGCTGTGTGCCTATGCCGAGAAACTCACCAAAACGCCGCAACAGATGGGTCCTGCCGACCTCGACGTGCTCCGTGGCCACGGCTTCGATGACCGTGCCATCCACGATGCCACCCAGGTCATCAGCTTTTTTAACTACATCAATCGTATCGCCGATGCCCTCGGTGTTGAGCCTGAGACGTTTGTGCATCCGTGGGAGCAACGCACCAAATAACCGCGCGTTTGCTCTGTGTGCATAAAAACAACGCAATGGGCACCGTCGTTATGCCCACGCACCACATGTGGTGCACCAGTTGATGGATAGCATGTGCGTGTGGCAGTGATGGCGGGTATGTTTCTGACCACGGAGCAGAAAGATACCCGCCTGTTGTTTGGCAGTGCACCCCACGTCAGCCGTGCAATTTTTCCCAAAAAACAAAAACAGCGTATGCTATAGAGAGATGAAAAGCGGACAGGATGAGCCATGCCCACCCATTATTTCGACCATGCGGCCACCACCCCCCTCGATCCCGATGTACTGGCTGCCATGATGCCTTTTTTGACTACCTGGTACGGCAATGCGTCCAGCCCACACGCCATGGGGCAGGCCAGCCACAGTGCCCTCGACCGTGCCCGTGACGATGTGGCCAGCGTGCTGGGCTGTAGTGCGGGTGAGGTGGTCTTTACCGCTGGCGGCTCCGAGGGCGATAATTTGGCCGTCAAGGGTGCCGCCTTTGCCTATCAGCAGGCACATGGCAGTGCGCATGTGATTGTCAGTGCCATCGAGCATCACGCCGTGTTGCATGCTGCCGAGGCGCTGACCCGCCATGGGATTGCGGTGACGGTGTTGCCCGTGGACGCCGATGGCATGGTGCAGGTTGATGCGGTGGCTGCCGCCATCCGCCCCGACACGGCGCTGGTATCGGTGATGTACGCCAACAACGAAATCGGCACCATCCAGCCCATTGCCGAGATTGCTACGGTGTGTCGTGCCCGTGGTGTGTTGTGTCACACCGATGCGGTGCAGGCCGCTGGGCTCCTCGACCTCAACGTGCAACATCTCGGTGTAGACATGCTCTCTATGACGGCACACAAGTGTTATGGCCCCAAGGGGGTCGGTGCCATGTACGTCAAACGTGGTACACCCCTCTGGCCACAGATTCATGGGGGCGCCCACGAACGCCAGCGCCGGGCCGGCACCGAAAATGTGGCGGGTATCGTGGGATTGGCCACGGCACTCACGCTGGCCG
>JBEANH010000074.1:0-12261 GCA_041165505.1 Chloroflexota bacterium | reverse complement strand
TGCACGATTGCGGGGATTACGGCTGAGTAGAATTGTATATGGTAGGAGCTGGTTTATCCCTGTTGCTGCCATGTGGTTACTGCAAACCTAAGGGATGTGCTGAATCACCGACGATTAGCCCTTCGATGTGAGAGAAATGCTGGTCAAAGCTCAATAATCGACCATGGTGTTGTATCGTCGTTGCTGGAATCCATAGGTCATTGCGTGGGATGGGACGTCCTTGTGTACGTAACTGCCGATAAATATGCGCATAGTGAATGGATGTTTGTGCGTCAACGGGTGTAACACTGACCTTTGCTATTGCGAGGAATTGCTGTAACTCCTGAATATTGGTATCAGTGCGTGTACCAGTCACAAATCCTGCCATCAACTCTCCCACAACAATGCTACTCAGGCAGATATGCTGAGCCCGATGGAGCACTTCAAGTACTGCAGGGGTACCACGTTTGAATGCAACATATGCATTTGTATCGATAAAGATAGTTGTCATTGCCACATTGTGGTATCAATTTGACGAAAAGGTGCACTATTCTTTTGAAATTCCTCAGCTTCTGATGCACTCCATCCACCAGCTAACGCATCGATGTCTGGTATTGAATTGTGTGACCCATGTGAATGCGTAGCAGCAATCCCCGATTTGATGAGCTGTGCGACAACCTGCTCGATAGAGCATCCAGTGCGTTGCGACTCGGCTTCAATCCAGTGAATGACCGATTCATCATGAACATCGAGGTGAATCGTAATATTCATAACGCCTCCGTGGTGTGAGCAGGTATTATTTTGATTTCTTGCAAAAGTATACCACATGCGATCGCATGTTTGACCATCGTCATTATAGGAAAAATCGCTGGTATGACCGCCTGCAAGCCATCGCCGCTTGCACGATTGCGGGGATTACTCACCCTACCGAAACGTTAGTGTAATACTCCCCAGCACGCCAAACGTGGCGTGGAGTTGTGATCCCGCGTGTACCGCCACCGAGCGTGTCGGTGCGCCGGTGATGACGATATCCCCCGCCTGCAGACTGCCACCCATGCCGTGCAATTCGGGCAGTTTGTTGGCCAGCCACGCCAGTGGTGCAGCGGGGTGCCCCATCACGTCGTGGGCGTAGCCGGTCTGCTGTTCACCGTCTACGCTCATCGTCAGCAGCAAGTCGTGGAGCGGGATGTCTGCCGGCGCCATGCCGTGTGTCCCCAAGATAACCCAGCCTGCCCCCGCATTATCGGCCAGCGAGTCGTTGGCTTTGGCGCGCAGTGCTCCCACGCGGCTGTCAATCACTTCGATGGCGGCCCAGATGCGTGTGGTGGCCGCCAGCGCATCGGCGCTGGTCACTCCTGGCCCGTGCAATGGGCGCCCCAACTCAAAGGCCAGCTCGGGCTCGGCACGCGTGTTGCACAGCGGACTGACGGGGATGGGCTGATCGGCGGGTAGGAACATGCGATCGGTCAAAATGCCGAAATCGGGCCCCGTCATGCCGTAGAGTTGTTGCATGGCCGGCGAGGTAAAGCCGATTTTGTGGCCACGTGGGCGTGCCCCATCAGCAATCAGGAGATCAACCACACGCCGGCGGATGCGGTAGGCATCGGCGAAGTTGAACGTGTAGGTGTCACTGGGCGGGTCGATGCCTTGCCCGGTGCGCCGCGCCGTATCAATGCGCTGGGCGAGTATGGCGTGCAGGTCGTCGCTCAGGAGTGGCGTGGTGCTCATGAGGTGCTTTCTATCATCTGCTGGAGCGACTGCATGACTGCGCTGGTAATCGCTTTGCCAATGGAATTGGTCTCTTCGTAGTGCGCACCTGGACGAAAGGGATTCCACGGATAGGAAAAATCCTCGAGGGGCAAAATATAGCCCAGTTCGTCATTGGCCAGCCCGATAACGCCCGTGTGCGTTGCACCCGCAGCCTGCATGGCCGCTTTGAGTCGGAAGCCGAGTTTGGGAAAGAGTTCACCGGGGACCGTGGCAAACCACAATCCGCCGATTTTGAGCAGGTTGACTTCAGTGTGGATATGCCCGCGCCGGTCGCGCAGGTCGGGTAGCACCTTGTACCAGAAGGCAAGCTTGTAGAGCGGGTTCGTCAATTTGGCACTGATGGGACGGCGGATGACCGCAATCGTGTGGGCTGTGGCAGTCGCAGGGGTGAGTGTGGTATGTGCTGCCTGTGCTAACGCTTCTCCCATCTGCTGGGCATCTGCAAAGGATTGCGCTGGTGCATCGGGGGTCAGCATGCCGCCTAGTGCACCCGGCACAAAGAGAACCGGTGCCCCCGTCAGCTGCTGGAGCGATTCACGCATATAGTGGACATAATCTGAAGTAATGGCTTGGTTCCCATTCCACAAGACTTCGGGGTGACATGGATAATTGCACAGCGTGGCCAATACCGTGCCATCAGGATCCACACACTGCAGGAGTGTCAGCGTGTGGTCAACGATATCCCAGTCACGCGTGTTTTTGACCCAACCAGGCACCTGCACCATGGCGCTTTTGCTGTGGGCGGGGCGTTGCTGGCGCACGGCGGTGAGGATGCATTCCACAATCTGGGCTTTGAGGGTGTCGAGGTAGGTGAAATCCACTCCCGACGTCTTTTCGTTGGGTCCCCATAGCCCCATCGTGTCGGGGCCGTGATGCGTATGCGAGGCACTGATGATGATGTGTAGTGGTGTGGGGTGATGCGTGGCTTGTTGGACGGCAGTGGTGATGTCGCGTACGTGATTGTGAAAGATGCCGATCACGTCAACAGCGACGAGTACGAGTGTACATGCGTCATCGTGTAGGGCGAGTGCTCGCACCCACAATGCGTCGTTGATGCTGGTGGCACGCCGGTTGTTGGCGAAACCGGCTAAGTAGACGGGACGATCGAGAGTCGGAGTAATCTCACTGGCCGCATATCCAATCTGCATACGCCCTCCTGTGTCGTGCTATGTGCATACTGCCCGCAAAAACAAATCCACATGCGCCTCGATGCGCGCATTGTCCGGGATATTGGGTGCTCCCGGTTGTAACAGTCCTTCGGTCAATATATACGATGCCATTGGCCCAATAAACAGCCGTGCCACCACTTCGGTATCGGCGACGCGGATGAGTCCCTGCTGGTAGGCCAGTGCAAAGAATTGTCCGGCAATTGCCAAACTGCGGACGGGTCCATTTTGGCGAAAGATTTCGATGAGTTGGGGAAAGTGGGGCATTTCGCTTATCACCGTGCGCAACAACGCCACATATCCCGACGACAGCATGCGTGTCAGCGCTTGCGTGACAAATGCGATGAGGACTGCGCGGAGCTCGGCGTGGCTGTGAATGGGGAGTTGTTGCCCGGCCATAAATGGAAAATGTTCGAATCCGACGTGATTGAATGTGGCTCGCACCACATCAGCAAACAAGGCCTCTTTGTCGGCGTAGTGATTGTAGAGCGTCGGCTTGGAGACGCCTGCTTCTGCACGGATGGCCTCCATGCTGGTGCGTTTATACCCGTTCTCCAAAAACAACCGCTGGGCAGCGGCCAATATCACTGCGCGTTTTTCACTGCGTGCGCTACGATTTAGGGCATTGTGCTCTGTTGTCATGCGAGTTTTTATTCCTACTTGCAAAACTAAACCGTTTGGTGTACACTATGCGGTGTAAACTAATGAGTTTAGTTTACGATGAATTTCGATATTCGTCAAGAGAGTAGTGGTGTCATGAATGTGCGCCCACGCTGGCGGAAAATCTTTCGTGATGTACTGTCCAATCGTACCCGCACCATATTGGTGGTGGTATCTATTGCGATTGGCGTCTTTGCGTTTGGCACAATTTTTGCAGGACTAATCGTCGTACAACGCGAGCTACGTGATGCGTATGTGCATACCAATCCGGCCAGTGGTACGATTACCACTACCGCATTTGATGACGAGCTCGTAGATGCAGTTGCTCATATCCCTGCAGTTGCTCATGCGCAGGGACGCCGTGCGGTTGTTGCGCGTATCCAGCTGGGGCCTGCCACATGGCAGGATACCGTGCTCTATGTCATCCCCGATGACGGAGTAATGAACGTCAATATTGTGCGTCCCGAACAGGGGGTATGGCCACCAGCACGGCACACGGTGCTGATTGAGCGTGCCTCGCTCGCCAAAGCACAGACGACCATTGGTGACACAATCACGATTGAGGTTCCTGGGCAGACGGCACGTCGTGTGCATGTGGCCGGGACCACACACGATTTGAGTCTGCCACCAGCGGTTATTTCCGGGCAGGTCTTTGGCTATGTGGATGCGGACACAATGGCGTGGCTCGGTGGAACGGGCACCTACAATCAGGTGACATTTGTGGTGGATGGGGATCGTCGCGACGAGGCGCACATTCATCGGGTGGCAGCAGATGTCGCAGCCGTCGTCACACGTAGTGGGCGTGAGGTCATCAATACCGATGTGCCGTCGCCACCGTTACAGCATCCGGCGGAAGTGATTTTGCCCACACTCATGACGATTCTGGGGATGTTGGGCATACTCGTCTTGGTCATAAGCACATTTTTAATCATCAACACCATCAGTGCAATTTTGATGCAACAGACGCGTCAAATCGGCGTGATGAAGTCAATCGGGGCCCGTGCCGATCAGATTCGCGCCATGTACTACGTCCTTGCCATGTCGTTTGGGGCACTGGCACTTGTGATTGCCATTCCCGCCAGCATGCTGGGATCCTATGGCTTTGAGCGCTTCATTGCAGGGCAACTCAATGTCGACATCACACACTTCACCATGCCACCAGTGGTCATCGTACTTGAGGTGTTGGCAGCGATGGCGGTGCCCATTGTTGCGGCTACGGGCCCGATTCGCAGTGTCATCAATCGCCCAGCGCGTGAGGCACTCGCCGGTGACACGACGGCACCCATTGATGAGAACCCGATAGACAAAGTAATCGCGCGCATACGTGGGCTTAGCCGCCCAACACGCCTGGCCTTGCGCAACACCTTTCGTCGGCGTGGCCGCCTAGTGCGCACGTTGGTTGCGTTGGCGCTCGGTGGCGCGGTCTTTGTGTCGGCGATGACGTTACGCGCATCACTCTTTGTGACGCTCGACGCGAGTATTGCGTCACAGCGGTACGACGTCGAAGTTCAGTTTAGCCGGCCGTATCGTGCCGCCCGGGTGACCCCCGATGTGATGGCGGTACCTGGGGTGGTGACGGCGGAAAGCTTGCTCCGCGATGTCATCTATCCGGTGCATGCCGATGGCACCACCGGCGAAAAAATCACGTTGCGTGCCATGCCCGCCGATACCACCATGTTTAGCCCGCGCATGGTCGAGGGGCGCTGGCTCCACCCCGGTGATACCAACAGCATCGTGCTCAGTACCAATATTACGCGCAAAGAGCCTGCATACACGGTAGGGCGTGTTGTCACGCTCCGCATTCGTGATAAAGACTACCCGATGCAGATTGTGGGATACATCGAAGAACTGCAACCACCGGTCAGCCCCGCACTTGCATACATGACCATTGATGGATATACGGCGGTTGCAGGGGGTGTAGGGCGTACCGATACGATTCGTGTGAGCAGTGTGGGGCATGATGCGGCCACGCACAAGGCACTGAGTGGCGCCTTGGAGCAGGCCTTGACGACCGCTGGGTATGATGTGCGTCTGATTCATTCGCGTACCGAGGATCGCATCATTTTGGCCGACCGCTTTAATCTGATTAGTGTAGTGCTGTCGCTCTTGTCAACGTTAATTGCCATTGTGGGGGCACTCGGATTGGCAGGCACGATGAGCATGAACGTACTCGAACGTACACGCGAAATCGGCATTATGCGTGCGGTGGGAGCATCGGATCACGCCGTGCGCCAAGTCATTGTTAGTGAAGGGGTCGTCATCGGTGTATTGGCCTGGGTGCTCGGTACTATCATCTCCATCCCCATGAGCATGGTGATGTGTTATGGCATCGGTATCAATCTGCTCGGTACGGGGCTGATATGGACATATGCGTTGTATGCGGTTGTGATCTGGTTGGTGGTTGTGGTGAGTTTGGCGGTTGTTGCAAGTCGCTTGCCGGCACGCAATGCCGTGCAGCTGACGGTGCGTGAAGTGTTGGCATACGAATAAGCAGAGGAGCTACAGATGGTGTGGAATGTCTTTAAACGGGATGCTGCCGCCGTCGTCGTACAACACACGGACGACCCACATGCACCGATGATTGCCCTCGACGCGGTTGTCAAGGCCTATGATACGGCGGCTGGTCCGTATCATGCCCTCAAAGGGGTGGACGTGCGTATCATGCGTGGCGAATTCGTTGCCGTGGTGGGCAAATCGGGGAGTGGCAAATCAACACTGATGAACATGATTACGGGAATTGACCGCCCCACGAGTGGCGAGGTGCGGGTGGCAGGTACCACCATCACCCATCTCGACGAAAATGCGCTGGCGATGTGGCGCGGGCGGAATCTTGGCATCATCTTTCAGTTTTTCCAACTCTTGCCGACGCTGACGGTGGCCGAAAACGTGATGTTGCCCATGGATTTTTGCGATATCGGCGACGAACGCGACCGCCGTGAGCGTGCCATGCAGTTGCTCGCACGCATGGAGTTGCGTGAACAGGCCGACAAGTTGCCAGCAGCGCTTTCGGGCGGACAGCAACAACGCGTGGCGATTGCACGGGCGCTGGCCAATGATCCGCCGTTACTGATGGCTGATGAGCCGACGGGGAATCTCGATAGTCGCACAGCAGATGCCATCTTTCGCCTCTTCCAGGAGTTAGCCGCACAAGGTAAAACGGTGGTGATGGTGACGCATGACAGCGATTTGGCACGGCGTGCGGGACGAGCAGTGACAGTTGCAGACGGACAAATCGTGACACCAGAAAGGATGACATAAATGTACAAGCAGATAGCAGTGGTGATTGTGAGTATGTTGGTTGTGGGATGTACGAATACCACTGTTCCACTCCAGCCTACTCCAGTGAGTGGAGCCCCCCTAGACCAACCGAGTGCAGGCGCAGTGGCCGATGGACGTATCGTACCGCTTCACGAAGTCACACTCAACAGCCCGCAAACCGGAACGGTCGCACAGGTGCTGGTCGCAGAAGGC
Organism: Chloroflexota bacterium; assembly: GCA_041165505.1. Classification (GTDB taxonomy): domain Bacteria; phylum Chloroflexota; class Chloroflexia; order Chloroflexales; family Roseiflexaceae; genus UBA965. The sequence goes on along the minus strand of JBEANH010000074.1, from coordinate 5,215 downwards.
GATATGGTGACGGCTGGTCAAGCATTGGTGCGCCTCGACACACGCGCCTTGCAGCTCCGCCTCGATCAAGCCAATGTGGGGCTTGCGCGAGCACAAACCAAGTACGACCAACTCATGGCGGGAGCCACGCCTGCAAATGTGGCCGTCGCAAAAGCCGGTGTGCACAAAGCAGAGGCAGTAGCAGCACAAATCACTGCAAATGTGTCTAATGCAGACGTGGATGCCGCCAAATCACAGCTCGCTGATGCCAATGCTACCCTGAAGAATCTGACGAATCCCACTGCCAACGATCGTGCCCTTGCTGATGCCGCAGTGGATCAAGCAACTGCCAATCTGACGCAACAGCGTTCGGCCTTGTCTGCCGCCAAAACGGCAGCCAATCTGGCGATGCAACAGGCAGTACAGACGCTGTCGCAGGCACAAATTTCCTATGCATCAGCCAAAGATAATTGGCAATATGTTCAAGACAACAGTCGCGACCCCTTTTACACGTCAATGCGGTTGAGCGATGCACAAAAGCAGAACTACTACGATGCCATGGTGCGTGCCGAGTCTGCCATGCACGTGGCCGAATTGCAACTCCAAAATGCGCAAGTTGCCTATGCGAATGCCCAACAAGCAGAGACGAGTGGGGTGATGACCGCAGAGGCGCGCCTCACCGACGCTCAGGTGCGACGCGATAATCTACTCAACCCTGACGCAGGACAGGTGGCTGCAGCCCAAGCCCGTGTCTCGGCGGCACAGGCAAATGTGGCGCGTTTGCAGGGGAGTGCCCGCAACGCTCAACTCGATACGGCGGCTGCCGACGTGGCCCAAGCCCAAGCGCAGTATGAGCAGGTGGTGGCCACGCCACGTGCAGTGGATGTGTCTGCGGCGGATGTGGAAATTGCCGCGGCCAAAGTGGCGGTGGCCCAAGCCCAGTACGAGCTCGATCAAGCCACACTCACCGCCCCTTTTGCGGGAGTAGTGGCGGACATGGATTTGACGGTGGGCATGCTCTTGACACCAGCTATTCCGGCACTTGTGCTAGCGGATACACAGACGTGGCACGTCGAAACAGTAGATTTGACAGAGCTTGATGTGGTGGGTGTAGCTGTTGGTGATGTGGCATCGGTGCACGTCGATGCGTTACCCGATGTGACTATTCCGGCCACTGTGCGCCATATCCAGGCGCTCGGTCAAAATCGTCAAGGTGATATCGTGTATACGGTGGTGCTCGATTTGCAGGAACACAATGCAGATCTGCGCTGGAATATGACGGTTGCAGTCCATTTTGCCCAGCCGTAACGGCATGTTAGTACAACAGTATCCCCATACCACCTGCGAGGAGTAGGATGAATGGCACGGGGATACGTTTGCTCAACGTGAGCCCGCATGCGGCACCCGCAATCCCTAGGCTCTGCCAGTCAATTCCTGCTTGATGCATGATGCGAACCAACACGACCAGAAACATGCTTGCGACGGCGAGGGTCAATCCACGTACAAACCCCTGCATGGCTGGGTGTTGACCATGCCGCTGATAAAAGATGAGCACACCGAGCGCGGTAAATGGTGGTATTGCAATGGCGACGACGGCAAGCAATGCGCCACGGATCCCATCCACTAAATAGGCAAAACTAATCACCCATAAGCCGGTGGGACCTGGGCTGATTTGCCCGATGGCGAGTGCTTCTGCAAAGGTGTGATCGCTGGCCCAGCCGAGTGCGAGCATGTCGTGATGCAGAATGGGGACATTCCCTGTTCCAGAAGTGGAAAAAAGAGATGCCTTGAGGAGTAACCAGAAGAGTAGCCATGGATTCATGAGCGATCTCCGCTCCGCACACGCAACTGCCAAAAAAGTACTGCCATCACGATCCCGGCGCCCCAGAGCAAGAGTACGGCGGGGAGCGTGGTCAGGGCGAGGAGCAGGGGCGCCCCGATAATAACCGCCATACTGCCAAGCATACTCGCGCGCCCTTCGTTGCGTGCCTGTTGCCAGGATGGGCGGAGCATCTGTACCACCAAGATAATGCCGATCCCTGCAGTTGCAGGAATCATGCCGCGGATGATGGCTGCGACTACCGGATTATCGCGGATGGTGGCGTAGAGAGCGGTAATTGCAATGGTAATGGAAATGCTGGGCAACAGCAGTCCGAGCAGGGCAATGAGGGCACCACGCAGTCGCGCCACTTTCCAACCGATCAAGGCGGTCTGCCCCAAGAGATTGATACCGGGGGCGACCTGGACAATGCCCCAGTATTCGGCGAATTCCCGTTCGCTGACCCAAGTGTGTGTGGTGACTGTGAGTTGGCGCATCAGGTAGAGTGTGGTAGATCCTCCCCCAAATGATTGCAGTCCGATGCGTGCCCACGCACGAAAAAACGGCCCCATCGCAACATGATGCATGTGTGTTCCTTGTCCGTTGACGCTGTATCGTTGAACTATGGTAAGCTAAAACGCAGCACACGTATTTCGTATCAGCAGGTGGCACTGCCACCCGTATGGCCAGTGAAAGTAGTGAGTATGCAGCATTCGGTCGTGGAATCACGGGTGACAGCAACGCCATGGTCGCGACCGATCATTGTGCTCATTGTGACACAAATCATCCTAGGCATGCGTGAAATTCCCCAGTCTGCCTTTTTTCTCGTCTATTTACAGACCGCTCAACTCTCCCCGGTGACGATTGCCACGATTACTTCGACTGCACAGGTGACAGGCATGTTGGTCGCATTTGCCGGAGGGTTTCTTTCGGCGCGCTACGGCCACAAGTGGGTCTTTTTAATCGGCTTATTGGTCACCGCCCTCAACAGTCTCGTGTTTCATCTCGATACCATCTGGGTGATTACGTTGCTCTGGTCACTGGGTGGTGCAGGGTCAGCTGTGGCCAACATCGGTAGCTCGAGCTACCTGACGGCAACGGGTAGTACAAAGGCCATGGGCTTGATTTCCGCATTGTTTGTGCTGAGCACCACCATCGGTGGTACACTGGGCAACCCCATTGCCGGGGCACTGATTACGCAGTTCGGCTATGGCGTCTTTGGCTGGGTCATGTTGGCCATCATACTGGTCATGCTCGTTGTCGTCTACAGCCTGTTACCAGCGGCGCCGCCACCCGTTGTCGCAGGCGCTGCGGTCGCACTGCCTACGACCGTCTTGTTTCGTACACCGGCCATTCGTTCCATCGTCATCCTCCGTGCCTGTGCCACCCTCTTTTATGGCATGGTGCTCGTCTTGGTGCCGCTGATGCTCCACGACATCACCGCTGATGTCAACGTGGTGGCCACCTATACATCACTCACTCTCATCGCTGCTTCTGTGGTACAGTTTTTGGCGGGGCGGGCTGCCGATCGCTGGGGGGCACGGCTCCCCACTACGGTTATGTTTGCCACCATGGTCGGGTGTGGTGTCTGTTTTGGACTGTTGCCACACACCACGCTCACTCTGATGGTATTGGGGGTGACCAGTATTGCCTGTGCATGGGCCCTTTCCGCACTCATGTTTGTCTGGATTCGTGATGGCGTGGCACCTGCACTCCACCCACCGCTCTTTGGCATGCTTTATGCCGTGTGGAGTCTGAGCATGATTATTGGCTCCATTCTAGGGAGTTGGCTCTACGAACAGTGGCCGAGTGCCCCATTTGTACTCTTTGGAGTCATCAACATACTTGCCTGCCTAGTCGTACATCGGTTGTATCTGCACGAAGCCATCCCACAGGAGCAGTGATGACACACACGGTACACTACACGCAACTATTGCCACATCAGTTCCGCACCCGCTTGGCCGCATGTGCCGTTGCCTATTTGCCCCTCGGTACACTCGAGTGGCATGGCGAGCATATGGCGCTTGGTACCGATGCTTTGATTGCCGAAGGGGTCTTTGTTCAGACGGCTACCCAGTTTGGTGGGATTGTGATGCCACCACTCTTCTTGGGGCCAGATCGTATCCGTGCAACGCCTGACGGATACTTGGTAGGCATGGAATATGCCGAAAGTACCACACCTGCTCGTCAGCTCGATGGTGGATGCTACTGGATTCCCGAAGGATTGTTCGTATTACTCCTAGAACACATCGTGGCACAAGTCGCCCGTGCTGGCTTCCGTGTGTTGGTGGCCGATGGGCACGGTCCGTCACGGCGAGTGTGGGCCACGCATGCGCCACAGTGGCAAGCACAATACGGTATCCGACTCGTGAGCGTCTCCAATGATATTCCGAGTGGATGGCAAAGCCAAATTGACCATGCTGCTCGCAATGAAACATCGCTCATGCAGGCACTGTATCCCGCCTTGGTCGATCTCTCCCAACTTGGTAGTGATCGTACCATCTACCCACAAGGCGTAGGGGGTGTGGATCCACGCGATGCGAGTGCGAGCCATGGAGCCGCATGTCTTGACCAGAGTGTGGCGCTCCTCATCACCTGTCTGCGCCAGTTGCCTGAACTTGCATGAATGGAGTATCAAACGATGCAGATGACGATTACCCGTACTCGGCCTGATGTCCCCGAAGTCGTGACCCTCATCCACGAATTGAACGAAATCCTAGAGGCCGATTATCCACCGGAAAGTCGGCACGGCTTTAGTGTCGAGAAACTCATCGCCCAAAACGTGGCGTTTTTTGTGGTGCATGTGGATGGTGTGGCAGTTGGGTGTGGTGGTATCAAACTCTTCGATGACTTTGGTGAACTAAAACGGATGTATGTGCGTGCTCCCTTTCGTGGCCAGCGTATCGCCGAACAGCTGATTGACGTGTTGACGCAACATGCGATTTCGCACGGGATTACCTGTCTGCGCCTTGAGACTGGCATTCATTCCCACGAAGCGATTCGGCTCTATGAACGTGTGGGTTTCGTCAAAATACCTCCTTTTGGTGACTACCGTGAAGACCCGCTGAGTATTTGCTACGAGAAAAAACTCGTGCACTAGTAGATTGTTTGTGTGTGTGGTGGTCGCTGTTGGTAAAATTTAGGCAATCTTTGGGTTGTGATATATGTGATGCACTTTTGACATATGTGTATTATAAATATGTTGTTTGTGTGTTATTCTAATCAATTAAATATTCAAAAATACGTTAACAATATAGTAAGTAAATTGTAAATTTAACAAAAAAGCAACAGAACAAGACACGAAAAGAACCGAAATAAGCGTAACGTATGAAGAGATGAGATATCACAACATGCATACAATGATATCTGATATGTGAAAAGTTGATGTGGAGTGGCCATGCAGGTAGCAGTACCCCA
>JBEANH010000073.1:0-12556 GCA_041165505.1 Chloroflexota bacterium | reverse complement strand
TTTCATCCCGAAAAAAGTGGTACAGCCGGGTTGCGCTTGATGCATAATTTTGTGACTCACATGGCCGAATTGAAAAGTGAGGCAGCGCGTGTTTGAGTTGTATCCAGCCATTGATATTCACCAGGGGCGCGCAGTGCGCCTCACGCAGGGTGACTATGCCACCGCCAACATCTACGACGAATCACCGGCGCATGCGGCACAGCGCTGGGTGGCAGAGGGTGCCACCCAGCTACATGTGGTGGACCTCGATGGCGCAAAGGCGGGGCATCCCGTCAATCTCGATGCCATTGCGGCCATTGCAGCGGCGGTATCGGTTCCCATCCAGCTCGGTGGCGGGATCCGCACTCACGCCGATGTGCACACGGTACGACAACTAGGGGTACAGCGGGTCATCATTGGCACCAAAGCCGTCCAAGACCCCACATTTGTGGCCTCACTGGTCGAGCAACACGGAGATGCCATCATTGTGGGGGTGGATGCTCGTGACGGCTTCGTGCAGACGGCTGGGTGGCTGGCCGGGTCACAGGTGCAGGCCAGTGATTTGGTGGCGCAGATGCGTGACATTGGTGTCACGCGTGTCATCTACACCGATATTAGTCGTGATGGGACACTCAGCGAGCCCAACTATGCGGCCACGGCCGCATTGCTCCATCCACAGGGGCCACTGATTATTGCGTCAGGGGGGGTCAGTCAGACGGCACAGCTGGTCACGCTCGCACGCCTAGGCATCCACGGCGCTATTGTGGGCAAAGCCCTCTACACGGGTGCCATCCATCTCACATCAGCACTTGCCACACTTACGCAGGAGGTCATATGAGCGACAACACCAACAACGTTAGCGCCCGCCACGAAGAAGAGCGCACCCGGGCCAACACGCAGTCGCAAATCACACATCTGCAAAATCAGATTGATGAATTGCGCCGGCAGATGCGTGATCAAACCCAGAAATACCAGCTGACCAACGAGCAGGTGCGCAAAATCGAACACGATCACAACGAAATCGAAAGTCAGCTGTCACGGCAGAACAACGAGCTCCAGCAGTCACTCGACGGCTTCCGTCGTGACATGACCACCCTCCGCAAGGAATTTGCGAGTACGCTCATCAAAATCGAAGAGAGCATTCAGCCGATTCGTGACATGCAGTCGCAAATTCAAGAGTTGGCCAATGCGCGCAAAGAAGATCGCGTCTCGGTGGCCGGATTAATCAATCGTCTGGGCGAAACCGAGCAGAAGATCGGCGCCGTGTTGGCACTCGTACGTGAATCCGATGAGCGCTACCGCGCGCTACTGGCACGGCTCGATACCTTTCAATCATCCGAAGATACGCGCCGTGCCGAATTGCGCAAAATCCTCGAGGAAGTGCAAATCGAAAAGCAACAGCTCCGTCGCCAAGCCGTAGAAAATCAGCAGTTGGTTGCTGACAGTAAATACGTACTCAGCGAGCAACAGAGCCGCTTGTTGCGCCTCGACGACTTCCGTACGCAGATTGACAAAGTGGTCAACGAAATCCCCGAGCAGCTCGTCGTGCTGTCCAACCGTATCGCCGAACTGATGCAAGAAAGCAAGCAAATCGAACGACTCGCCACCGAACGATTCTTGGCGAATCAGCAACGCATCGAAGAAATTCGGCTCCAACAAGACGACAAAATTAGTGGTATTCAGGACATCGAAGACCGTCATATTCGCCAAATCACCACCTGGATCGAACGCATTGATACGTATGTCCGTGAGCTCGAACAACGCATCACACGCACACACACTCGCCTCGAAAACATGCAACACGATCATCATACCCAGCTCAGCGACATCAACACGCGCGATGCCGAATTGATGAGTCTCATTGTCAAAAGCATGCAGAGCACCATTGACCGCATCAAATCGGTCTCTGATAGTACTGACGGAAAGAGTCGGTAAATGCTTAAACGCCGCATCATTCCGTGTCTCGACGTCAAAGCAGGTCGCGTGGTCAAAGGAGTATCGTTTGTTGATCATCGTGATGCTGGTGACCCCGTGGTACTTGCCCACCACTACAACGACAGTGGCGCCGATGAGTTGGTTTTTTACGACATCACAGCGAGCTCCGACGAACGCAACATCATGGTTGATGTGGTCGAGCGTACCGCATCTCAAGTCTTTATCCCACTGACTGTGGGTGGTGGTATCCGCAGTGTGGACGACATGTATCGCATGCTTCGTGCTGGTGCAGATAAAATCTCCATCAACACTGCCGCTGTGTTGAACCCGCCACTGATTACCGCAGGGGCCAAGCGCTTTGGGAGCCAGTGCATTGTACTGTCCATTGATGCACGGCGGGTGACTTCCGCAGATGGGAGTCCGCAATGGCAGGTGTTTACGCATACGGGTGCCAATGCCCGCTCAACAGGCATTGATGCGGTAGCATGGGCCATCCAAGGTGCAGAGCTCGGTGCCGGTGAGCTGGTCATCAACAGCATGGATGCCGACGGCACCTACCAAGGCTACGATCTGGCATTGCTCCACGCCATCTCGAGCCAAGTGTCCATACCGGTGATTGCATCGGGGGGGGCAGGCACCCCTGACCACCTCTATGATGGCTTTGTTCGGGGTGGAGCCGACGCCGTGCTCGCAGCGAGCATCTTCCATTTCGGCAACTATACCATTGCGCACGTCAAGGATGCCTTGCGGGCGCGTGGTTTACCAATGAGATAAACGTATGCACGTGACCATCCGTTATTTTGCAGTACATCGCGATATTACGGGCACGAGTAGCGAACAGCTGACACTGCCAGACCACAGCACAATTGCTGATATTTGGCAGCACCTCGAAACACGCTACCCAGCCCTCGCCCCATACCGCACCCGCGTCCTCTACGCACACAATGAACGCTTTGTGGCGGCCACAACGGTAGTCAATGACGGTGACGTGGTCGCATTCATCCCACCGGTGAGTGGTGGTACTGCGAACCCAGCATTTGTGGTGACCCATGCGCCCCTCGATCCCGCCCCCCTCGTGGCACTTGTCACCGCTCCAGAATGTGGAGCCGTGGTCACCTTTTGTGGCACGGTACGTGATCATTTCGGGAACCGCACCACTGCCCGCCTCGAATACGAAGCCTACGCAGAGATGGCAAGCGCCGTGCTTGCGGATATTGCCAACGACGCCAAACAGCATTTTGCCATTGCCAATGTGGCCATTCACCACCGCATCGGTATCCTCGATATTGGCGAGACGGCGGTGATTGTGGTGGTGGCTGCCGGGCATCGCGGGCCAGCGCTAGCCGCTACAGGGTGGATTATGGACCGTATCAAGGAAATTGCACCGATTTGGAAAAAAGAGCACTGGGCCGATGGTGCGCAAGATTGGATTGGTCACGAACACGATCGCACCACCTAATACATCACCGCCCGTTGTGCGCATCGGCACAACGGGCGGTGACGCACAGCGCCATGAATTATTACTGCAAGAGTTTTTCGAAATTAGGCTGGTCGGGCTGGCGTTGCAAACTGTCACGGATGTTTTTGATGGCCTCGTCGCCAATCCAGTAGGTGAGCAACGAACCGAGAATAAGCCCCACTGCGCTGCCAATTGCAGCACCCAGACTAAAGGCAATGAGTCGTGAACGACCTGTTGGCATATGCTTTACCTCACTGTACCACGACAAGTGGAGTGGCATTACTCCACAAGCGCTCCAAACGATAGAATTCGCGCATTTCCCGTGAAAAGATGTGGACGACAATGTCCCCATAATCGAGGAGTACCCATCCAGCAGACGTTACGCCTTCGGTTTTTGTTTCAAGATCAAACTCCACGGATACACCAGCATCCACGGCATCGAGCAACGCCTTGAGTTGACGTTCGTTGTCGCCGCTGCAAATCACAAAAAAATCAGCAAAAGTACGCAACGAGCGCAAATCGAGCAACATGATATCGCTGGCTTGTTTATCTTCGAGAAGCTCAACCACACGGCGAGCAAGTGCTTGTGTATCCATGAATCTCCAATTCACCTAACCACTGTATCCATACTAGCAAATACTGCTCCATTTGTAAACAATCACCGACACATGATTAGCGGAAAATCACCATGCGTAGCGCACTTTGTAATGGATCAGGAATGAAAGTAATCACCACACCACCAAAGACATAGACGATTGCATTCACCATATTCGACACTCGCAATGCATCCATCCAGGTTTGATGAGGGAATGCAGCCATCACCAACAAAAGCCCCACTACAACCAGAAAGGCTTGCAACATCCCCAGCAACGCTCCAAGTAGATGGTCTACGAAGCCGAGTGCAATCAGCCCTGCAAAATGCTGAATCAACGAGGCCGCCAAACTGGCACTTCCATTGACAGCCATCATAATCAGCGCAAACGCCCACACCATGGCATACGAACGGTTGGTCACAAGTGGTTCGATGAGCGTTGCCACAGTCATCCCATAGCGCCCTGCCACAACAAAACTGGCAAGCAACCCCGTAATTGCAAGCAATTGACGAATTGCGCCCCAGTAAAAGCCCATGGTAGTAAAAACAACGACGAGCAACAAAATGGCAATGTCTACGATGACCATTGACTCCATATTCCCCACAGACACGTAATCTACGGCAAGTATACCACCATCACTACACCGATTATTCGTCAAATTCAACGAATTTTTTCAATGTTCTGTGGAAAAAGACACCGACACGATGGAATGCATCGTGTCGGTGTCGTGTTTATGACTCCTTAGTCAACCGTGTATTGACCATCAACAACGTTACCGTCGCTCTTGGGCGTACCACCCGCATTATCACCGTTGTTTGCGGCTTGGGCCTGTTGCGTGGCCTGTCCCATCAGCTGCGCCAATTCCTCGCCGAGGCTCTGCATCAGCGATTCGTTGTCGTTGGCGATGGCAGTACGCAACTCAGCAACCACCTTGCGAATCTGCTCTGCCAGACTCTCTTCGATTTTGCCGCTAAGATCCGTCAACGACTTTTCGGCATCGTACGCCATGCTGTCAGAGCGGTTCTTGAGCTCGATGAGCTCGCGCTTGCGCTGGTCTTCCTCGGCATGTGCTTGCGCATCACGCACCATCTTTTCGACCTCATCTTTGTTGAGGTTGGTGCTCGCCGTGATCGTGATGCGTTGCTCCTTGCCGGTCGCCTGATCTTTGGCCGACACGTTGAGGATACCGTTGGCATCAATGTCGAAGGTGACTTCGATTTTGGGCATACCACGCGGTGCCGACGGGATGCCTTCGAGGCGGAAGCGGCCAAGCGTCATGTTGTCGCTGGCAGTGGAACGTTCGCCCTGCAGAATATGGATGTCTACTGCGGTCTGGCTATCTGCGGCCGTCGAAAAGATTTCGCTCTTGCGCGTGGGAATCGTCGTGTTGCGCTCGATGAGACGCGTCATCACGCCACCCAGGGTTTCGACACCCAGTGAGAGGGGTGTCACGTCGAGGAGCACCACATCCTTGATATCACCACCCAGCACACCGGCTTGGATGGCAGCACCAATGGCCACCACTTCGTCGGGATTGACGCTCTTGTTGGGCTCTTTGCCCGTCATCTTGCGCACCAATTCCTGCACGACTGGCATACGGGTGGAACCACCAACCAACACTACCTCGTCGAGGCTACTGGCCTGCATACCGGCATCGCGCAGTGCCTGCGTCACTGGTCCCTTGAGGCGCTCGGTGAGCTCGGCAGTAAGCTGTTCAAACTTGGCACGTGACAAGCGCATCTGCAAGTGCTTGGGGCCACTGGCATCAGCCGTGATAAAGGGCAGGTTGAGCTCGGTCTCGGCCATGCTCGACAACTCGATTTTAGCCTTTTCAGCGGCTTCCTTGAGGCGTTGCAATGCCTGACGGTCCTTGCCCAGGTCAATCCCCTGATCTTTGCGGAATTCGTCAATCATCCACTCTACGACGCGCTGGTCGTAGTCGTCACCACCGAGGTGCGTGTCACCATTGGTCGCTTTGACTTCGACCACGCCATCGCCGACTTCGAGCACAGAAACGTCGAAGGTACCACCACCCAAGTCAAAGACCAGAATGGTTTCATCTTTTTTCTTGTCGAGACCATACGCCAGGGCGGCTGCTGTGGGCTCGTTGATGATGCGCAAGACTTCGAGACCAGCGATTTTGCCGGCATCTTTGGTGGCCTGGCGCTGACTATCGTTGAAGTAGGCAGGCACCGTAATAACCGCCTTCGAGACGGGCTCGCCGAGATAGGCTTCGGCATCAGCTTTGAGCTTCTGCAAAACCATGGCAGAAATCTCTTGTGGGGCATATTCCTTGCCCGTGTTGCTCGATGCCACGCGCACATCGTTGCGACTGCCTTGGCTGACCTTGTAGGGCACCATTTCACGTTCTTTGGTAATCTCGTCGTAGGTGCGCCCGATAAAGCGCTTGATGGAGTAGAGCGTGTTTTCTGCGTTGATGGTGGCTTGGCGTTTGGCCGTTTGGCCCACCAAGCGCTCGCCACTCTTGGTGAACGCCACAATAGATGGTGTGGTGCGGTTTCCTTCGGAACTGGGGATGACAACAGCATCGCCACCTTCCATCACCGCCACACACGAATTGGTTGTTCCCAAGTCAATACCAACAATCTTGCTCATAAAATTACGACCCCTTTACGTTGTATTTCACAGTAACAAAGCATATACATGCTCATTACGAATGATCAGTATCGCTGTCACGTTTTTATTGTAACGGTTTCACTTTTAGATGCAATAGTCGAGGTATTAGAAATATATATGAAGATACCAAGCCGCCGTATAATAGTGTCAACAAGGAGGTAGACGATGCGTATACTGCTACTCAACGGTCCCAATCTGAATATGTTGGGCACACGCGAGCCACACATCTACGGGGCAACCACACTCGGCGACATCGAACAGGCCCTCGTGCAGCGCGCCCAGCATGCCAATGCACACATGGTGTGTGTGCAGAGCAACCACGAAGGGGTGCTCATTGACACTATTCAACGCGAACAGGCAGAGCTCCATGGCATCATCATCAATCCCGGTGCACTGACACACTACAGCTACGCCTTGCGTGATGCACTCAGCGCAGTCAGTTGCCCCATCATCGAGGTACATATTTCCAACGTCTACAAACGTGAAACCTTCCGCCATCATTCGGTCATCGCACCGATTGCCACAGGGCAGATTGCTGGCTTGGGGTGGCACGGCTATGTGTTGGCACTCGATTGGCTATTAACAGACAAGAAGTCCACCAGCTAGCAGCACTGTGGCTGGTGGTAGTGGTATAATGGGACGAGATTATGATTCGACTGTAGGTGGAGTAGCAAGAGCATCATGAAGCATGAGCACACCCCAAACGCCAACATCTTCGCCATTGACGAAGTACGCGAACTCATCAAGTTGGTGAGTGAAAGCGACATCAGCGAGCTTTCAATCGAACGTGGCGAAGCACGCTTGCATATCAAACGGGCGCAGCCCCAGGCCGCCCCAGTCATGATACACAGTAGCATGCCCGTGGCACCCGCAGCCACCATGGTCTCTGCGCCTGTGGCCGCCGCTGTGGCCGCTGCTCCCGCCCCAGAACCGGTGATCAGCGGGCACCAGATTACGTCGCCGATGGTGGGGACATTTTATGCAACACCATCACCCAAAGACCCACCCTTTGTGAGCGAAGGTGACATGGTCAAGGTGGGCGATCGTCTGTGCATCGTCGAAGCCATGAAAATGATGAACGAAATCGAGAGCGATGTGGCCGGCAAAGTGGTCAAAATTCTCGTGAAAAGTGGGCAACCGGTGGAGTTCGGCCAAGCGTTGCTGATTATCGAACCGAGTGCTTAGATGATACGCGTGCTGGCGCTCAGCGAATTAGCCACACTCCTTGGCACGCTATTGCGCGACCCGCTCCTCGCCGACATTTGGCTCGAAGCCGAAATTGCCAGTGTCTCGACGCCTGCGTCGGGGCACTGGTATTTCACACTCAAAGATGACACAACGAGTATCCGTGCCAACTGTTGGCGTGTATCAGCCATGCGCCTCGTACTCCCTGCGGTGGGTGCCAAGGTACGTGTGCATGGGCGCATTGACTTTTATGCGGCTCGTGGTGAAGTCCAATTCATCATTGATGACATCGTTGATGTGGGGCTCGGACTGGCACATGCCGAATACGAACGCCTCAAACGCAAGTATCAAGGAATGTCCAAACAACGCCCGCTACCCGCATTTCCACGGCGGATTGGCGTCGTCACGTCACGCAGTGGGGCAGCATGGCATGACGTACAAGCCACACTCCAGACACGCTTCCCCTGTGTGGACGTCATCCTCGCCCATAGTAGCGTACAGGGTGAACAGGCACCAGCAGAACTCGTGAATGCACTCACCGGCCTCTATGCGGAGTCAGTTGACGTGATTCTAGTGGTCCGCGGGGGCGGTTCGTACGAGGATTTAGTTGCATTTAACCACGAAGACGTCATCCAATGCATGTTGCGTTCTCCGGTACCCGTGGTGTCTGGGATTGGGCATGAAATTGATTACACCATCGCAGATATTGTGGCCGACTACCGTGCAGCCACTCCAACCATGGCCGCCATGGCGGTTACGCCGGATCAACGGGATATATGGCAACATGTTGCCAATCTGCAGGCCACTCTGGCATTTCACATGCAAAGCCGCCTCAATGAACGTACCCAGCGCCTCGACGACATGCAGGCACGGCTACTACGTGCAGCCCCCGCCCAACGGATTACCGCATACCAGCAACAGCTCGACTACGCCGCATTGCGCCTGCAACAGACCATCCAGCAACGCATGAGTCGCACCCAAGCGTCACTCGACCACCTGGTAGCCCAACTCGATGCCCTTGACCCACATGCCGTACTCAAGCGTGGATTCGCGCTCGTGCGCAACCGCCAAGGGGAGATTGTACGGCGCGTAGACATGCTCACCCACGATGACACGGTGACCATCCAATTCAACGACGGACAACGCACGGCCCGCATTACGGAGGAATCATGAGTAATCAACCCACACTTGAAGAAATGCTCAGAGAAATCGAGCAGATTGCTGCCACGCTCGAACAAAACACGGTGTCGCTCGAAGAATCATTGCAACTCTATCAACGTGGCGCCCAACTTGTGGCCCAAAGCCGTACCCTGCTCGAAAACGCCACCCTGCGCATCAAAGAGATGCAACAATAACACGAAATCCGTTTATAATCAGGCTGTACCGTCGCTGTATCCTCAAGGAGTTCTGCCATGACAACCCTCATCTCTCTCGATGTATGCGCACGTGCACTGGTGGTGACACGCTAACAGGCACACTCCCCGCGTCGCACATACATCTGATGCGCGTCTTACACCGGTTGTACGCATGTACGACCGGGTAGTTGTCTGTTGTACGTGAGGAGACAACATCATTATGTCGTTACTAATGTCACCAAGCTTTCGGAACGCAGTCCGGAGCAATCGCTGGTGGGTATGGGGCATGGCATGTGCCGCACTCGAAGCCGCACTCGCCACATTTCGGCCGTTTTATGTGCAACGCATCATTGATGCGGCAACCACGCAGGGACCATTGCTGTCATTGGTGGTGAGTTTTGCCGTGGTTGCACTGTTGGTGCCAGTGTGTCGCTGGGGAGGGAGTATTTTGGCGAGTCAGAGTGCCTGGGTTGCCACCAACGTGCTCCGCCAACAAAGTGGACAAGCTATTTTTGCACAACCTTTGGAATTTTTTCGCCACCATGGGGTAGGTGAACTGAGTGAACGCATTGATGCGGATAGTGGCCAACTCCACGAATTATTTGGCGATACGAGTGCCCAAATCACCCATACCGTGGTCGTCGTCCTTTTTGTGGCCTATCACACGTGGTACATTGATCCACGCATCTGCATCATCCTACTCGGATATCTGGTGCTGAGTAGTACGATAATTGCACTGACACAACGCGATAATCATAGTGCGTGGGAAGCCGAGCGTGTTGCCGATGCCGCGCTCTACGATACGATTGAAGAAAGCTTTGCGAGCATTACCGATGTCAAAGCGGTAGGTGCCGCACATGTCCTGCATCAACGCCTGACACCACGCCTAGCCACCCTCTTACACACACATCGCACCGCACGCCTACAAAGCCAACACGCAACTATTCTCTCCACCATCGTCAATGCGATTGGGTGGATGATTGCCGTGATGTTGGGGATTTGGCACTATCAAAACGGTGGGAGCATTGGCCATGCAGTTGCACTGCTCGGCTACATGGCATTGATTGCCCAACCAATCGAGCAGGTACGTGCGATTATTCAGTCACTCCAACAAGCACAAGGGGTACTGGCACGGATTGATGCCTTGTTGATCAACCCCACACCTCCTATCACTACCGGAACCCATCTGCCTACAGGGGCGCTGGACATCACCCTCGACCATGTCTCGTTCCGGTATCCGACGAGTCCCCGTGATGTGCTCTGCGATATCACGCTGCGGATCCCTGCAGGGACACACGTCGCCATCATGGGACGCACTGGCAGTGGCAAGAGCACCCTAGTGCGCTTGCTTAGCCGCAACGAAACACACTACACGGGTGCAATACACTACCAACACCACCCACTCCCACACATCAATGATGCCTCACTACGGCATCGTGTAGCGGTGATTAGCCAAGAAGTCGATATTTTTAATGCGTCACTGCGTGACAACGTGACCTGCTTTGCCACCACATATCACGATGACGCAATTGTGGCCGCACTCACCACCTGTGGACTCGCGGAGTTCTACCAGTCTCTCCCACACGGTCTCGATACTCGTATCGGCGACGGTGAACGCGGGTTATCCCCTGGCGAACAACAACTCTTGGCATTGGCACGGGTCTGGTTGCGCGATCCTGGGGTCATCCTGCTCGATGAAGCAAGTGCGCACATTGACCCCCTCAGCGAACAACGCATCACGCAGGCCTTTGCCCAGATTGCCGCTCATCGCACCGTCGTCACCATTGCTCACCGCCTCAGCACGGTACGCCATGCCGACCTCGTTGTGGTATTGGCCGACGGCGTGATTGTGGAACAAGGCGAACCACATCTGCTCGCACAACAACCAGAGAGCCACTATGCGCGTCTGCTTGCAAGTGATTTTGGAGCACCTGTATGACCATTACGACCCCACATTTTACCCGTGCGATGATGCGCATGGCACGCCAGCCATTTGTCATCTACACACTTGGCCGGTTACTCAATGTCGTCTTTCCGTTTGCGATTATCGTCGTAGAACGCGAACTGTTTAACGCCTACGGGGTATACACCACTGCACAGACGTATTGGGGGATTTTGCTCGTGTATGTGGCCATCATCGTGGTACGTATCGGTGCGCTTTACAGCGAAGCGTGGGGCGACGTGACGTTTCGCTATCGCATCAAGGGGGTACTACACCACAATACGCTCCATCAGTCGCTACAACGGCCTGGTGCACAACCATTGCCCGTATCGGCACTCGAAGCCATCAACCGCTTGCGTGATGACGTGGACGAAGTAGCCGATTTCCCCTTGTGGATTCCCGAAGTCGTTGGCACGAGTAGTGTAGCCATTGGCGCATTTCTGATTATGGCCCAAATTGATGTGCAGTTGAGCCTCATGAGCGTGTTACCACTCTTTGCTCTCGGCGGAGCAGCCTATGCCATTTGGCCGCGCTATCTCAAGTTTCGTTATCAGGCGGGGGAACGCGAAGATGAATATACCAGCTTGCTCGGGAGTCTGATTGCAGGAGCCACCACACTACGCATGTTCGCCCAAGCCGACGATGCACTAACACACGTCCAACGCATCAGCCATGAACGACGCCGTGTCAACGTGTGGGGGAACGCCCTCCTCCAGGCGCAACATCTGCTCGTTGATGCAGGAGTCGCCATTTGTGGCGCACTCGTCTACTGGTATGCAGGGCAGGCGCTTGGGCAGGGAGTACTCGGTGTCGGCGATGTGTTGCTCTTGGCGAGTAGCCTCGGTATCATTGCGTGGATGCCGAACGTGATTGCAACGTTTATCGGAGATTATGCCCAACAGCGCGTCTCGATTACGCGTCTCACCGATTTCATGCCCGATGCACCCATGCAACTGGTACGCCCCTATCCATGGTGGCACATCCAACCGGTTGCACATCACGAGCCGCCCCGTGCGCCCTTACAATCAATGTGCCTCCACGATGTCAGCTATCGGCATGACGGCATCGTTGGCGTACACCACGTTTCGCTCACGATTCCTCGTGGCTCGTTGACCGTGATTACCGGGTCAGTGGGCAGTGGCAAAAGCACGTTGCTCCATCTGTTGAGCGGCCTCTTACACCCACAATCTGGACATATCTCGTGGAATGGCGCGGTAGTCACACACGTTGGGGCACCGGATGTCATCGCAGCCACACAGATTCCGTTTTTGCTGAGTGATTCCCTGCGTAGCAATATTACTCTGGGCGCAGAGGTGCCCGATATGACTGATGTGTTGGCTGCAAGTGCACTCACACATGATGTGGCACAGCTGGCAGCGGGGCTCGATACCATCGTGGGGCCACGGGGAGTGCGCCTTTCTGGCGGACAACGACAGCGGGTGGCATTGGCACGCGTGTTGGTGCGTAACGC
>JBEANH010000072.1:0-13064 GCA_041165505.1 Chloroflexota bacterium | reverse complement strand
GCAAAAATCCATGGATGACGTCCGCGCATCGACCATCGAACGTCCGTAATCGGCGAACCAACGAACCCATGAATTTACACCACTTGACAAGACGCTATCTGTGCGCGGGCTCATTTTTCATTTTTAATTCTCCATTTTTAATTCTCCACATTAGGTACAATAGAAAGAGTTTGTGACACACAGCACAAAGATAACATCATGCTTCATTATCGCTACTGGCGCCTTTACCTGACGTTGCTCTCGATTGTCGTACACATTTTTATCTATGACGTCATCGCCTTTCGTTGGACGCGGGCGAGTGCGCCACGGCGTTGGGTTGCCTTGGCATGGCGCTTCAAACGGCTAGCCGTGGCGCTGGGGGGGATGCCCATCAAAATGGGGCAGTTTCTCAGTGTGCGCGTAGATGTGCTCCCTGCCACGGTGACGGCGGTATTGGCAGATCTCCGTGATCGTGTTCCCGCCGAACCCAACACGCGCATCACCCCGCTCATCGAAGCCGCATGGCAGGCGCCGATTTCGCAGCTCCTGAGCGAATTCGATGCCACACCTGTGGCCGCTGCATCATTAGGGCAGGTCTATCGTGGTGTGCGTCATGATGGACGTGTAGTGGCCATCAAAGTCCTCCGTCCACAGATTCATCAGATTATTGAAACCGATTTAGCGGCACTACATGCGATTGTACGGCTCATCAAAGACTATCCGCTCATTCGGCAACGTGCGCATCTCGAACGTCTCTACGCAGAATTTGCGGCCATTTTGCGTCAAGAGCTGGACTACCGTCACGAAGCCGAAAACAACGTGCGGCTAGCGCGCCTTTTGACCGACCAACCGCGCATCGTGTTACCCGTCATCCACTACGACCTGAGTAGTGCGACGGTCTTGGTCATGGATTGGGTGGATGGAATTGCGCCAGACCAGAGTGCGGCGCTCGATGCAGCGCAGGTACCGCGGGCGCAGGTGGCACAGACGCTTCTGGCATGTTTCTTCCAGCAGTGTTTTGTGGCTGGGACGTTTCATGCCGATCCGCACCCTGGGAATATGCTGATTGTGCCGGGCACAGGCGATGATTGGCGGATTGCCCTGCTTGATCTGGGTGCAGTTGCCAGTGTACCAGCGCCGCTACAACAGCAACTGCGGGCTGGAGTACTCGCAGTGGTGGGCAACGATGTACCCGGTGTCGTGGCGAGTCTCGATGCCATGGGCATGCTGTTGCCCCATGCAGACACGCAAGAGGTGTCCCGTGTACTAGGCATTGTCATGGCACAAGTAGCCAGCCGGCGGATGAGCGAGATGCACACCATTGATGTGCGTGGCATGGCAAATGAAGCACAAACGCTTTTACTCACGTTGCCCTTCCAGATGCCCCAAGATGTCGTCTACTTGGGGCGGACTCTTGCGTTGCTGAGTGGTGTGGTTACGATGCTTGACCCGCACATCAACATGGTGGATGCAGCCCGCCCCTTGGCACAGCGCTGGGTGGCGCAGGCCCAATCAACACTCGTTGACGACGTACTCGGAACAATCCGCACGCTTATCGGCATGCCCCGACGCATCGAACGTGTGCTTGCAATTATCGAGCAAACACAAGCGCGCACCGATCTCGCACAGCTGAGCATGCAACTTGCCACCATGCAACGCCAGCAACGGCGCCGGGACGTGGTAGTTGTGGTGGCGTTGGCAGTCATGGCTTATGTAGTTTGGGGGGGCGGGTAGGCGAGGTGGATGTGTGGGGAGCGTTACAGCCAAATCACTTCGCAGAGACGCTGGACGAGACGTTGCCGATCGTCGAGGTCGGCTTTGGAGAAGTGGTGATGCGGGCGAAACGGCAAGCCAAGCCGGTGCATCATGCGGGTAAAGTTCGGATTGTTTTCATAGAACTGGGCATGGAGCGATTGCACATAGGGGTGCTCGCGCAGGTAGTGTGGTAATTTGTCGGCATAGGGCAACGCACCATACGACTGGTTGGTGCCCTGTGGCAACAACAAGAGCCCACCGATACGGTTGCGATAGGCATCGAATTCATGCATTTGCGGGAATTCGGCCTGGTGTGCGCCATATTTATCGGCCCAAATGTGCTCAATTTCGAATGGTTTGGCTGTATTTGTCAGAAAATAGGTCGAAAAATTGGTCTGGGCACCACTTTGCTGGTCAATGAATCCACAGATACGCGCCAAGAGGAATTTGACGAACTGCCGATTGGTGCCATGCAAGCGGAAATTGACCACGGCGTACCACTGCTCGGGCATTTCGGCAATGGTGTGTTGGAGCACCTGCGTCACCGTGGCAATATCTGCCCCTCGCAGTCGTTTGACCAGTGTATACAGGGGAAATCGCACCGAACTCACCGCACTTTTGCGGAAACTGATGGCACGCCGCACAGTAAATGATTCGAGAAAATGGGCCACAGTGGTGATTTTTTGGCGGATGGTATCTGCACTATCGCCCAAACGGAGCGGTGCGAGCATCAGCGGCATGCTCAACGATTCGGCCACGCGCCAGTGATGATGGTAGAACACGTGCTCCCAGCCGGGGATTTCTTGCTGTTGTGCGGCAAGAATCTGGCGATAAGCGTGCGCATAAAAGCAGAATGCGTCGTGTACAAATGTGTGGAAGTCACTCGGCTCTTGAGCACGGAGTTGTACCGTTGCGAGGTGGTCGCGGAGCCAGCGGTGTACGTGCATCCCCACATGCGCAAAGTCGTCGTCACCACCGGGTCCGGGCTGGAGCGAATCGGCGTACTGCGCGCGAAACCAGGCATGGAAGAACTTGATGTCTTCATCGGGCCCAAATTCGTGGAGCGCTTGGATTTCACGCTTCCAGACACGATTTGCCCGCTCACGTGCAGGGTCATCAATACGCGCCAACACAAAGCTTTTGAGCATTTCACTGGCCGTCAAATGCAGGCCACGGTCATTCATGGATTCAAAGACGGTATAGGCATTTTCATCGGCATATGCGATGATTTCTACGAGCATCACATTGTATTTGAGCCAGTCGAGAAAATACGGCAGTGCACTCCCTTTGAGCTCGTCGGGAAACAGGCTATCAATGTCCGCATATCGCTGTGCCATGGTACGTGTGGATTCGTCATCGCTTGGTTGCGGCGTATAGTGGCCATCGCGAAAGAGGGCTGCGAAGCACGTGGCACGTTCAGGTACGTTGATATTGAACGATTTGGCACCATAGCGTTCCGCAAAAATCAGGGATTCGATGGCTTCGTTGCCACCACTTTCTTTCTGCAGATGATAGAGAAAAATAAGCAACAACGTGAGTGAAATCAAGCGTTGTTGACCATCAATAATGCTTTTGTGGCCATCTTTGTTGCTCAAGACAATGGGGCCCAAAAAGTAGCTGGTGTAGTGTGCCACCGCATGACGAGGATCACCAGCACGATACGACGCCAAAAAGGTGCTGGTGAGGTCGGTAATCAGCTGTTCGACATGCACGTATTGCCAACGATACTCGCGTTGGAAGAAATCAACGGTATATTTGCGATCACTGAGCACATCAAAGAGCGTGCGGTCGTCGGCATCAATTTTGTAGCGTGGTGCAGTCATACGTGCATCTTACCACGGGTATACCCACTGTTGGCGCAAGCCCGATATACAGTACAATAACAGCAACAAGACTAGCTGACGAGGCGCGTGTGAAACACCTTCGGATTTGGGTTGGCATCATCATCAGTATCGCATGTCTCTACATCGCTTTCCAAGGATTGCACTTCGGCGATTTTTGGCAGGTGGTGCAGTCCGTCAATTATTGGTGGATTATCCCTGCAGTCGCCGTCTACACCATCGCTGTGGTCATCCGCACGTGGCGCTGGCAGTCCATGTTACGCCCTATTGCGAACATCCCACTCGCCCGGCTCTGGCCAGTGGTCGTGATTGGGTATATGGGCAACAACGTCTATCCGGCACGTGCCGGTGAAGTGTTGCGTTCGTACGTCTTGCGCCGGCGCGAAGGTGTTGCCATGAGTGCCTCATTGGCCACGGTGGTGCTCGAACGCCTGTTTGATGGCTTGATTATGCTCTTGTTTGTCTTTGTGACACTGCCATTTGCACCACTCCCTCCTTTTTACAACCAAATTGTGACCGTTTTTAGTTTGGTGTTTGGGATTGCACTCGTTTTTTTCTTGGTACTCGCAGCGCGACCACAGCAGTTTTTGGCACTGTGGAACTGGGTCGCCACACGCATCTTACCGGCGCGCATCGCCACACGTGGCAACGACATCGTGGTGTCGTTTGTGAGTGGGTTACAGTCGCTCAAAAGCCCACGTGAGATGCTCGTTATTTTCGCATCATCGGCACTAATTTGGCTGACTGAAACAGGCAAATACTGGGTGATTATGCAAGGATTCCCCTTTCACGTTGATTTTACCGTGTTGATGCTGATGACCGCCGTCGTCAATCTGGCCACCACCTTGCCGTCTACGCCCGGGTATGCCGGCACATTCGACGTGCCGGGGATTTTGGTGCTCCAACGCTACGGCGTGGCGCAGGCCATGGCCACTGGGTATACGCTGGTGTTGCATGTAGCATTATGGTTGCCGATAACGGCACTCGGCGCCTGGTACATGCTCCGTGAACACATGAGTTGGGATGATTTTGGACGGGCAGTTGCTGCTCGTCAAGGAGAGTAAGGCATGCGTATCCTGATTGTTGGTGCCGGGTATGCGGGTTTGACTGCAGCATATCACCTACAAAAAGCCGGCCATACCGTCACTATTAGCGAAGCCGCGGCAGTTGCCGGCGGCTTGGCGTCGGGCTTCAAGGGGAGCGACAGCTGGGAATGGCCGCTCGAGCGGTTCTATCACCACGTCTTTGAAACAGATACCGAGATTCGTGATTTGCTCAACGACATTGGCTGTGGTCACAAACTCTTTTTCGAGGCACCACGCTCCGTACAGTGGTGGCGTGACCGCACATGGGCCGTGGATAGTCCGATCAAAGTGTTGCAATTGCCGTTGATGCCGTTCGTGGATCGTATCCGCTTTGGCATGAGCATCGCATGGCTCAAATATCTGGTACGTGATTGGCGCCCACTCGAACGGGAAACCGCCATCGCCTGGTGTCAACGGGTGATGGGCGACAAGGCCTATCGTGCGATTATCGAGCCTCTGCTGCGCGGGAAGTTTGGTCCGCACGCCGAAAAGGTCAACATGGCATGGCTATGGTCACGCTTCAAGGCACGCAGTTTCAAACTAGGGTACTACCAGGGTGGCTTCCAGGCCTTGGCCGATGATCTGGTGGAATACCTGAAAAATAATGGCGTCAAATTCCACTTTGGGCGGCCGCTTTCGTCGCTGACCTACGACGGCAATCACTGGTTTGCCACGGCTGCCAATGGTGAAGTCATGACTGCCGACCGGGTGCTCGTGACCACCGGCCCCGAAATGCTCAAACGGCTTGTCCCCGCCTTGCCACCCACCTATACGGCGGCACTGACCAAGCTCAATTCGTTGGGGGCGATGGTTATCACCATCGCATTGCGGCAACCCTTGAGCAACGGTGATTACTGGATCAACACGCCCAAACCCGAATTTCCCATGCTCGCGATTGTGGAGCATACGAATTTTGTAGATAAACAGCGCTATGCCGGAGACCATCTCATCTACTGTGGTGATTACGTGCCTGCTGACCACGAATACATGACCCTCAGCAAAGAAGAGATTCTAGAGCGCTTTGTGCCTGCACTGCGGCGCATCAATCCGGCCTTTGAACCGAGTTGGATACGCGATGCATGGGTACACCGCGAACGCTACGCCCAACCCGTCGCTCCTGTGAATCACAGTGCCAACATCCCGAGCATTGCCACCCCACTCAAGGGTTTGTATTGGGCGAGCATGAGCCACGTCTATCCATGGGATCGTGGCACCAACTTCGCCGTTGAAATCGGCAAACGTGCTGCTGGTGAAATCGCACACTAAGCCGCAACAGATGCGCACACAGAAAAGAGGAGATCTATGGCAGATCGGTTTTTGCTGACCGGAGCGTTGGGATGCATTGGTGCCTGGGTGGCGCGCAATTTGGTGCACGAGGGGCAGCCCCCTGTGATTCTGGATATCGGTGGCGAGCCACGCCGGCTCAAGCAGCTGATGAGCGACCAAGAGTTGGCATCTATTACCTTTGTCAACGGTGATGTGACCGACTTGGCGACGGTGGAAAACACGCTTGACACCTACGGGATTACGCATATCATCCACTTGGCCGCCTTGCAGGTACCGTTCTGCCGTGCCAATCCGCCCCTGGGTGCACATGTGAATGTGGTCGGCACCGTCAACATGTTTGAGGCGGCCAATCGGCGCAAAGAGCGCATCAACAAAATCGTCTATGCCTCGTCTGTGGCAGTCTACGATGCGGCAGACGGCAACAGTGGCAGTGGCGTCAGCCATGGGCTGGTCGGGCATCCTACCACGCTGTATGGTGTCTACAAGCAGGCCAATGAAGGGACTGCACGCGTCTACTATCACGAGCAGAAATTCCCCAGCATCGGCTTGCGCCCCTATATCGTGTACGGCACTGGTCGTGATCAGGGCATGACATCCACGCCCACCAAGGCCATGTTTGCGGCGGCGGTTGACCAACCCTACCATATCCCGTTTGGTGGGCGCGCCGACTACCACTATGCGGACGACGTCGCCAAGACGTTTATTGCGTGTGCCCGGGTGCCCTTTGCCGGTGCCGAGATTTTCAACATTCGTGGCAGTATGGCCAGCATGCCCGAGGTCATCAGTGCCATCGAAGCAGTGGCCCCCAACGCCAAAGGCAAAATCACCTATACGGAGCAGAGTTTGCCTTTCCCCGATGAGTACGAATCACAACAGCTCGAAGCACTCATCGGCAAGCTGCCGTATACCCCGCTCGACCAAGCGGTACGCGACACGGTGGCGCGCTACCGTGATTTGACGGCACGTGGCGTAATGGCCAAAGACGCCATGCTCACCTAAAGGAGCCCGTGTAATGGCTACATCAATCGCCCATCCACCAATTAGTGACCGTAGCACGTGGGAGCAGGCGCGCAACGAATTGCTCGCTGCCGAAAAAGCCCTGACGCGTGAGCGTGACCGCGTGAATGCCATGCGCCGACGACTGCCCATGGTAGCGGTGGAGAATTATGTGTTTGACGGTGATGCGGGTGAGTTGCGTTTCGTTGACCTGTTTGCGGGGCAACGCCAACTCATCATCTACCACTTCATGTATGGGCCGGAGTGGGAGGCGGGGTGCCCGGTCTGTACGGGCTATATGAATGAGCTCTGTGACTTGAGCACACTAGCACACCGCGACACCACGTTCGCGATTGTGGCACGGGCACCCATCGCCAAGATTCTGGCACACAAGGCCAAGGCGGGCATCCGTTTCCCATTTTATTCGTCGTACCGGAGCACCTTCAACTTCGACTTTGGCATGTCGAGTGCGGATGGTGGTGAAGGCCAAGGCATGAGTGTCTTTTTCCAGTTAGACGGGCACGTCTATCACACCTACACGACTCAACAGCGCGGCGTTGAGGGTCTGACCAGCTTCGATGCATTCCTCGATATTACGCCGTACGGGCGCCAACAAGACTTCGAGGATTCGCCGCCAGGCTGGCCGCAACGTCCCACCTACGGGTAAATTAATGTGATGCGGGGACTGTGACCGCATATGGTATGCGTGGGCAACACGACATCCACAAGGAGGATATATGAGCCGTACAATCGTCGTTTTAGAGGGTGACCAAACGGGGCAAGAACTGCTCGAAGAAGGTCTACGCGTCATTGATCCTGCCGTGACGGGTGTCGCAGTCACCTTTGAGCGCTATGATTTGAGTCTCGAAAACCGACGTGTGACCAAGAATGCCATCGTGGGTGCTGCAGCCGACGCCATGCTCAAAGCCGGACTGGGTCTCAAAGCGGCCACGATTACGCCCGAGGTCAAAGGGGATGTGGGGAGTCCCAACGCCATTCTGCGCGAAAAGGTGGATGGCACGGTAATTGTGCGTACCGGTCGGCGCATTCCCGGGGTGCGCACGGTGGCTGGTGCCTATGCACCGATTGCGGTTATCCGCATGGCCGTAGGCGACGCCTATGGTGCCAAAGAATGGCGCGAGGGGACGGGCGATGACGAAGTGGCCTACCGCACGGAAATGATTACACGGGGCAATTGCCGTAGTGTGGCCGAGTATGCCTTTAAATATGCCGAAAAAATTGGTGCCAAGGTCTTTGGTGGACCCAAATACACCGTCAGCCCCGTGTACGAAGGCATGCTCAAAGAAGAAATGGATGCAGCAGCCAAGCGCCACCCCGCCGTCAAATACGAGCCACAACTGATTGATGCCACTTACGCCCTACTCCTCGCCGGGCACGGCGATGCCATGGTCATCCCGGCGCTCAACCGCGACGGTGACTGTTTGAGTGACATGGTGCTCCAGATGTTTGGCTCGATTGCGGGGAGCGAGTCGTTGCTGATTGGCTTTGACAACGAGTGGAAACCGCGTGTGGTCATGGCTGAAGCACCTCACGGCACTGCCCCGAGCCTCTTCAAAAAGAACATTGCCAACCCGATGGCGATGATTTTGGCAGGGGCGTCATTGCTCAGCTACTGCGGTGCCGACGGCATTCTTGCGGCTCGCGCCATCCAAGAGTCAGTCTTTGAAGCGGTGTACGACGGCATCTGTACGGCAGACCTGCAGGGACACTCCACCACCAGTGAATTCACCGACGAAGTGATTGCCCGGGTACGCAGAAAAATCGAGGTCTGGGGATCGCTCGACCGGTAATCGTGCATAGCAACACCACAAGGTACTATTAATGGAAACACCACATATCGTGATTGCCATGCCGGCGCCAGTGCGTGCCGAGCTAGAGTTTGCGGGTTGTCTCGCCGAGCTGGCCACACTGGGGCGTGTCACGCTCTGGGATGCAACACACATGCACCTTGAGGAAGCCCTGCAGACAGCGACCATCGTGGTCACTGGCTGGGGCACACCCACACTGGCACCATTACACAATTGGGCGGCATCGCATCCCCTCCAACTGGTGGTGCATAGTGCGGGGAGCATCAAACACCTCATCCCCGAAGCCACATTGAACGCCGGCTTACTTGTCAGTCACGCCAACGTGGCACTGGCCGAGTCGGTCGCGGAATTCACTGTGGGATGCATGATTATGGCGATGCGCAACGTCTTTGCGGCAGCACAGCGCTACCGCACCCACCAACCGGTGTTGCCCATCCACACCCAACACGAGTTGCGTGGGAGCACGGTAGGCATCATCGGCGCCAGTGCGATTGGGCGGCGCGTGATGGAATTGTTGCGCCATCATGGTGTGCAGCTGTTGCTGGCAGACCCGTACGCCGACCACGCACTGGCGCAGCAGTACCATGCCACACTCGTATCACTCGACACGTTGCTAGCACGGAGTGATGTGGTATCACTGCATGCGCCGGTCACCCCCAGCACGATTGGCATGATTGGGACCCGTGAATTTGGCTTGATGCGCGATGGGGCATGGTTTATCAACACGGCACGAGGGCGGCTGATTGATGCAGACGCTCTGCTCGCCGAGCTCCAGCGTGGGCGCATCAATGCGTTGCTTGACGTGACCGAGCCCACTGAGCCATTGCCCGCAGATTCACCGTTTTGGGCACTTGACAACTGTATACTCCTGCCACACATGGCTGCGGTGACCCGTGAAGCACGTCTGCGCCAGCGCGACATTACGGTGGCGGAGATTGGGCGCTTTGTACGGGGTGAACCACTGCAGCACCAAGTCACCCCTACGCAGTGGCAGACGATGGCATAGCAAAGCGGGGGTGGCATGCTGCCACCCCCGCTCCGTGTACATGACGGTTACTTCCAGACGGCTTTAATCGTTGACTCGAAGCGCTCGAGTGCTTCGTCGGCTTCGGCGATGCTCAGCACCAAGGGTGGACAGAAGCGAATGGTCGAATAACCACAGGTCAAGATGAGCATGCCACGTCGGAAGGATTCTTCCATGATCTGCTCTGCGAGGGCCTTGGCAGGCTCTTTGGTGGCACGGTCGAGCACGAAATCAACCCCGAGCATCAAGCCACGTCCACGGACGTCGCCGATGCAGGTGTAACGTGACTGCAACTCGACTAAGCCACGCTTGAGATGGGCGCCGACCACGGCCGCATTATCCGCCAGCCCACCATTAATCAAATCGAGCACCTGATTGGCGGCAGCACAGGCGATGGCGTTGCCGGCATAGGTGCTCCCGTGTGCACCAGCACTCCAGCGATCCATCAGCTCGCGTCGCGCGACGATGCCCCCAATGGGCATACCCGCACCGAGTCCCTTGGCCGTGACCAGGATGTCGGGGGTACAACCGTTTGCCTTGGACATTTTGCAATGGGCACAAGCGCCATCACCGGCAGCCGATGATTCGTGTTGGTGGGCCCACATTTTACCCGTACGGCCAATTCCACTCTGCACCTCGTCGTAGATGAGGAGGATGCCGTGGCGATTGCAGATTTGGCGCACCCCACAGAGGAATCCGGGGGACGGCACGATATAGCCACCCTCGCCTTGGATGGGCTCGAGGATGATGGCCGCAATATCGCTGGGTGGGGCGATGGTGCCAAACAGCGTCTTTTCGATGTAATCGAGGGTAGCCTGCGTCACCTGTTCTGCAGGGATACCAAAGGGTGTGCGGTAGGGGTTGGCATAAAAGGCGTGGAAGACACTGGGCACCAACGGCATGTGGCCACGGCGCTGGGTGGATTTGGACGCAGTCAGTGACATCGAGCCGTATGAGCGCCCGTGAAAGGCCCCCAGAAACGAGATGATGCCTTGGCGACCGGTGGCATGCCGTGCGAGCTTGATGGCGGCTTCCACGGCCTCGGTACCTGAGTTGGTCAAAAAGACCTGCCATTGGTCACTTGCCGGCATGGTTGCAGCCAACTTTTCGGCGACGCTGACCATCTGTTCGTTGACGAAATCAGTGCCTGCCATGTGCACAAAGCGCTGCAATTGGCTCTGCATGGCGCCGATGACTTGTGGGTGAGAATGACCGGTGGAGACCACGGCGATGCCAGCAGCCATATCTAAATAGCGATGACCGTCAACGTCCCAGACTTCACAGCCTATACCTCTATCCATGGCAAAGGGATAGACACGCCCCATACATGCGGCCAGAATATCGGCATCACGGGCAACAAGTGCTTGTCCACGGGGACCAGGCACGGGCAACACGTCACTCCCACGTAACGCCACATTTACTTCGTTTGTCACAACAACCTCCTCGTAGTATGACTATACTGCATTCTATCCATTGTCACCGATGCCTGGGGATTTCGTCAAGCACGCCGTGCATCGCCACTGCGTTACCATTCAATATCTGCATAAATCATACCATCTGTGATGGTTACTGCAAATACGCGGATACGAATCCCGACTGGAGGAATGCGCGCCTTGCCGTTAGAGAGCTGATACGTCCAACCGTGCCATGGGCAAGTTACCGTGCCATCACGGAGCACACCCGACGACAACGAGCCACCCTCGTGGCGACAGGTGTCATCGAAGGCGTAGATGATGCCGGCAGCATGTGCGACACCCACAGGAAGTCCATCCACCCAGACACAGGTCATGGTGCCTGCGGGGAGTTCGCTGATGGGGAGGAGGGGAGTACGTTCTACGGGCATAATTTCCTCGTATCCGTGCAATGTGTCATCTCATGTTCATCATACGCCAGCCTGACAGCAACGGTGCGATGTGGTATAATGCTCGGGCATATTCATGCACGTTTGGCATCACCCTCATTGATGCCCGTCTGGAATGCCCGCCGTGAGGCGCGCGTTATTTGGAGCGAGCCCGCCGTGAGGCGCCGCTCGTCTTGATAGTATCTGTGACACACAGACAAAAGGAGTCCCACCCGTGGCCCCAGAACGACTGCAAAAAGTCTTGGCCAGCGCAGGCATTGCCTCGCGCCGTGATTGTGAAGTGTTGATTGCCGAAGGGCGCATCGTCGTGAACGGCGAAGTTGTCCAAGTAGCCGGCACCCGTGTCGACCCTGATGTCGACGAAATCCTGGTTGATGGTCGCCCACTCGGGGCACGTCAACCACGCACGTATATCGTCTTCCACAAGCCGGTTGGTGTTGTATCAACCACCGAAGACCCTCAAGGACGCCCCACCGTCACCAGCATGGTGGACGTTCCGCAGCGGCTCCATCTGGTGGGTCGTCTCGACTTCGCCAGCGAAGGGCTAATGCTTCTCACCGACGATGGATCGGTGACACAGGCTTTGACGCATCCTAGCCATCAAGTGGAAAAAGAGTACCACGCGTTACTGAATGCCACACCGAGTGCCGATGATTTGCGCGATTGGCGCAAAGGTATCACGTTGCCTGCCCTCGAGGACGAAGGCAGTGACAACGATAACTACGATGGTGAAATGGAGCACGCCGGTGCTACCACCATTACCACGGCACCTGCCTGGGTCACGGTCATGGAACAGGGCGATGCTGGTGCCTGGCTACGCATTGTGCTCCACGAAGGGCGCAAGCGTCAGATTCGCCGTGTTGCCAAAGCCCTCGGGTACGACGTGTTGCGCCTCATCCGCGTGCGCGAAGGTCCTATCGAGCTTGGTGATTTGCCTGCAGGTGCGTGGCGCCAACTCAGCGACGAAGAATCAACCAAATTACAACAGCACGCCGAACAAGCAGCTGCCATGGCACGCGCAATTGCACAACGCCAAGCAGCTACTGCCCGCCGTGCCACCATTCATACCGAAGAAACAACGGCACCGAGTAGTGCAGATCAGCTTCAAAAACTCCAAGGGGAAGCCGATCGAGCCCGCCGGATCATGACTGGTGAAGATGACGATGATGCGCCCGCACATCGCCGTGACTTCATCCCACATGAAGATCGCCATCAACATGGTCCACGCAGTGACGCCCCACGTGGTGGCTTCCGCCGTGGCGGTGATGCACCCCGTCGTGACTTCGGTGACCGCCCGCCCCGCCGTGATGGTGATGCACCCCGTCGTGACTTCGGTGACCGCCCACCACGCCGTGACTTCGGTGACCGCCCACCACGCCGTGATGGTGATGCACCCCGTCGCGATTT
>JBEANH010000071.1:0-16210 GCA_041165505.1 Chloroflexota bacterium | reverse complement strand
AAAAGGCAAGCGCCCGTTGTTGGTAGCAGCCGACGTCTATCGTCCGGCCGCTGTCACACAGCTCGAGTCGTTGGGCAAGCAGATTAGTATCCCCGTGTATAGCGAGGGGACTGCTGCCAAGCCGACCGATATCGTGACCCGTGCGCTAGCACACGCCCGCCAAGAACACTGCAACTACGTGCTAATTGACACCGCTGGTCGACTACAAATCGATGAGACGCTGATGACGGAATACGCTGATGACGGAATTGAGCGATATTGTTGCAATCGCACAGCCGCACGAGCGTTTGTTGGTCGTAGACTCGATGATTGGTCAAGAAGCAGTCCGGGTTGCCGACGAATTCAACAAGCGTGTTGCTCTTTCTGGCATCATTTTTACCAAGGTGGATGGTGATGCCCGTGGTGGGGCAGCCTTGTCGGTACGAGCGGTCACTGGGGTTCCGATTAAGTTCTTGGGGAGTGGCGAAAAAATCGAAGCGGGAACGCTCGAGGTCTTTCACCCCGATCGGTTAGCATCACGCATTTTGGGGATGGGTGACGTCCTCTCACTCATCGAGCGTGCCGAGCAGAGTATTGATCAAGCCGAAGCTGCGCGCATGCAAAAAAAGTTAGCCAAGGGAGCATTTGACTTGGAAGACTTTTTGGCGTCGATGAAACAGATGCGTCAACTCGGACCCATTAATCAGATTCTCGGCATGTTGCCAGGGATGGGGCAGATGGCCAAGGCCAGCGACCTCGTCAGCGAGAAGGAATTACGCCGTGTGGAGGCCATCATTTTATCAATGACCCCCAAGGAACGGCGCAATCCGGACATCATCAAAGGCAGTCGGAGAACGCGCATCGCAAGTGGGAGTGGCACGTCGGAGCAACACGTGTCAGCCTTGCTCAAAAACTTCCAGCAGATGCAACGCGTCATGAAGCAGTTTGGCGGTAAGGGCAAAAACGGCCGTATGCCGGACCCTCGCGAAATAATGCGCCGGCTCCGTTAGGTATTAGATTAGATTGTATTGATTCGTTGTTTATGAGGAGGCAGTTCGTACTATGGTCACGATTCGTTTGCGCCGCGCCGGCAAAAAAAAGCAACCCAGCTACCGCTTGGTGGTCTGTGATTCACGCTCACCCCGCGATGGCAAGTTCATCGAAATTGTCGGGTTTTACAATCCCGTGCGCAACCCACAAGAGCTCGAAGTCAAGGCCGACCGTGTGCGCCATTGGCTGAGCGTTGGTGCCCAACCGTCAGAGACCGTGGCTCGCTTGCTCAAGCGGGTAGACGTGCTCGATGCCAACGGCAAGCCCACGCCAGTCGCCAGCTAGAAAGTACCTCTATGCGTGCGTTACTCGATTACATGGTGCGCAATCTGGTTGACCAACCCGAAGCGGTACAAATCCGCGAGCGTGTTACGCCGTATGCGGTGACGTATCGCTTGAGTGTCAGCTCACAAGAGGCCGGTAAGATTATTGGACGCAATGGGCGTGTCGCCAAAGCAATCCGCGATTTGATGGCGGTAGCAGCAGCACGGCACGGCAAACGCGTCCACATAGACATCGAATAACCACATGAGTGACTCGTATACCCCACGTGCCGATGAGTTATTGCTCATCGGCACCGTCGTGAATGTTGTCGGATTACGCGGCATGCTCCGCATGAGCATGGCATCGAGTGAGCCCGAGTTTTTGGCACGTACCCAGCCGATGCTCTACAGCCATGATGGCAAACGATCGTTTCGGTTACGCTCGTTGACCCACTACAAGGGCACCCTGTATACTGCGACCCTGGGTGGCGTCGCCACGCGTGACCATGCCGATGCCCTGCGCAATACCGATCTCTACATCCTACAAAAAGATGCCGCCCCCTTGGGTGAGGATGAATACTTCATCCATGACCTGCCCGGCATCGCTGTCTATGACGTGGCGGGAGTACAGATTGGCACCGTCCAAGAGGTCATCAACACTGGAGCAAGTGACGTGATGGTGATTGCTCGCCCTGGCATGGATGATGCCCTCGTGCCAATGGTCAAAGCATTCGTACAACTCATTGATGTTGCACACAAACGGATTGTGATTACCCCTATTCCTGGGCTACTCGACGCATAAACAACGAGCGGGAGTACCTGTGCCTCCCGCCCGCGCAATTCCTGTGAGTACGATGCTTGACTATTGATTGGGAAGATACTCGGCCAACCACGCATCACGGTCACGCCGGATGTGAGGATGTTGTGCGAGACGTATCCAACCGGCCACATATCCGACCATTTTGGCACCATCCCCCACCACACGCAAAAACGGCACAAGAATCATGGCAAGCACGATCTGCCAGCCGTTGACTCCCTCGTGGAAGCGCCGCCACAACCGTTGCCAGGGACGCACGCAATAGGCCACCATGCCGAGCACGATGGGCGCAACCCACCAGCCACCAAGCAACAGACACATCATGCCCCAAAGATAGACGGCATAGCGCACGGCATGACGCCGTGGCCATAGGCCAGCAACCGCATCACCACGCGCATACAAGAAATACTGACGCACAAATTGCGTGAGGGTACTCCGTGGCTGAAAATGCACGGTGGCATCCGCCACAAACGCAAAACGCATGCCCGCCCGTTTGAGGGCTACATCGTATAGCACATCTTCGCAGTGTGTCGCCCATTCGGGGTAACCGGAGACTGCTTCCCATGCAGATTTGCGGAACGCTACAGATTTGCCGAATGGCAAAAAGGTGTTGGCATCAATTTCGCTTGCATCACGATAGTTGGTATGCCCGAGTGCCAGCTCAAAAATGCTCCGTGGCAGTGGCCGGAAAAACCCACCCACGATGTCAGCATGAGATTCACGCAGTGGCGCAGTAATCCGTTTGAGCCAATGGCGATCCAAAATCAACCCGGCATCGGTACAAGCCACGATGTCGCCTGTCGCATGAAAGATGGCATTGTTGCGCCCAGATGGAATATTGTAGCCACCCTTGACCAAGCGGATCGGATAGCCAACATCAATGTAGCTCTGCACGATGTGCGGGGTATCATCACTGCTGTTGCAATCATTCACGACGATTTCATCGGCAGGCATGCTCTGCCCGAGCATGGACTCGAGGAGTTGCGTAATGTTGTCTGATTCATCACGCACAGTACAGACTAGTGAGATTTTTTGCGTCATAACACAACTCCGTCATTCCTCACCGTTGATGCGCAAACCTAGCTATCGGTATGCAACCATCGTCTGTAGTATACTAATAAACAAGGAGATACCGCAACAATCATGGACACACCTATGCGCATACATCCCGTCTTACTCGTTCTCGTTATCATATCACTCGTGGCATGTACCCAAACGAGTGATAGCACTAGTGCAGTGGTGGAGCCAACGCGCCTCCCAAGTGCCACGATGGCCGTCATCCAAGCCACAGATACGCCACTCCCAGCACCAGCCACACCAGCCACACAACCGACACCGAGCATGGCTCCTGCACTCGCCAACCTCGACGAAGGCGCAGGAACCAC
The DNA here is from genome assembly GCA_041165505.1 of Chloroflexota bacterium. Lineage (GTDB taxonomy): Bacteria > Chloroflexota > Chloroflexia > Chloroflexales > Roseiflexaceae > UBA965. Next base: position 12,716 of record JBEANH010000071.1, on the reverse strand, counting down.
GGATGAAGGCTATGCCATGCTTGGCGATGCCCAAGCTGCAGTCACGTTTGTTGATTATTCTGACTTCTTCTGAGGGAGCTGTGCCTTCCACGTGTTGGAAGTTGAACCACAGCTGATTGAACAATATGTGCGTACTGGCCAGATGCGCATCATCGTGCGCCCATTGTTGCAAACGGGTGAAGATTCACTGCTTGCGGCGCACGCTGCGGCATGTGCGGGTGAACAACAGCAGTATTTTACGATGCGCAGTGCACTCTACGCCAATCAAGGGGCGCTGTACACGGCCGCCGACATAACACAGGCGCTCCAGCAGGTGGCACAGGATATCGGTCTAGACACCAACTCATTTGCCAGCTGTATGCAACAAGAAACCTACCGCCTTGCGCTGATTTCACAGTACACCTTGGCCAAAGAGGATGGCATCCTCGCACGCCCCGTCTTTGAAATCAACGGTCAGCGGATTATTGGGGCGCAGCCATTTGCCCAATTCGGTCCCATCATTGATGCACTTCTCAAAGAATAATCAGCATCATATCAGAACAATTATGTGTACTGTAACGTCTAGTGCATGGAATTCGTCACAAAGAGTGGTAGAATACGCCTGATTGGCGGGTACGAGGGGCATGATGGGCAAACAATCACTGGTACCGATATTGGTGGCGATTGCGTGTATCTGGAGTGTACTCACACTGTTGAGCACGCCAGCCCCACGACGCAACGTGGCCAGCGCCGATGAATCGGATTACCCGTATCCCAGTGTTACTGTGGTAACAGATAGCACGGAAACCCCAGAACCGAGTGCCACCGAAGAGGTGCTACCCACAGATACCCCCACATTCGAAAACACACCCACACCAGAGAGTGCGCCGAGCACCGATGAACAAGGGGAAGTCGAGCCCAAAATCGAAGAATTGGCACCAGAGTCGGCTCCCGACATGCAAGCACAGCTTGCCGACCCCGCCACAGTTGCAACCCCCGAAATCTTACAGTGCCAGCCATTCCAGACCTATCTGTTGACTGGCGTTACCACGCCCTCGACTCAACTCCTCTTGAAATTTGCGGATCGGGTGGTTGGTGGTAGTGTGAGTGATACAGAGGGACGGTTTGCGGTACCCCTTAATATGGGGCGCGAAGCAGCCGGCACCCACACCATTACCCTGGTCGTGCGTGACAGCGATATCGTAATTGCCACCTTGCCGTGTATAGTGCCCTAGGGTGCCCGTACATCCTGACGAAAGTATGACTCCGTATGAATACACAGTGGTACGCTATTGCCACCAACGTTGCGCAGCACACCTATGGCGTCGTAGCACACGATCTCCCCATGGTACGCTACCGTGATGGGCGTGTGGCGCGTATCAATACTCCACCCGAGGGGAGTACTCCACGGGCAGCAGCGGTTCTCGTTATTATGACGATGCAGGACGATGGTGCGGCACTCGTGCTCACACGGCGCGGTGGTCATTTGCGTGAACACAGTGGGGAAATTTCGTTCCCGGGAGGGCGCCTCGAAGCCGATGAAACGGCGCATGCTGGTGCACTCCGTGAAGCACACGAAGAGCTCGGCATCCATGCGGACGCCCTAGAAGTCATCGGACAGCTACACAGCATCTATGTGCCACGTAGCAATCATAGTGTGACTCCGGTAGTTGCATGGACACCGTCACTCCCGCCACTAACACCGAATCCGAGTGAAGTTGCTGAAGTTTTTTTGGCACCACTCACCGACCTGCTCCGGGCTGACGCCCTCGCCTACGAAGAGCGCGAAATTCGCGGTGAATCGGTGATTGTGCCCTATTTCATGGTGCATCATCATCGAGTGTGGGGAGCCACCGCCTTGATGATTTGTGACCTAGTTGCCCGTATTCGTGCTATGAATGACGCAAACACCCCGCTTTCTGATTAGAAAAGGACGGTGACATGACGACCAAACGCAACATTGGCATTGGTGCAGCGATTCTCGGAGCCCTGGGTGTCGTTGCATTTGCCACATTACGTCAATCACTCCCCCAAACACGTGGCCGGCTACAACTCGCACAGCTCCAACACCCCGTAGAAGTGCTCCGTGATACTTGGGGGGTACCTCATATTTACGCACAAAACACCCATGACCTCTTTCTGGCACAAGGGTTCGTGCATGCCCAGGATCGGTTGTGGCAGATGGAAACACAGCGCCGGTTGGGTTTTGGGCGGTTAGCCGAGTTAATCGGTGCCCGTGCCATTGATACCGACCGATTCATGCGCATCCTTGGACTCGGGCGTGCGGCGATTCGTGATGCACAGCAGGTGAGTGGTCAAACCAAAGATGCCCTCACCGCCTATGTCGAAGGGGTCAACGCCTATATCGCACAACACCAACGCAAACTCCCCCCCGAGTTCCTGTTGTTGCGCCACACCCCTACTCCCTGGAGCATCGCCGATGTACTGGTCTGGGGCAAAGTCATGGCGTTGTCGTTGTCAGGCAACTGGCAACAAGAGATTCTGCGGGCTCAGCTCATCGCCAAAATCGGTGCCACACGTGCAAGCGCCTATGAGCCGCGCCAACGCGACGATATGCCGATTATCGTGCCTCCCGGACTCCAGTACACGGACACCATCGGGCAACGTGCCGTAGATATGGCCGAAAACGCACGTCCATGGCTCAACGACAACGAAAACAACGGGAGTAATAATTGGGTGGTGGCAGGGTCACGGAGCACATCCGGGTTACCACTACTCGCCAACGATCCCCATCTCGGCATTACGATTCCCTCGGTCTGGTATGAGATTCATCTCGATGCACCCGATTACCATGTGGCAGGAGCCAGTTTTGCCGGAGTCCCAGGTGTGGTAATTGGGCACAACGAACGCATCGCATGGGGTGTAACCAACGGCATGACTGACGTGCAAGATCTCTACATCGAACGTTTCGACCCCAACGATGCCAGTGGACGACGCTACGAATACCAAGGGGAATGGCACCAGGCCGAGCTCATCTACGAGACGATTACCGTTAAGGGGGGGGCACCGGTGATCGAGCCGGTACGCATTACACGCCACGGTCCCGTTATCACCCCGCTGGTAGATGCGGCAGGTAACCGCGAAGCACAACCACTCGCCATGCAGTGGACGGCTCTCGGCACCAGCACGCTATTTGATGCGATTCTCGATCTGAATCGTGCCACCGACTGGGAAAGTTTCCGTGCGGCACTGCGGAAATGGGATGTGCCACCACAAAACTTCGTCTACGCCGATGTGGCTGGACATATTGGCTATCAGTTGGCTGGTGCGATTCCACTCCGAAGTAACAGCGATGGTCGGGTCCCCGTGCCTGGCTGGAGTGGTGAATACGAATGGCATGGATTTGTACCATTCGAACAACTCCCAGCAAGTTATGACCCGGCTAGCGGATACATTGCCACGGCCAACAACCGGATTGTGCCCAACGAACGCACCCCGGCTATTCGTGGGGAATGGTCGTCAGGGTGGCGGGCTGCCCGGATTATTCAACGCATCACCCAACATGAACGGCACGATGCGGCCTCGTTTGCACAGATTCATGCCGACCACTTCCACATGGGGAGTCACGACATCATTGCACTGGCAGGCCGTTTGCCTGATGGGGACGCACTGGCCAATCAGGCACGGGCGTTGCTCTCGGCGTGGGACGGCATGGTGGCCACCCACAGCATTGCGGCCACGGTGGCATTGCAGTTCGTGGACGAGCTCCAACGGGTCGTGTTCGCCAACCATCTCGACCTGATGCAGCGCGTCATGGGACTCGGTGGGCTCATCTCACGCCCCGGACGCGAATACATGAATCGTGCCACCCCAGATATGCTCAGGGCGGCACTGCTCAACGATAACGACTGGTTTGGGGATACCCGCGCATGGGACGACATTCTCCCCACTGCGTGGCAACAGACCATAAGCACACTCAAGAAACGCCTAGGCAACAACCCCAATCAGTGGCGCTATGGGGCATGGCACACGATTACCTTGTCGCACCCATTGGGCGCGTTGCCCATCATCGGGAAGCTGTTCAACCGCGGGCCACATGAGCTAGGTGGAAATCGTGACACGGTCAATATGGGGGATATCAACACGCTGAACAACCGCACAACCGTGTACACGTGTCCATCACTACGAATTATCTGTGACACATCTGACTGGGATTTATGCAAGAGCATTCATCCCGTCGGGCAGTCCGGGCATTTCCTCAGTGCTCACTATACCGACTTTGTCAAGGCGTGGCTCAACGTCGAATACCATCCCATGCCGTGGCAACGCCGGCGCGTCGAAGAAGTCTGTCACGAGACACTGACGCTGACACCCTAATCAGAGCTGTGCCACAATCCCTTGCAAGAGCGCACCGAATCGGGGGCGGGCAGCATTGCCCGCCTCGATGACTTCTTCGTGGTTGGCCGGACTGCCATCGGGCAACGCTTGATTGGTGACCAACGATATTGCCAGCACGCGCATACCCCCATGCCGCGCCACAATCACTTCGGGAGCGGTAGACATGCCAACCACATCGGCGCCAACGATTTGACACATGCGCAACTCGGCACCGGTCTCAAAGGTTGGTCCTGCGAGCATGATATAGACACCGTCGTGCAACGACGTCCCCTGTGCATCCGCTACTGCATGTGCAAGCGTGCGTAGCTGTGGGTCGTATGCGTCAAGCATGGCCGGGAAGCGTACTCCCAGCCGATCATCGTTGGGACCACGCAATGGGTGATGCCCTGCCATCCCCGGCATAAAAATATGATCGGTCAACGCTACCAGCTGCCCCACCGGCCATTCCCGGCGAAGCCCACCAGCCGCATTGGTGGCGATGAGCACCGCACACCCGAGTGCCTGCATCACCCGTACCGGGAAGGTGACTTGGTGCATGTCGTAGCCTTCGTAGAAGTGAAAGCGACCACGCATGACCACTACAGGTGTACCGGACATGAGCCCAATAGCCAACTCACCACGGTGGCCGACGACCGTTGAGCGGGGAAAACCGGGAATATCGGTATAGTGAATGACGGTCGCCTGTTCGAGCTGATCGGCTAATGCACCGAGTCCTGACCCCAAAATAATGCCAACCCGTGGCACCAGCGCCGTACGTGTGCGGATCGCTGCTACGGCTGCGTCTATCGCTTCGAGTTTGTGTGCCATGTGATTTATGCCTCTTCATCGGTAATGCGTTGGCGCTTGGCCGCATATTCTTCATCGCTCAAAATACCCGCAGCGTGCAAGGCATCGAGCTGTGACAACAACGACGTTGAGCGAGATGCGCGCGCTTCAGTTACGTCACTGTGGTCATCGGGCTCAGTTGATGCGTCGTACTTGGGGTGCACATCTGCACGAGGGGCAGGAGCATCGTCGCCAGGTTGCGTCAGCATTGTAGCCAGGAACTCATCCGTGGGGCGCTGATTGGCGGTGGGCGTCGGTGCACGATCCTCGATATCCCCGCGGTGTGCGTCCCCCATGACAATCTGCTCTGCGGCCTCGCGATGATCGTTGACGGCGTGTTCCATGGCATCTTCTACGGCATCTTCCATGGCAGCCACTGCCGCATTCGACACAATGTTGTCATCATAGGCACGTGCCTCTGCCAATGCGCGCTTAAAGGCGATGGGGTCAGCAATATTGCGCATTTCTTGGAGACCCGTATCTGCAGCCGTCAGGATGGTGATATCGCCGTAGCCAATCATCCGGCCAAAAAACGTTTGATTGAGTGCCACGTCGTTGATTTTGTTCAGCGACGATTCAATCATGTGCCGGTTAAACAACCCTTCAAACTTCATGATGCGCCGATTGGTGAGCACCACACAATCGTTGTACCAACGCAAGTAATCCAGCACCGCACTCCCCAGCAGGACTGTACCAGCAACTGCGAGTACACCATACAACACATAGGGCAGGGCACCGTCGGTGACTTGGTAACGGAGCAACACTTGGCTGACGAGCCATACGGCCACGCCGGTCAAGCCCAACAAGATGATTTCGGTGACGATTTGGCCGAGCAACAATGCATAGTGTTTGCGGCCAGTATAGATGATGGTTTCATCCTTAAGCAACATGGATTCAACGTAACCCATCGGTATCTCCTTTTGTGTCGATATCGTCGTGGTATGCTCGAATTATAGCGCAGTTCACTCGGCATGCACAGCGTCACACCCATATGCGCTCAGGAATCAGGCGTTTTGTTGCGCACATCATCATAAAAGGTGGCCGCACGGAGCGTACGTTCACTGAGAAAGTGCATCCAGCGCCGTAAGAGCTGGAACATGTCTCCATGCACGTGTGCGGGTTGGACGGTATGTGCAACCACACTCAGTGGTTCGCGTTGCACATAGCGCAACAGTTTAAAGAGGGCCAACGAAATTTCGAGGGTATACGCATCACGGCGCGCACACTCTGGGCATATCATGCCCCCTTGGGTCATACTCCAGTGTTTGGCATCTGTGGCGAGGAGCACACCACACACGGCACATGCGGTGAGTTGCGGGCGATAGCCGACTGCATCACACAAATGGAGTGTGTACCAATGCACGACCATGTCGTATTCACAGGGGCTACACAGCATCTGCAATGTGTCACACAAGGCCCGATACACGGGAGCTGCCGCATCTTCGTCGCCGACCATCACATCTGTCATTTCGGCCACGTAGTAGCCGGCAGCCATGGTCACGAGGGAGTGCTGGAGTGCGTCATACCGGTCTATGGCCACACTCTGGGTAATCACGTCGCGATTGCGGCCACTGGCGAGTTGTAACTGGCAGTTGCTGAGGAGTTCGAGGTGCCCAGCCAGCCGACTCGCCGTTTTGCGTACTCCGCGGGCACTGGCAACAATTTTTCCGGCAGGAGTAATAATCGTCAACACACGGTCAGCTTCGCCGACATCATTGCGTTTGATTATGACTCCACTGGTGCGATAGAGGCGTTCACCCATGGTGCGTCGTGCCTCGTGCTACGCGAAGTTGTGCCACACGCACTCGGAGCTGCTGCGCTACAGCACTCTGGCTATCGAGTTGTTGCAAGGCACTTTCGATCAAGGCGAGTTCATCATCACTAAACGTTGCCGGGCGGAGACGCCCTGTTTCGACCACATAGCCAGCGCTACGCAGACGGCGTGCCAACGCGGGCGCATCCGCAGGATCAACGCCGATATGATTGTCTCCAATCCACGTGTGCGTGGGTAAATGAATGCGGCGATCGTGTGCGATATCGTGGACGATACGCGCATCGGTGGCGTGGATGAGCACCATGGGGGTCAGCTGCACCTGGGCGACACTTGCACCCCAGCGCCGAATCGTGGCCAGCATCTCGTCGGACGGTGGCGGGCTGACCACCTGTTGCACGATGGCACACAACTCGTCGCTGGTCATCCCTTTGGCAATGACCTGTTGCACACGCTGCGGCGAGAGTTGCGCAGTCACGTCATCGTGCCAACGTGCGATACGATGTAGCTGAAAACGGGCGAGCAGATTGCGTGGATCGGTGAGCACAATACTGAAATCATCCTCGAGCGTCGCTGGTTCCACTGCAGGCGTACTCGGTGCAGCCGCTATCCCGGCGCACCACTGCCCAAGTGCCGTACGCCGTACCAACATGCCATGCTGGGCACATTCCACCATACCTAGCCAACACAACGGCCCCGTGATGAGATGGGTCAACAGTTGACCATCATGTTCATCCCAGTGTGTTTGCCAGCCATGCATCAGTCGGTTGCGCTCATTGCGGAATATGTCGGGCCAGCCGGCTTTGACCTGCTGACGAATATCGTCCATGGCACACCACGTATCGGTGAGCTGTGGTAGCAATTCGTGGAATACGGCACGGCGGGCGGCCCGCACATCGAGTGCAGGTGGACGGCGCTTGGGGCCAAGCTCCCACTCGCTCCAGGCTGCCTGTAGCCAGGCTCGCGCAATTTCTTGGTGGCGCAGATGGGCGGGGAGTGCCAACCAGGTCAGCAAGGTCTGTGCTGGCACCACGTGGTTGTGTTCGGCCACACATGCCCCAGCTGCAAGCATCGTGGCAACCAGCCACGCAACCACCGTCGGCGGTACAGTCACCGCGTGCAAGCGTTGTGCCACCACCTGCGACACTTTGCCCTGATGCTGGAGCGGGACACGACCATCATATGCGAGGCATGCCATCTGGCACAACAGCTCGTCGAGTGGCACGGCATCGTCGGCAGGGACAAGCGATGTGGTGGGTGTCATGAACAGTGCGCGTGGTGCGGGGAGTGCGGCTTCGATTTCGCCGGGAATCAGCCAAAAGTCGCCATTCGGTGTCTGTTGTGGCCACACCATTCCCATCACAAACAGGGTTTCGAGTGGCGTATGGTCGGTATAAATGCTCAGGAGTGTGCGTGGGGAAATCGTGGCAATATTGCTACGCAATGGGCCGGCAATTCCATCGAGCCACCCTGCTGCACAGCGCCCCCCCATGCGACGAATCCGCTCAAGGACGGCATAGGTAGTTGTCGGCAACTGCTGGCAGATTACCTGCCAATGGGTGCGCTGATTGAGCCGGTGCATGAGCGCATCTTCGCTACAGTCGTGTACTGTGGCCAAGGTGGCACGATCACTCAACGACAGACCATCAAGCAACGCCACGAGTGCGGGAAGTGGCTTCATCGCATCCCTTTCACAACACGAGTTGACAGACATGTGCGACTTGGCGCCACGGTGGTGCCAAATCAGCGGGATAGATTTGGCGGGGATGCGCAATCCACACCGCACGCATCCCTGTGGCGTGTGCGCCGCGGATATCGGCTTCCGGGTTATCGCCGATCATGATGGCATCTGCGGCACTCACACCGAGTTGTGTCAAGGCGTGTTGAAAAATGGTGACGTGCGGTTTTTCAACACCAAACTCCGCAGAAACAATCATCACATCAAACCAGCGCGCGAGATCGAGTTGGATGATTTTGGCACGTTGCGTCCAACTAGGGCCATTGGTAATGAGTCCTAGGCGGAAGCGCTGTTTGTAGGCATCCAAGAGGGGTGCTACCCCTTCATCGAGGCGCATATCCTGGAACCAGTTGTCGCGGCTCACCGCACACAACTGGTCGTTTTCTGTTGCTGATGTGACCCCATGGCGCGTCAGAAATGCAGGCATATCACGAAAGAAAATGCGTTCATTTACTGCGGCATCCAATACGGCCTGACGTTCATGGCTCTGCAGTCGTTGCAACCAGGGGTGCCAGGCCCGCGCCAGGTGGTTACGGCGATGCATATCGAGCGAATAGAGTGTATCATCTAAATCAAAAATCACCGCATGCATAGGTTCGTTGTATGTGTTGCAGGACACATTCCCACACCATGTGGCAAATCCACATTGTTATCGTATAATACCATGGAGCGATTTTCGTGCGGAGAGAGGTTCCATGACTATGACGTCGGCCCTCAACGACTTAACCCAGGTAGTGATTGCATGTGGCGATGATGCCAAGGCGCAACGCCATACCACCCCGCACACACGCAAAAACGACGGCTCGCTGGTCACCGACATGGACTCAGCCATCGAGCAGCGTCTTGTTGCGTATCTACGGAGCACACACCCAACACACGCCATTCTCGGCGAAGAGGGGACACGAATCGGTAGCGGTGATTTGGCCCAACACGAATACGTGTGGGTGATTGACCCAATTGACGGCACATCGGCCTATGCCAGTACCTTGACAGGCTGGTGTATTGGAGTTGGGCTCGTTCACTATGGCCGGCCAGTCGCAGGCATCGTTTATGCGCCGATGAGTGAAGACATCTTCGTGGCAACGCCAGATGGCGGTGCATATCGCAACGGCACACGCATCCACGCTTCCACGTCGCGTAACCCGCTTCTCGCCGCTTCTCGACCCATGGATGGCGGTACCGTCCAATTGTCATCGCCGCTACCAGATTAGCTACAAAGGGCGCATACGCACCACAGGAGCCACCATTCTGTCACTCTGCTATGTGGCGGCAGGGATTGCCACTGCGGCCCTCGTAGGGCGGAGCATGGTATGGGACATTGTTCCTGCCATGGCGCTGTTGCGTAACGCAGGTGCCGAGCTCTGGGATCTCAACGCACAGGTGATTGATGTTGCACCCCTGCTTGACCCATACGGTGGCACACCGGCTATGCTTGCAGCCCCACGCGAACAATACCATGCATTTCGTTCGGTGATAACTATTCGGTAATTCCCGTTCGTGCATCGCACGCACGTCATTCTACTTATACACACAAAAACGTACCACCCACACTGCGTTCATGCAGTGTGGGTGGTACAGCACATCGAGACTGCACCAATTAGCGCTTGGTGTATTGTGGGCGCTTACGCGCACGCTTCAGACCAACCTTTTTGCGCTCTTTCATGCGTGGGTCGCGGGTAAGCAAGCCGGCGCTTTTGAGTGCTGGGCGCAAGCTGCTATCGAGGTCGAGCAACGCACGGGCAATGCCGTGGCGTACGGCACTGGCTTGACCAGCCACACCACCACCAAAGACCTTGGCAGCGACGTTGAATGCACCTGTCTGACCGACTGCCACAAATGGGCGAGCCAATTCGGTGACATAGAGTGCGCGTGCCCCAAAGTATGCATCAACGCTTTTACCGTTGACCACAATCTCACCGTTACCTCGAAAGAGGCGTACACGAGCTACAGCCGTCTTGCGCCGACCTGTGCCCTGATAGTAGTTCTTCTCTGCCATCATATCCCTCTCGTCGTTGCCTTAGCGGCCTTTTGGCACAAAAACTTGTGGTTGTTGTGCAGTATGTGGGTGTGAAGCACCTGCATACACGCGCAACTTGACTAGCTGCTGGCGACCCAACCGCGTCTTGGGCAACATGCCCTTGACTGCATGGCGAATGATGCGATCGGGGTGCGTCGCCATCATGCGGCGGTAGCTCACCTGCTTGAAACCACCCGGATAGTTTGAGTGGCGGTAGTACATCTTCTGATCCTGCTTCTTACCGATGAGCTGGATCTTCTCGGCATTGATGATGACCACAAAGTCACCGCCGTCGATGTTGGGGCTAAACGTCGGCTTATGTTTGCCGCGCAACAGTGTAGCCACTTGGGTTGCGAGACGACCCACGGTTTGACCGTTGCCGTCAATCACATACCACTGACGTGACACTTCTGAAGCCTTCTGAGAATAGGTTTTCATACCCGCATTCCTTACCTATCAGCGTCATTCCTAGATTGGTGCGGCAGGACATGGGCCGGATACTCCACCGCAACCATCGTCAAGCCGTGTGCCGGGGCAAGTTGCCCGGCGCTCTGGCGGTTCCGATTTGCCAGAATTGCCTGTAGACCCGCAGTTGAAAGCCGCCCGGTACCCACCTGTAGCAGCGTTCCCACCACGATGCGCACCATGTTGCGCAAAAAACCATTTGCCGTGATGCGAATCACGATTACCGGTTGTGCCAAGCGTTGTGTGCGTACACACGTCACTTCATCACACCGACGCACCGTAGAGCCCAGCGGTGCGCCCACCGTAAATGCTGCAAAGTCGTGTGTTCCCACAAGTACTTGTGCCGCAGCATTCATCGCATCACAATCCAAGGTGCGTGACACCGCGAGTGTCATCCGTCGAAGTAACGGAGCGGGCACAGGGCCGGTGTCAATCACATACTCATACGTACGGCGTGTCGCCCAGAAGCGCGCATGGAAATCACGGGGAGCGTCCCATACACGCATCAGTGCCACATCTGCAGGCAAGATGACATTCATGGCCCGGAGGATGGTTTCACATGTGCGTGTACTTTGTGTCACGACATTTGCAACCTGACCCGTGGCATGGACACCTGCATCCGTACGCCCGGCCAACGTAAATCGGATTGACTCATCGTGCAAACGGTGCCACGCTGACTCCAATTCACCCTGGACTGACCGACCATTGGTTTGCCATTGCGAGCCAACAAAGTCGGTCCCATCATATGCAACCTGGAACGCAAGATTGCGTACCATGGCAGCAGACTACAACAACTCGATCAATGCCATTTCCGCGCCATCACCGACCCGTGGTCCCAGTTTGGTAATCCGGGTAAAACCGCTACTGCGGTCTTTGAACTGTTCAGGCGCAAAGGCAAACAACTTACGCATGGCCTCTTTACTGGCCAGGCGTGACAATGCCAAGCGGCGGTTGTGGGGGGTATCCACACGACCCAACGTCATCAGCGATTCGATTTCGGGCTGAATGGCCTTGGCTTTGGTAATCGTGGTCTTGATACGGCGATGTTCGATCATCGAAATCATCAAACCGCGGTACAACGCAACGCGTTGTTCCTTGTCACGACCCAATTTGTACCCTACACGACTATGTCGCATCTTCGTTCCTCATCCATCACACAGGGCGATGCATGCATCACCCTGCACCAGTTGCTTGTTACTCGGATTCACCCGATGCCCTCACGCACTTTATCGCGGATTTCGTCGAGCGACTTTTCACCGAGATTGCGCACGGCTTTGAGTTGCTTTTCGTCCATCTGCAAAATCTGGCCGATGGTCGTAATATCGGCACGACGGAGACTATTGTGCGTACGAGTGGACAAATCCAGCTGGTCTACAGAGCGTTCCATGATTTGCGCCGGGATGACAGTATCGCTGATTTGCGGCGTATTGTCATCCGGCACATCGATCACGTCTGTACGATTGTAGTCGGCCACAATCTGATTGTATTGCACCAGCACCTGTGCCGCATGGCGCAACGCATCACCGGGTTTCACTGTACCATCCGTGAATATTTCGATGAGC
>JBEANH010000070.1:0-13520 GCA_041165505.1 Chloroflexota bacterium | reverse complement strand
GGGAGTGGTCCGGCGCCACGCCGGCTCACACGCGATGTGTTCACGGCACAAGGCTTGAGCAAGATTCCGCTGACGGGAGTGTTGCCCATAACGGTACCTGGTGCGGTAGCTGCGTGGGATGCACTCATAAAGGACCACGGTAGACTCGATTTTGCACATATCTTAGCACCTGCGATCCACTACGCCCGCAACGGGTTTGCTGTCACAGAAATCATTGGTCGTGGCTGGGCATCCGCCGAAGCCAAGCTCCGCCAGCACGCTGATGCGGCACGCATCTATTTGCCCAAAGGGCGGGCACCGCGCCTTGGTGAAGTGGTTGTTCAGGCGGATCTGGCCCGCACCTTCGAGGAAATTGTGCGCGGTGGGGCAGAAAGTTTCTATCGCGGGCCGTTGGCGCAACGCATCGTGGCTGCACTTGCCCGTGATGGTGCCTATTTGTCAGCCGATGACATGGCAACACACGTCAGCGAATGGGTGGCACCCGCCACGGCGAAATACCGCGGGTATGATGTGTTCGAATGCCCGCCCAATGGTCAAGGATTAACAGCCCTGCTTGCCCTACGCATCCTCGAGGGATACGATTTGGCATCAATGCCTGCACATTCTGCCGAATCACTTCACGTGCAAATCGAAGCGATGCGGTTGGCCTTTGCAGATGCCGCTCGCTATATTGCGGATCCGGCCTTCAAAGATACACCCATGGATGCACTCTTGTCTGACGCGTATAGTGCGCAACGTCGTGCACAGATCCGCCCTGACCACGTAGGTGATTTTGTGGCCGGTGAGTTGCCGATTTCTCACGATACCGTCTATGTTACCGCAGTTGACAAGGATGGGAATGCGGTGTCATTCATCAATAGTCTCTATTACGGGTTCGGTTCTGGTGTTGTGGCGGGCGATACGGGTATCTGCATGCAGAATCGTGGTGCCTGTTTTGTGTTGACCGAAGGGCATCCCAACGAACTCGCACCTGGCAAGCGTCCTTACCACACAATTATCCCATGTATGGTGACCAAGGATGGTGACTTGTGGTCGAGTTTTGGCGTGATGGGTGGATTCATGCAGCCGCAAGGGCATGCACAGATGCTCGTCAATATGCTCGATTACGGCATGAATCCCCAGGAAGCACTCGATGCGCCACGCTACGAATTACTCGAGCCGTACGAAGGCAAGCGTACGTTGGCGCTCGAACACGACGATGCCACCCAAGTCGCACTGCATACCCTCGGGCACGAAATCGTCCCAGCAGCTGTTGGTGGATTCGGTGGTGGTCAAATCATTGTGGTCGAAGACGGAGTCGCGTTTGGTGGTTCTGATCCACGCAAAGATGGTTGTGTGGTAGCGCTCTAGTTAAAGGTGTCTGAAGTGCGACGATTCATTGTGTGGCTATTGCTCCTCATTCTTGCGCTGACGATTGGTGCATGCCAATCGTTGCCACAGATGACTGATCTTTGGCCAGCGCCGAGTGGTTTTCCCGTTGGTGGGCGAGCAACAATTGCGCTGCCAGATCGGCTCGACGTCGTGCAACCGTGGGACATCACCAATCGCTCGGTTGAGGTGTTTGTGTCGTTAACGCATGCCGGCTTGATGCGGCTCGATACAACGGGGATGCCCCAACCAGAGCTCCTCACTGATTGGCAGGCATCGAGTGACGGGCGTGTGATTACGGCTACGCTTACTGCCGACCTGCAGTGGTCGGATGGCGCGCCGCTCACTGCATCTGATGTCGTGTTCACGTATGATGCACTCAAATCGTTGCCCGTCTCGTCACCATTGACCGCAGAGTTGGCGCTTGTTGCTGCCGTCACACGTGTGGATGATACACACGTGCGATTCACACTTTCGCGCCCCTATGCACCGATTCTCACGATATGGTCAGTGCCCATTTTGCCGTCGCATGTCTTGGCCACACAACAAGTTGCTGATGTCAACATGAAGAATTTGTTGGTGAGCGCAGGACCATTCACGTACGCCTCGCACGCAGAGGATGGCACAGTGCTGTTGGCACGGAATCCACATTACGTGCTCGGTGCACCGTTGCTCGACGAGATAATGCTCTATGTCGGGCGTACTCCGCAACAGATGCAGGCCGATGTGCGGACGGGGACAGTTGATATTGCCGAGTTGCAGACATCATCGTCACTCGCCGAAACCACAGCGCTTTCTACGACAACATATGCGCAACACCAGATGTTCCTCGCCATCTACAATATGCGTGCTGGCCATGTGACGAGTGATGCAATACTGCGCCGTGCCCTCGGTGCGCATCTCGAGACTGCAGCACACGCGTTGTTTCTGCCAGAGAGTTGGGTGTCTCGCGCCGTCACCACGAGTACCACACTCGCCGGCGCACCACAACTCCTCGATGAAGCAGGCTGGCGCATCAGTCCCGATACTGCAATACGCCAGCGGGGAGACAAGCCGCTCGAAGTGTCACTTGTGGTGGCCAGTGATAACGCGGTGTTGATGACCCATGCAGATCAACTTGAGCAAGTGTGGCAAGCGTTGGGTATCACCGTGGTACGCCAGAATCTGGCACGCGCTGATTATCTGAATGCACTCATTCCACCCTATCCCTATGACGTAATGCTCGTGGAACTTGCTGGTGGTCGCAGTAGTAGTACGTATGCGGACACGTTGTTTTATGAACCAGATGTGCGTGCACTGTTTGATGGTGCACAGCGCAATGACGGCATCCCAAATACGCGAGGTTCATTGAATTTGAGTGGAATCCAGGATACGACAGTTAATGCGGTGTTAGCGCGTATTTATGACACCTATGAAAGCACTTCACGACAGCACTTGTACGCAGATCTGCTGGCTGCCCTGCAACAACAGCACCCGTTACACGTGTTGAGTCGGCCGACTACCACCATCATCTACGGTGCCCGATTACAAGCGACCACGGGCTCGTTACAGCTTAGTAGTCCATGGTATCCGACGAACGCCTCACGCTGGTACGTGCAGCCACCGCCGCAATAGGGGTGCTCCAGCCGCGTTTTTCACAGTAGATGCGTAGTTCTTGTCGGTTTTTACATGCGAATCGTTTGAGGAGCGTGTGCTGATAGTTCGATAGTGTATGTGGCGTGATATTCAATTCTTTTGCTGCTGCCCGAATCGTATGGTGGCGGAGCAATGCGTCAAGCACGATGGCATCGTGCAGTGATAAATTCATGCCGTAGTGACGCCGCAGTTGTGTGCTTGCCTGAATAAAGCGATCAAAGACGGCTTGATCAACCAAGGGCGCTGGATCGTCGTCATATGAATCTGCCTGCATGTCGCTTTCCTTGAAGTTAATGTTACGTAACTATACTATATTCGAATAAAACTATTTGTGTCAATACAATACCGATGCCATTGAGACCGCACGTTGCCGGTATGGCGGTGCATTGATATGCCCTTGCGCCAAAAATGCTTCCTCAAGCGGGATTTTTAACCCATGCTGTAGTGCGGGCGGAAGGCGCCTCGCACGTCAATTTATGGTGCGCTTGTGGGAATGACGCCAGGTCGCTCGTAGGGGCGAATAGCACTTGTCCGGGCGATGTTGGAAAAGCCATTGTTCCGCTTCATGATTTTGGCTGAGGCAATGTGTCAATATATAAAAGAGAAAGCCCCCACGTGGCGATTGCGCCACGTGGGGAGAACGAACGAATTTAGCCCATTTTTGGTGGAGATGTGTCATCACCGCCTGCAGCGGCGGCGGCCGGTGCTGGTGCATCATCCTTGTTGAACAAGCCTGCCGCAATTGACTTGAGGCTCTTGTTGCGCAAGTAGTAGACGGCTACGCCGATAATGACGAGCAACAGGAAAATCAACACGTAGATGTTGTGGAGCAACATGCTGACCAGAATGGTGGTGACGCCCACGAAGAAGGCGATGAGCGAATTAACGAGACCCATGACGCCTTCAGCGATTGAACCAACCACACCAACCACGCTCAACAGTTTGACGATGGGGTCAACCAGCAGACCTAGGCCGATACGTAACCCGATAATTCCAAGAATGCGAATTATCCAGAGTACGATTACGTATTCGAGGCGGAGCTGTTCGATGGCATCCTGACGGGTGCCCTGGAAGACACGGTGGATGGTCATATCGTTCTTCGAGTATGAAACGATGTTCCCATCTTGAATCATCCCCAGCACAGTCACGGAGATGCCGGATACGATCGCGTTGTGTGAAATACGCACATCGCCGACCTGTGGTGCTGACGATGCAGCTTCGCGGTTGTAGAGGTATTCACCGACCTTTACATATCCTTCGAGGTTCTCTGCCGGCTTCGCTTTGACTCTGCTGCTGCCTGGTAAGTCAATGGTTTGTGGGTCAACCGCATATGCACCCACATTTGCAAACCCAGCGCGCAATGAAGTGCCGTTGATGGGCATTGATGGATTTTCATGCCCGTCTGGGTATTCGAAGCTGGACGAGTTTTCTGGCATCGTCGTCCACTCTTTGGTGTAGGTATACGTCGTAGTCGTGGTCGAACCACCACCCACAGTATCTACTTCTTCGGATGATTCTTTATTTTCCCGCCAGGCATACATTTCGACCACCCGCTCGAGGGCGATGTACTTGCCTGGCATGTGGAATGGCTCGTCACCGAGCGTTTCTTCGGTGGTGAATTTGCCAGACACCGCTGCGAAAACGCCATTCTTCCCGTTGTCAACTGCGTCCGCAGATACGACTACGGATTCTTTCGCCAATTCAGACAGGTCCTTGCGGCCTTCGTTGGTCCATAGACCCCACAGCGAGAACGGAATCAGGAAGAGGCCAATCAACACACCCGTGACGGATCCAGAGAGGCGTTGCCCCCAGCTGTTGCGGGTGACCTTGGTAAATTGGTTGCCCATGAGATCTCCTTAACAAATTAGGTTGTCATATTCAGTTGAAACCTAGCGTGTACCTATCATAGCAGATAAATGTTGAAAATGATAGAGATATGCTTGTGCCCCGAATAGAAATTTTGTGTTTTTTACGTGTTGTGTATGAATATATGCAATTTTGTTTGCGCGATCAGTATTCACTGTGCCCGTTGGCAGATTGATGATGAATATGACTGTGAATATGTTTCTTTATGCGAATGAAATACAGTATAATTGTGCGTGTATGGGGTGTTATGCAACTATTTACAACCGACCAATTTAATCTACCGTTACCGAGTGGTCACCGATTTCCTGTTACCAAATATCGCTTACTCAGAGATGCAGTCTCCGCTGCGGACTGGGCCACCCACCATCAATTTGTGACTGCAGAGGCTGTGACGAAAACTGATCTCTATCGCGTGCATGATACGACATACGTTGACCGAATGTGTGCGGGTGCCATGACAGATGTCGAGATGCGTCGCATCGGATTTCCGTGGTCCGACGCCATGCGCGAGCGCACATGTCGTGCTGTTGGTGCAACAATGGCTGCTGCAGACGCCGCACTCCGTGATGGTGTCGCTGTAACATTGGCTGGTGGTACACATCACGCATGTCGTGATCATGGTGAAGGGTATTGTGTCTTCAATGATGTGGCTGTTGCTGCAACCACGCTCAAGCAGCATCATCGGATTCAAACCGCGTTGGTGGTTGATCTCGATGTGCATCAGGGGAACGGGACGGCTGAAATTATGCGTGACCATGAGTGGTGCTACACCTTTTCAGTACATGGCGCAAAGAACTACCCGTATCACAAGATACCGAGTCGGTGTGATATCGCCTTTGCTGATCACACGGGTGATGATGAATACTTGAGTACACTTGATACCGCACTCGATTTCGTCTTTCATGCAGCCCATCCAGACATTGTCTTTTATGTTTCTGGTGCTGATGCATATGCGGGTGATCGTTTGGGGCGTTTGAGTCTGAGCAAGGCGGGCTTGCTCCAGCGCGACCAGTTGGTGGCAACGGGTATTCAGCAGCACGGCGTTCCATGTGTTGTGATGATGGCTGGAGGCTACGGGTACGATGTAATGGACACAGTTGCAATACATACGGCTACCGTACAGACATTTGCAGAGTTGAGTGATCGTCTATGATGTCAATTACCGTCCACAAAGGCATACAACTTCAATTGCTAGCGCAACGTGCCGTTTTCTGGCCAGCACAAGCGGCACTCTTCGTGGCCGATGTGCATATTGGACGGCCACTTTCACATCAACAGCATCCGGGACGAGTGCTCATCAATGTGCTTACCCGACTGAGTCAACTCCTCGAGATGACGAACGCACGTCAACTCTTCTTTTTGGGCGATCTCTTTCACATGCGCAAGCAGTATCTCGCCGAATTCATTGATCCCTTTACGCTCTGGCGTCACCGCTACGCAAACGTCGAATGCACGTTGGTGCGTGGTAATCATGAACGTGCCATGGGTGACCCACCGGGACGGTGTGGGCTGCGGTGCATGAATCCAGGTCAGCGTGTCGAAGAAGTTGTATTGCTCCACGAACCACGCCAGCCATTCGGTTTTGCGATGATGGGGCATTTGCATCCCAGCATGTTGGTGAGTAGTGTGCGTGCCGCCGCAGTGGCTGCGCCGTGTTTCATCTGGCACCCCAACTATCTCGTCTTGCCCGCATTCGAAGATGTCATGCCTGGTCGTATTGTTGCCCAGCAGCCATACGAGGAACGTGCATTTATCCGTGAGAGCGAGGTTGTGGCATGCAACCCGTAACGCGTGCACTCCAACTGCGCTCACTAGTCGTGTTAATCGTAGGGTTGCTTTGGATTGTAGGAACCCGCCATGTGATCGGTGTGCCAGTGATTGCGACATCGCAACAGCGCATCCCGATGGTCAGTGCTCAGACGCTGAATGGGCAGATCGTACAAACAATTCCGCACTCTGGTCAGCCCGTTATCTACGTATTGTGGGCGAGTTGGTGTCCGCCGTGTCGAGCAGAACTTCCCGTATTACAAGGATTAGCGCCTTCGTTGGCGCAGGCCAACATTGCGGTGATATTGGTCAATCAAGGCGAAGTGCCCGCAGAAGCTGCGCAGTGGTTGGCTGATTCCCAGATTACGTTGCCCGTTTGGTATGACCCACAGCATGCATTTGCGACGGCATTTCAAGCGCATGATTTGCCTTCTACCATTTTTGTGGATAAAGAGGGTATTGTTGATCTAATCTACCGTGGTCCTGTTACCCGTGAAGTCATTGAAACAATGCGTGATACGTGGCTCCAAAAAGCAGAGGTTACTCCATGATGCCGCTCATCACGCTTGGACCTTTGCGCCTCAGTAGTTACGGTGTGTGTCTGATTATAGCGGTTGCACTGTGGTGGGGGTGGTCAGAACGTCGGATTCGTGCCAGCATGCAACGAGAACCGGATACGTTGCTGTTGTATATGGTACTCGGGGCATGGGTGGGTGGCCGCATCTGGGATGTGGTTGGCAGTACGGCAATCGTTGAACAGCTCGCCAACTGGCGTGCACTCGAGTTTGCATGGCCTGGTGCATTGTTGGGTGCATTCACCATCCTCGTTGTTGCGCAACGCTACTGGCAGTGGTCGGTTACCGATGTGCTGACGCAGATCGCCGTACCGACCCTCTGTGCACAGGCAATTGGGGCCATTGGCATGTTCGTGGCAGGTATCGGATTAGGGCGCCCGTGGCAGGCTCCGATTGCGGTTGAAATGGCAGGCGTATTGCGCCACCCGGTACAACTCTATGAAGCGCTGGTTGCCGTGGTGGCAGCGCTTGTCATTGCGCGTTACCAACGCACACAACAAGAGCGCGGGTCAGCCCTGTTTGTGGGTGCGGTGGGGGTGAATTGGCTGTTGGTTGAAGGCTTTCGTGCACAGTCGTACCTGTTGCCGGGTGGCATCCACCTCGCACAACTCTGTGGGCTTGTCGTTGTGCTCATCGTCAGCGAGTACTATGGACGAGCGTCTGTGTCATTGCCTGTAGCGCCTGCGGAGTAAGAGGGGGGGAATAATATCATATGCCGCTACGACCGTTTTACTACAAAGAAACTCGCGGATTTCGCATTTCTGTCTATCCCGAATATCTCCCCGATGATTCTGACGAACAGCAAGGGCGTTTTGTGTTTTCCTACGAAGTCCGCATTGAAAATTGCACGCGTCAAAGCGCACAGCTGATGACACGGCATTGGGACATCGTAGACGATATCGGTGAGCAATATGTGGTGGATGGTGATGGAGTGGTTGGACAACAACCGGTGATGCAGTCGGGTGACGTACACGAATATCGTAGTTTTTGTGTGCTAAAATCTCCACGTGGCAGTATGGGCGGATATTACACGTTTGTACGCGCCGATGGCGATTCATTCGATGTGCAAATACCCACATTCATATTGGCTGTCCGGCCAGAATAACAAAGGATTTTCATGGATTACTCACAGGTGTTGCAGTTGCAGCTACGCCCCAATATCATTGACCTCGGTTGGGGGCATCCCGATTTACAGTTTCTGCCCGCAGACATCATCCGAGATGCCACGGATCGTGCGTTGACGCGCTGGGGTGGTGTGATGCTTACCTATGGCATTGACCACGGGGTTGCGCCGTTGCGCGAACGCATCATTGACTGGATTACACAGCACGAAGGTGTTACCCCACAGTTGTCTGAACTCATGCTGAGTGCTGGGAATTCACAGGCAATCGCACACATCTGTACTATGTTGACGTCGCCCGGTGATGTGATTTTTGTCGAGAATCCTACCTATCATTTGGCATTGCGGATATTGCGTGATGCTCCCGTGCAACTCCGTGGCATCCCGTGCGATGGTGATGGGGTGGACGTGGATGCGCTTGCCGCCGCATACGCCACTGCACATGCAAAAGGCGAACGCGTCGCATTTTTCTATACTATTCCCACGTTTCAAAACCCAACTGGTGTTACCTTGAGTCAAGAGCGCCGCCAGGCACTCGCATCACTTGTGGCGACAACCGGCTTGCGTATCGTCGAGGATGACGTCTACCGCGAGCTGTGGTATGACCAACCTGTTGCGCCATCGCTGTGGGCGAGCATGCCTCGTGGGCATGTCATCCGTCTCGGTTCATTTGCCAAATCATTGGCGCCCGGTCTGCGACTGGGATACATCAATGCGGATACACCAACCATCGCACGCTTAGCAGGGTCCGGATTATTTGACAGTGGTGGTGGTATTGCGCATTTTCAGTCGTTGTTGGTCAATGAAATTTTTGCATCTGGACAGTATGCCACCATCGTAGAATCGTATCGGCAACTGTATCGAGTTCGTGCCAACGCACTGCACACCGCATTATTGCCACTGCAACAACAGGGATACGCATGGCATACCCCCACAGGTGGCTACTTTTTATGGATGCAACTCCCCACAGGGAGCAACGAACTTGCGTTGATTGCTGCCCTTGAGGCTGCAGGAGTATCCGCGTTGCCCGGCCAACTCTTTAGTCAAGGTCCGCTCGGCTATGCTGCATTGCGCTTTTCGTTTAGTCTGTATGACGAAGCCACGTTCCATCGGGCAGGCAGCATCATCGTGGAGACACTCGCTGCTGTAGCACGGAATGCCTAGGCGATTCCTAGTGTGGCACCATCATCGAGCTGGGTAGTGCTCCACTGAGGCGCCGTTACACGTGGTGCAATCAGTACATTGGTGCCAATCCGCGCCCCAGCGGGGACGACACTGTGCATGCCGATAATCGTCAGTCCGGTATTGAGCAACTCGGGGAAGCGCTGGTTGACGCTGCCATGGTGTTTACGACCAATGTCGGCACCGTCACCGATGCGTGTTTGTTTGTCAATAATAGTGCGTTCGATGTGACTTTGGGTGCCGAGGTGCACATCGGGAAGCAGTATGCTGTCTACAACGGTGCACCCTGCAGGTACGACTACGCCGGGGCCGATTACAGAGCCACTCACGCTACCGTAGATGCGACTCCCGTCACAAATCATGCTGTTGCGGATGTGTGCCGTTGGGCCGACTTCGGCTGCAGGCATTTCGGCGCTTTTTGTGTGAATGACCCAGTTTGGATCGCTTAGATCGAGGGCGGGTTGGCTACTGAGCAGTGCCATGCTTGCATCGTAGTATGCTTGTATGGTGCCTACATCAGCCCAGTACCCTGGAAATGTATAGCTATTGACGGCAGTCTCTTTGATGATGGCGGGCATGATGTCACGACCAATGTTCTCGCCTGCGTGGCGCTGGAGCATCTCGATCAAATAACTCTTGCGGAACAGATATATTCCCATTGATGCTAATGTAGAAGCGCTTTTGCTCGGTTTCTCGGCAAAATGACTAACAATACCCCGATTATCGAGTGTGACGATGCCAAATCGCTGGACTTCGTGTGCAGCTACAGGATGCACTGCCACAGTGACATTGCATTGGCTGGTGACATGCGCCTGGATCATCGGCCGATAGTCCATCTTGTACACGTGGTCGCCTGCCAATACGAGCACCAAATCCTCGTGCTGTTCTTCGATGAAATCGAGATTGGCGCGCAAGGCATCCGCATTGCCTCGTTGCCAGCTCATCCCCTGTCGCCCAAGATACGGATGGAGAATATGTACCCCACCCATGCGCCGGTCGAGGTCCCACGGTTTGCCCACCCCGATGTGTTCTTGGAGCGAGCGTGGTCGGTATTGGGTCAGCACACCCACATTGGTAATTCCGGAATTAATGCAGTTAGAAAGAGTAAAATCAACGATGCGGTATTTGCCTGCAAACGGGACGGCTGCTTCGGCGCGTTCTGCGGTGAGTACACTCAACGCCGGATGCTCTCCACCTGCCAGTATCAAGGCTACTGTCCGATTCATGGTCAACCTCTTTGACTTATGTGTTGGATGCGAAACGAGCACGCACGAAGCCGAATCCTTGACTACACCATCCAATGCCCCATGCCCCACATCCGGCGTAAAACAGCAAATGCACTAAAACGGTGGTGAATTCGTGCATGCTGATTGTGCCATAGTTCAGGATTGGTGGTAACACGGATGCTAGTTGTAATAATACCATTAACCCGCCTATTCCAATACACCATGCAAGTGGCCGTTGCATGGGAATGATGGCCCGGTTGTAGTACCAGAGCGAGCCGATGAGGAGCGTTGCTTCGACGACGTTTGCCACACTAAATACGGTTGCAATGGTGAAAAGACGGGTGTTCATGTTGCCGCTCTGTGTCAATGCCCAACCGAGCGTCACATTCAGGATAACGGCGCAGGCACCGATTAGCACCGGAAGTCGAGTGTTTTTGCGGGCAAACCAGATGCGTACGGCGATTTCGGCCACACAGAACCCTGCTAACCCGATCATGTATCCCTGCATCGTGGTCACTGTCAGGGCCGCGGACGCATCATCGAATGAACCACGCTGAAACAGCAACCGCACAATCAGCGGTGCCGCATACCACATGACGATGCTGGTGGGTACCGTGACTGCGAGGACGGTTTGCAGGGCGCGACTGGCGGTCCATGCAAATGCGCCATCATCACCATCGGCAAACAGCTGTGCCAAGCGCGGGAACATGACGGTGCCGATGCTCAATCCGACCAGGCCATGGGGTAACAGCATGAGTTGCATGGCGTATCCGGAAGCCGCCACTGCCCCCACTCCAAATGTGGAGATAATCCCGATCATACTTGCCAAGTTGATTTGCCAGATTGACTGACCGAAAATCCGGGGAAGCAGGAGGCGCCAGACCTCAGTGAGCCCTGGCGTCTGTTGCCACGCATCGCTTGCATAGCGCCAACCCACGCGGCGCAAGCTGGGGAGTTGCACAACGCTAAACGCTACCGCACCGCATAGCACCCCGTAGATGATGCCGTGGATGCCAAAAAACGGCGCAAAAAGTGCTGCACCTGCAATAATGCCAATGTTGTAGAGATTTGCACCGAGTGTGGGGATACTAAATTGTTCGTGTGCCTCGAGAATGGCTTTGAAAATGCCGCCGATACCGAGCAAAATGGGCTGGAGCAACAACCAGCGCATCAAGGTTGCGGTGAGTTGCTGTTGGGTAGCGTCGAAGCCGCGTGCGGTGGTCAGTGCCACCAGTGGCTCTGCCCAAATCCAGGCACACAGTGACATAACGACGAGTATGGGAAACATCAGATTGAGAATGCTACTTGCCAGGCGGTTGGCAGCGTCGTCACCAGCGTCGTGACGCTGTTGCTGAAAGACGGGGATCAACGCCGTGCCGAGGGCACCACCAGCCACAACCAAGTAGATGAGATCGGGAATCGCAAAGGCGGCCCGATAGGCGTCTACCTCGGGACTGGTACCGAATTGTGCGGTAATGAAGACATCACGGATCACACCGAGCAACCGACTCATGAGATAACCAGCAGCAACGATTAGTGTGTTGACCAACGTGCGCACACGCGTGGTGTTCATCAATGCTCCCTTGTTGCACAGCGTAAGTGGTTTTGGTATAATGCAAAATCAGAGACTCTATATTGTGCCCTTGTGTCTGAATTATACGGGAGAACCGTCACCTTGGCGAACACGAAGTCAGCAATGAAGCGCATCCGCGTGGCCGAAGCCCGCCACGAGCGCAACCAGTCGTACCGCGCCCGCGTCCGCACCTTTGTCAAGAAGGCCGAGCAGACCCTTGCAAGTGGTACCGCCGATGCAGCCACAATTCAAGCAGCCATCAGTACCCTCGATAAGGCCGCTGTGAAAGGCGTCATCCACAAGAACAACGCGGCCCGCCGTAAGTCACGTTTGATGAAAAAGGCGAACGCACTCGCAAAGTAATCGCGTAGTGGTCTGCATAAACCCCCGAGGCATCTGCCTCGGGGGTTTATGCTTCCATGACCAGTAAATCGAGTCCAGCCGCCACATCTACGGCTCCCGTTTTACTCTGATGATCGAGTTTTAGCAGATGCGCATGGAGTCGTTCGAGCTCTGCACTCGCGAATCCGCGTGCTTGTTCGATGGCTTTATCGGTGAGAAATCCAGGACGTAGTCCAACTGTGGCAGCAATGTCAGCGGACCTCGTGCGTTGCTGGTCGAGTATTTGCACTTGCAATAGGATTCGTAGTTGGCGCGCAATCATAAAAATCACGTACTGCGGTGCCTGCCCGTCATCGAGTAAATTGTGTAGTTTTGCGAGCGCCAATCCTTTGCGTCGGGCTGCGAGTGCATCCACAAAGGCAAACATGTTCTCCTCGGTATCGTCACTGACCAGCAAGTCAACTATTGCAGCAGTAATCATGCCACCCGGGCGTACATATGTGGCCATTTTGGTTAATTCGTTGATGATGGTGCGCCCATTGTTGCCGACGAGTGTAATGAGACGCGCGGTGGCCGGGTTATCAATGGTGACGTTCAATGTGCGTGCGTGATCACCTATCCAGCGGATGAGTTCGGTTTCTTTGGGATGCAAGAATTCTTTGGTCTGACCGATTTTGCTGATATGGTTAAAGATTGCATTGCGTTTGTCGAACTCTTCATTTTCCATAAACACCACATCACTCCACGTGGGGATACGGTCGAGATATGTTTTCAGTTCATCACGCTCTTTACCTGCTTTTTGGTGTTTCAGCAAATCGGTGACTACCACCGTGCGCCGGTCGTGCAAAAAGGGAAACGCTTCACAG
>JBEANH010000069.1:0-14258 GCA_041165505.1 Chloroflexota bacterium | reverse complement strand
GTTACGGGGGTCACTCTATTACTTCGGTTACTGGGGTGTGGTTGGATTTTATGTGCCGTTCCTCTTTGTGCATTTCAAAGAAATCGGCTTATCGGGAACACAAATTGCCATTTTTGCCACCATGTTGCCGTTGCTCATGCTCACATCGGCTCCCTATATTGCAAGCCTCGCCGACCGTTGGCGTGCCCGCGTGCGGATTCTGGCTGGTTGTATTGCATTGACTGGCATTTCCATCTATCTGCTCGGTACCAGTACCAACTATTTCGTGCTCGCACCACTGACCACTGATGCTTTTCATGTCCATTGTTCGTAGTCCCATCGCTGGTATCGGTGACGGGATAGTCGCCAAAATGGCCGTACACCATCAGGTGAATTTTGGTACGATGCGTATGTGGGGGTCATTAGGGTTTGCCACCATCGCAATTACGAGTGGCGCTATTTGGCAGCAAACTGGCTATGCTCCCATGTTTGTGGCTGCGTGTATCGGCTTCTTGCCTGTGGCCGCAATTGCGTTGCTCCTCGACGAAGAAGAAGCCCCACCGCGACACGGTCCCACATGGGGACCACTATTGCGCGACCCCGCCATGTGCACGTTGCTGGTGGCCGCATTCTTGATGGCGGGTTCACTGAGTATGAGTGGCACCTTCGAAGGGATTTTAATGGCATCTCTTGGAGGCGGTGGGCTCTACATCGGGCTCTTGTTGGGGGTGACTGGCATGTCCGAAATACCGTTAATGCGCAATGCCCCGCGACTTTCGGCGTGGCTCGGTGCCGAGCAGACATTGATGCTGGGGTGTACGATTATTGCCGTGGCTCATCTCGCCTACGCATTGGCGTGGTCTCCCACCATATTGCTGTTGGCTGCCGTGTTGCGTGGTGCCGGCTTTGGGCTTTCGTTCGTCATGCTCGTTTCCATCGTGGCCAAGCGTGCACCAGCGGGTCTGGCTGCCAGTTCGCAGGCGGCAATTTCTGCTGCAGGATGGGGGCTTGCACCGCTGATCGGTATTCCACTCAGTGGGTTGCTCTTTGATGCCACGGGTGGGGCTCAGAGCGTCTTTTTGGTGTGTATGGTGATGGCCTGTGCTGCAGTTGCAGTTGTTGCAGTTGCCCTATGGCGTGGCGCCTTCGCAGTGCGTCCCGTGGAGGAATAACATGGCATTTTGGTTACTCAAAACAGAACCCGATGATTATCATTATGCGCAGCTTGCCGAGGCGGGTCGCACCGTGTGGGATGGTGTGGCAAATGCCATGGCGGTCAACTTCATCAAAACCATGCAGGTTGGCGATGAATGTGTTATATATCATACGGGCGATGAGCGGCGTTGTGCTGGTGTTGCACGTGTGGTGACTGCGCCATATCCCGACCCACGTGACGCAACGCACAAGCTGGTTGTCGTTGATGTGGTGGCGGTGCGCGCACTCCCTCGTGGCCCAGATTTGGCGTCAATCAAGGCAGAATCGTTGTTTGCGGATTCGTATTTGGTACTCATTGGGCGTTTGTCGGTGGTGCCGTTGACTCCCGCCCAATATGCGTTTTTGACGGCGTAAGTAGTCGCATGTAAAGAGGTACACACATATGTCGAATGAACTCAAAGAACTGAAAACCCGCTTGGCTGAGTTGAGCGATCTCCACGCTATTCAAGCGTTGTTGGGGTGGGACCAGAGTAGCATCATGCCTGCAGGTGCCGGTGAAGGTCGTGGGCGACAAATGGCACTGATGTCACGCATGCTCCACGAGAAATTCACCGATCCGGCCATTGGGCGATTGCTCGACACGCTGCGCAAACAGGCCGAACAATGGCCGGCCGAGAGCGTGGATGCACAGTTGGTGGCGGTTACGGCCAAAGACTATGAACAGTCAACCCGCGTACCGGCCGCATTCGTGAGTGAAATGACTGAACATGCCAATGCCAGTTACATGGCATGGGCAGAAGCGCGTCCCGCCAACGATTTTGCCAAAGTGGTGCCGTACCTCGAGAAAACGCTCGAACTCAGTCGCACCTATGCGTCGTTCTTTCCCGGCTTTGCGCACATTGCCGACCCACTCATCGACCAATCCGATGCGGGAATGACAGTGGCCACCATCCGCCCCCTCTTCAAGACATTGCGAGATGGGCTCGTGCCCATGGTGGATGCCATCTGTCGGCAGGCTCCTGCCGATGATGCGTGTTTGCAGGGACCATACCCGATTGCGGCGCAGATGGAATATGGACGCACTCTGGCTGAAGTCGTCGGCTATGATTTCCATCGCGGGCGCTTGGATACCGCGTTGCACCCATTCGAAGCACGCCTGGCCTACGGAGACATTCGTATCACCACGCGTGCGCGCGAAAACGATCTTGGTGACTGTATTTTTAGCGTCATCCATGAGTGTGGGCATGCCATGTACGAACAAGGTGTGGCCTTTGAACTCGAAGGTACTCCACTTGCAAGTGGTACATCGAGTGGGGTCCACGAAAGTCAATCCCGCCTCTGGGAAAATTTGGTCGGACGCTCGCGTACCTTTTGGCAACACCAGTATCCCGCACTCCAGGCTGTCTTTCCCAATCAACTCGGTCATGTACCACTCGATACGTTCTACCGTGCCATCAACAAAGTGTCACGCTCGTTGATTCGTACCGACGCCGATGAAGTCACGTACAACTTGCACGTGATTATCCGATTCGAACTCGAGTTGGAATTGCTCGAAGGAACGTTGGCCGTCAAAGACTTGGCTCGTGCCTGGAAAGAACGTTATGCTGCCATGCTGGGTATCGAACCACCCAACGACAAAGATGGCGTCTTGCAGGATGTCCACTGGTATGCGGGGACGATTGGTGGGTCGTTCCAAGGCTACACTATCGGTAATGTGATGTCTGCACAAATTTACGCTGCCGCACTTGCGAGTAACCCGGCAATTGCAACGGATATTGCGACGGGTAATTATCGCTCATTGCTAGCATGGTTGCAGACCAACCTCTATGCAACCGGGCGTCGTTGGGATGCGCCAGGGACGCTCAAGCGCGTTACCGGACAAGAACTCTCAGTGGCGCCGTACTTTGCCTATCTCAAGGCGAAATACGGTGAGCTCTACTCATTGTAGTCTCATGAAACAATCGCACACACACCCACGTCAGATGTGTGGGTGTGTGTTTGCGTTGAAAGGAACAGCGATGTCACGTTTTGAAGGAATATTGTTAATCGTGTTGACATTGGTTGCAGCCGTAGTTGGGAGTGCCTTGCCACAACTGCTCGGTCAATCGGGCAATGTGGTGATTAGCAATTCGGATGCGGCTACGGTGACGCGCCGAATTGATGTGGCCGGATCTGGCGTCGTGTATGCTGTACCCGACCAAGCCACAGTGCAGATTGGGGTGTCATCACAGGCGGAAAGTGCATCTGATGCATTGACGGATAATTCGGGGAAAACGGCAGCAGTCATCGAGACGATTAAATCACTGGGTGTTGATGAAAAAGATATTCAGACCCGTGATTTTTCGATTTACCCGACGTACGACCAAGCAACGAACACCAAAATTACCGGGTATCAGGTCACCAATGCGGTGGTTGTGATTATCCGAGATGTAAAAAATGCTGGTGCCATACTTGATCAGGTCGTGCAGTCAGGGGCCAACAACATTTCCGGGTTGTCTTTTGATGTGGCCGATCCTACGGCGCAACAGGCCGAAGCCCGTACCAAAGCAGTTGCAGTTGCACGCGCTAAAGCCGAAACACTGGCGGCTGCAGCAGGGGTGAGCTTGGGTGAAATTATCAGTATCAATGAATCGGTGTCGAGCAGTGGTCCGATTATGCCCTATGCACGTGCCGAAATGGCGATGGCCGATGCGGTACCGGTTGCAACTGGTCAGCAGGCGATTACCGTAGACGTTTCAATTAGTTTTGCCATCCGCTAGGGTGTCGCTGTATACATGTTCTTCTCACGGGGTGTGCATCACGCACACCCCGTGGTTTTTGGTATGATAAGCGCATATCCGGTCTAGGAAGAAGGTGCATGTGTTTATCCCAGACGAACATTCGCATAGACGCTATAATCCGCTCCTTGACGAGTGGGTGCTCGTTTCACCGCATCGGACCAAGCGTCCCTGGCAGGGACAGGTCGAAACCCTCCCCACGGAAACACGCTTGCAATATGATGCAACATGCTACCTGTGCCCTGGCAATGCCCGTGTGGGTGGTCATACGAATCCTGCATATGCAGATACGTTCGTCTTTGATAACGATTTTGCCGCGTTACAAAGCGATGCACCCGCAGGTGGCAGTAATCACGGTTTGCTGCGTGCAGAAAGCGAGCGCGGCATCTGTCGTGTAATTTGTTTTAGTCCACGCCATGATTTGACCCTCGGTGAAATGCATCGCGATGATATCGCCCGTGTAGTGCGTATCTGGCAAGCACAGTACCACGAGCTCGGTCAGCACCCCGATATCGGTTATGTGCAGATTTTTGAAAATCGCGGTGCGATGATGGGCTCAAGTAATCCGCATCCACACGGCCAAGTATGGGCGACCCAACATGTGCCCACGTTGGTGGCTCGTGAAGATGCCCAGCAGCTCGCCTATTTTGCCAGTCACGGCCGTACGCTGTTGAGCGACTATCTTGCCCAAGAAATCACCAGTGGTGACCGGGTTGTGGCGATTAACGATGCATTTGTTGCGCTGGTGCCTTGGTGGGCGATTTGGCCGTTCGAGACGATGATTCTGCCGCGCCGTCCGCACGCATCGCTCAACGATATGACGAATGCAGAAGTCGGCGATCTTGCCGATATGCTCAAACGCGTAGTGACACGCTACGATAATCTCTTCAACACGTTGTTTCCATATTCACTCGGGGTACATCAAGCACCACCAAAGAGCGCCAAAAGTGACCATTGGCATTGGCACATTCATATCGTGCCACCCCTGCTTCGCTCTGCCACGGTGCGCAAGTTTATGGTGGGGTACGAGTTGTTGGCAGAGCCACAGCGCGACATTACGCCGGAACAGGCTGCCAAACGCTTACGTGATTTGTCTGAGAAGCATTATCGTGAGCACAAGGCATGAGCTACCACCCAGAATGGCTTGATGCCCCGCAAGTTCATGCCATACTCCCCCGGTTATGTGACATTCTGGCTGCGGTGATTGCACAGAATGCGAGTGTGGGCTTTGTATTGCCAGTCACAGCAGAGGCGCTACGTACCTATTGGCAGGGTGTCGCTACCGCCGTAGAGCGTGGGCAAAAGCACATCGTGGTGATACGTGACACGGATGGCGTGGTCGTTGGTACCGCCCAAATCGAACAGGCCTCGTCGGCCAACGGGAAGCATCGTGCTGAAGTCATGAAGGTGTTGGTGCACCCCGATGCGCAACGCCAAGGAATCGGCACCATGCTGATGTATCTGCTTGAAGCATTTGCGCGTACTCAGGGCTGGCGCCTACTGTTGCTTGACACCAAACGTGGTGATGGGGGTGAACAGTTGTATGCTCGGTGTGGCTGGGTGAAATTCGGTGAAGTTCCCGATTTTGCCTATAGTCCAGACGGGAGTTTGGCAGGCACGAGTTTTTGGTATAAATCATTGACATAAAACGCAAGATGCCCGTGCGATTCGGGCATCTTGCGTTTTATGGGGTTGCGTAGCGTTATATCAGCAAAATTTCTTGTGGTTTGGGATCTTTCTGCTCGTTCATGCTCCCCGACCGATAGCCGGCGAGATCGAGTGTCACATACTTATAGCCGAGTGCTTTGAGTTGCGCTGTGATTGTGTCGCGGTGTGTGACTGCCAGCGCAAATTGGTCGGCGGTGACTTCGATGCGAGCAATCACGTCATGGTGGCGCACACGAAATTGGTGAAACCCCAACGTACGCATGAAGCGTTCTGCGTCATCGAGGACACGTAATTTTTCGGCTGTCACCCGCTCGCCGTATTGGATACGCGATGAGAGACAGGCGTAGGACGGTTTATTCCAGTTCGAAAGCCCGAAATTCTTGGCGAGGACACGAATTTCCGCTTTGCCTAGACCGGCTTCAATGAGCGGACTACGCACATTGAATTCACTCGCAGCCTGATGCCCTGGACGGTGAGTGCCCACGTCATCGGCCATGGCACCATACACGATGGTTTGCATGCCTAGCTCACGGGCGAGTGGCTCGAGCTCGCTAAACAGGGTTTTTTTGCAGTAGTAGCAGCGGTCAGTGTCGTTCTGCGCATATCCTTCGAGTGCTAACTCGTGAGTAGTCACTACCACGTGGCGGGCTCCAATGTCACGGGCGAGTTGCTCGGCCTGAGCGAGCTCTTCGCGTGGGTATGTTTCGGAATCTGCGGTGCCCGCCACACAGCGTTCACCGAGAACATCATGTGCCACTTTGAGCAAGACGGTACTATCCACGCCACCAGAAAAGGCAACCAGCACACTGCCCATGTCGCGTAGTATTTGTTGCAGGTGGGCGTATTTGTCTGCAAGTGTGGTTGAGGTCATGCTGAAGCTCCTTTTTGACGTGCCAAAAATGCTCGACGGGCAATGCGTGCAGCAGCGGCACCTGCCCCTACGCCATTATCAATGTTGACGACGGTAATCCCTGGGGCGCAACTCTGGAGCATGGTACCAAGTGCGGCATGCCCTTCACCACCAAAACCATACCCAACCGCAGTAGGTAATCCGATAACAGGCACGTCCACGAGGCCTGTGACTACCGACGGTAATGCGCCGTCCATGCCTGCAGCCACAATAATCACATCCACGGGGACAGTGAGTAATCTGCGAAGTGGGTCAAATAGACGATGCAGTCCGGCTACTCCCACATCGGTGACGCGGTGTGTGGTGCAGCCGAGTTCGTGACAGATGGCAGCGGCTTCATCGGCTACAGGCAGGTCACTCGTGCCTGCAGCGATAATGCCGACTTCGCCACCTGGCGTGGGTAGGCGACTTGCAGTTGTGGCCACGGTAATGATGCGGTCGGCGGTGCCACGTGTCAGCATTGTAGCGTCGTATGTTGCACACAGCGCAGCCACAGTTTCGGGTGATGCGCGACTGATGAGTGCGCGCCCGTTACGTGCCAACAATCCGTCGGTGATGGCGAGTGTTTGGGCGGTCGTTTTGTTGATTGCATACACGACTTCAGGCATGCCAGTGCGTTGTTGCCTGAGTAAATCAATGCTCGCAAATGATTCGATGTGCAATATGGGGTCTGTCATGGGGTTTGTTCCTCGCGTGTTTCGCCGAACGCGGTAAGTGCAATACCAATCAATAGAGCAAGTAATCCGACCAGTTGTATGCTTTCTATGCGCTCACTAAAAAGTACAAACGCAAGTATCGCCGAACCCACAGGCTCACCGAGCATTGCAATCGTTACGAGGAGTGCCGAAAGATGGCGCATTGCATAGTTGATTGAAGTATGGCCTATTAATTGCGGGCCGAGTGCGAGTGCCGCTAGGTAGAGCCATGCGATGGGCTGTGTGGGCAAGACGGTGATGCCGAGTGCCAGCGATGCAACACCCAGTGCAATAGCAGCACTCCCGTACGATATCCAGATGTAGTGGAGGAGCGGGATGTGATTGCGGACGCCTCGTCCAATTAAAAAGTAGATGGAGCCACTGACCGCCCCTATTAAAGCCAAACTATTGCCGAGGAGGGGTTGTGTGGCATGAGGATGCTGTTGATCGCCTAATGCAATCACAATAGAGCCTGCCACAGTGAGTGCCATACCCATGATGCGCCAACGATTCAAGCGTTCTTTGTAGATGAGCATAGCCGCAATGCCGACCCACAGCGGAGTGGTGGCAACGAGCGCTGCCGATGAGGCAACAGTCGTGTATTCGAGCGAATGAATCCATGCGGCAAAATGTATGGCTAGACAGAGCCCGGAAACGAATGCGAGGCGCACATGTGTCCATGTATATGTAATGGTGGCATGGCGCCAACGCACCAGCACCAGACCGGTAAGTACTAGTGCGGAAATGCCCAAGCGAATGGCAGCTATGCTCAACGAAGGAATCTGCAGCGCTTGTACGAACCTGATTAATATGGAAGATGTCGCAATGACGCAGATACCAACGGCAAGGACACTCGCCGCAATCATACGTGATGATACCGGTGCAGTTGTATTCATGCTTTCATTGTACCATCAGATACGCGGTGTATCGTTGTGCGTATGTGATGATGAATGTTGTAACTCGTTGCCTCGTTGAGTATAATATTGTCAACGGCATGAAGGAACCAAATGATGCGCGTCTTGATGATATCGTGGGAATATCCACCCCATATGGTCGGTGGGCTTGGTCGGCATGTGGCAGATTTGGCTCCACAGCTTGCACGCCAAGGTATAGACATCACGCTATTGACTCCATGGTCTGCGGGTGCGCTCCAATACGAAGACATCGCTCCCAATCTGCATATCGTGCGCGTGCCTTTGAACGAGCGTGCGCTGGACATTGTTACTCGTGTCTCTGATGCAACAATTGCGTTTGTGAATGCGGCCCATGCGCTGTGGCAACACCATGGTGGCTTTGATCTTATTCATGTGCACGACTGGCTCCTCGCAGATGTGGCTATTACCCTCAAGCACCATTATCGGCGGCCACTCTTGGCTACCATTCATGCGAGTGAACGTGGTCGTCGGCGTGGCGATGTTTCTGCACCCGAATCGCGTACCATTGATGCGATCGAATGGCGACTTACATATGAATCATGGCGGGTGATTGTCTGTTCACACTACATGGTGCATCAGCTTATGTGTGATTTCCATCTCCCACACGATAAAATTGATATGGTACCAAACGGTGTAGTCATTCCTCATTATCCATTTATGGCCATCCAAGATCGTCAACACTTTCGTATGCGGTTTCAGCCGTTCGATGCTCCACTCCTCTTTGCCGTCGGGCGTCTCGTTCACGAAAAAGGGTGGCACGTGTTGATTGCGGCACTCGCCGGCTTGCGTCGCACGTATCACCATGCACGACTCGTGTTGGCTGGAGTGGGTGGGTATCGCGATGAGCTCCAGTCCGTTGCACGTCAGCACGATGTGCTCAGTGCCGTCACGTTCGCAGGGTTTATTAGTGACGAAGACCGTAACAAGTTGTATTCTTCAGCGGATATCGCCGTTTTCCCATCGTTGTACGAACCCTTTGGGATTGTAGCCCTCGAAGCAATGGCACTGCGTTGCCCGGTGGTTGTGAGCGACACGGGTGGCCTGCGCGAAGTAGTACAAGCCAATCGTACCGGGGTATTAGTGCAACCGGATAATGTGGACGCATTGGTTGCTGGACTCGTGGCGACGCTCCATGAACCCACACTGACCAATGAGCGGATACGCTCCGCATACGACGATACGCGTATTACCTACGGCTGGCAGACGATTGCGGCGTCTACGGCTGCGGTGTATGGGCGTATCATTGCGGAATGGCAGAAGAGTGCGTGGGGGCAGTAAACAGCCTTCTTGCACGTTTGCGCACTGTCATATACACTGATAAGAGCCGTTTTGAGATTGAGGAACGCCATGACTGCACCTGTTCGTCCTCCCCGCCGTTCTACTGCATATGTGCATGCGGCCTATACTCGTTGTGTGGGGACTTGGCTTGAAGATGCCCCAAGCAAAGAAGAATTAGCGTCTATGCGTCAAGCCATGGAATCAGCACGCTACTTTCGTGAGACCGTCCAAGATGCCATTCCGTCACTCGACGCCTACAACGAAATGAGTTTGGCCTTGTTCCGCCAAGACCAATTTCAATCACTCGCACTCGATGGCTGGATTATCGCAGACATCATTGATGCTATTGGTGAACCCCCAATCGTTGAGGACGAAGCCGACCCTGCATTCACACAGTACATTTTGTCAGCAGTGGGTGCTATCGCTTCCGCACGTATCCGCCGCGCACTCGCAGAACAGGCGCAACGCTTTTTGCCTGCCCTGATTGCCGCAGATGATAAAGTGGGTGCGATTTTGCTCGCAAATAATACCTACATGACACTCATGAGTGAGTCTTCCACACCGTTGCTCGTGCAATGTATCGTCAGTGGATTGTCCGCATACTACGACGAACTTCCCGAAGAATAACTGGTTAAGCGCTTACCACCACGCACATCAATGTGCGTGGTGGTTTTTTGCGTACCTTTTCGGTCTACGGTATCGGTAGAACACGCAAAAGGAGGTGTGCCATGTTAGCACGAGTGATGAGTTGTGCCCTCAAGGGATTGGATGGTATTCCCGTACTCGTCGAAGTAGACATTGCAGGAGGATTGCCGTTTTTTGCGGTAGTGGGGTTGGCCGATACTGCCGTACAAGAGAGTCGGGAACGTGTGCGTGCCGCTATTCGTAATTCTGGATTCGAGTTTCCCATGCGCAGAGTGGCGGTGAGTTTGGC
Source organism: Chloroflexota bacterium (assembly GCA_041165505.1). Taxonomy (GTDB): domain Bacteria; phylum Chloroflexota; class Chloroflexia; order Chloroflexales; family Roseiflexaceae; genus UBA965. Next base: position 3,927 of record JBEANH010000069.1, on the reverse strand, counting down.
TCCTGCCGATTTGCGCAAGGTGGGTCCTGCGTACGATCTCCCGATTGCCATGGCGATTTTGGCGGCTACTCAGCAAATCGCAATGCCCGAGAGTCGCATGGCATTTCTCGGTGAAGTCGGATTCGATGGAAGTCTGCGTCATACCGACGGTATCCTGCCCATGGTCATTGCGGCGAAAGATGCCGGCATGACGCATGTGGTCGTGCCGCACAGTGATGTGCACGAAGCGCAACTCGTGGCCGACATTGAAATCATCCCCTGTGCAACAATCGCAGATGTGGCCATGGTACTTGCTGGTCAACGCCCCACTGTGTCACTGCCACCAGCTGTGGAGACGAGTAATCCCCCTGAATACATTGACTTTGCCGATATCCGTGGCAATCAGCATGCCCGACGCGCCCTCGAAATTGTAGCGACAGGTGGACATAACATATTGTTAACGGGATGTCCAGGCTCAGGCAAAACAATGATGGCACGTGCCCTTTGGGGCATCATGCCACCTCTCACTCATCACGAAGCGATTGCTGTTGCCAAAATTCAAAGTGTGGCGGGCACGTTGCGTCGCGATACACCGCTGTCACAAATCCGTCCCTATTGTGCGCCCCACCATACCACGTCATTGGCGGGTCTAGTGGGTGGTGGTGCTGTGCGCATCCGTCCTGGCATGGTCACACTCGCTCATCACGGCATACTTTTTTTGGATGAATTTCCCGAATTTGCGGGGAAACTCGACGCTCTGCGCCAACCTCTTGAAGATCGTACCATCACGATTAGTCGTGCACATGGCTCACTCGAACTGCCGGCCAATTTTCTGTTGGTTGCTGCGCGTAATCCGTGCCCGTGTGGTTGGCACGGCGACCGTGACCGGTCGTGCACGTGTACGCCACATGCCTTGGAGCGCTACCAACGGCGTGTGAGCGGACCCATCTTGGACCGGATTGATATGCATCTCGATGTGCCGCGTATCGAATCTCAGCAGCTTTTGCATGTGGCATATGGTGAGTCATCGGCGCTCATCCAACAACGCGTGATAGCCGCACGCCAATTTGTACATACGCGTCATCAGACTGTGCCAAATGCCGACTTACAAGTGGCGGAACTGCGTCATCATGCCACACCCGATGCAGCGGGGCAGACCCTCTTGCAGGTAGCCATCGAACGCCTCGGTCTCTCTGCACGTGCCTACTTTCGCATTCTGCGGGTGGCGCGTACTATCGCTGATTTGGCACAGAGCGAAACCGTGATGCAAGCACATATTGCCGAGGCGTTGCAGTACCGTGGGTTCCGCCAGGGTCAGCATGCGTAGTATGGATGATTCGCTTGGAATGCGTATATAATGGGGCTAACAGGCTAGATGAGGCACACACATGCAAACCCCACTCGCACAAACACTAATCGCAATGGTTGCAGTAGCAGTCTTTTTGCTGATGGCCCAACGCGCACAGGCGCAAAAACAACAGAATCGCGCCTATGCCATGCGCGCGGCAGCCGCAGGTGCAGGTATCTTGGCCGCTAATGCGGCACTCCGTATGTTTGGTGTGGATGTCACGATGTTCCAGGGGTGGGTCGCATTACTGGCGTTTGCCTGTATTGCAGTTGCCGGTGTCTTTTTGGTGCGGGCCGCGTTGCGCAACGAAGCCATGCAGATTCGTCACGAGGTGCAGCGCCAAGCCGACGAGTTTAAGGCGACTAGTGACGATGATGCAACACGCCGATGAGCGCATTGTAACGGCAGTCCAGCATTTCAATGATGCGCAGTGGCGTGATGCGTTGTTGCAGTTTGAGTCGGTGTGGGTAGAAACACGCGATGTCGAACTCAAAGTGTTGATTCAACTCTCAAATGTGATGCTTCAACTGCATCTCGGGTATGTTGTGTCACCACGGAAACTCGTCGCACGTGCTCGTGAATTGCTGAGTGATGCATCTGGTTCAACGGGAATTGATCTCGGCGCAGTCCGTGAATCCTTGTCTTTGCTAGCTTCGTGTATCCCAGCCGAGGATACCGATTTGCTCGATATTCGCACGCTTCCGCGTATAGTGTTACGGTGGCATGATGGCACCAGCTGAATTGCAGTTTATCGGTACCAATGTGGCATATATTCCCGGTACCAATAATTTGGGAGTGGTGGTGGTGGATGCGGGGAGCGCAGTGGCAATTGATACGGGTATAGACAAAGAATCCGGTCGGTTGTTGCGTCGTGCCTGTGAAGCCGCATCGTTGCAGCTCGTTGCAGTGATTTCTACGCATCATCATGCAGATCATATCGGTGGCAACGACTACTTGGTGCGCAACGTGCCCGACCTGCAGGTGTATGCGCCCCACCGCGAAGCACCGTTCATCGAGGATCCCTATTTAGAGCCAAGTTACCTGTCACTGGGGGCAACCCCCATCCCCGCCTTGCGCAGTCGTTTTGTGATGGCCACTGCTGCTCCCGTACATCATCGCATTAGTATGCAGGCAACCACACTCGTCATCGGGCAACGCGAATTTGTGCTACAGGCAGTTCCCGGTCATTCATTGGCCCAAATGGCGGTGACGTGTGATGGGGTGTGTTTTGCTGCGGATAGTTTTTTTGGTGATGCAGTGCTCGAAAAATACGGTATCCCCTATGCACACGATGTGAATGCACAACTTGCCTCGTTTGATGCAATTGCTGCGGTGGATGCGCATACGTGGATCCCTGGGCACGGAGTACTCACCAATCATGCTGGCTTGAGAGAAACGTTGATGCGTAACCGACACGCGATTACACAGGCAAAGGCGTTGGTGACCACTGCGTGTCAACAGCCACGATCCGTACAAGAAATTGTCGCTGTGGTGCAACAGGCACTCGGATTGCCTTCGACGGCACTGGCACAATATGCTGTTTTTGCATCGGGGATAGCGGCTTACTTAGCAGCATTACACGCAGATGGTGTACTCGATGTCATGCTGACTGACGCAGGTCCACTGTGGCAGGTTCGTTCATGATGCACACATCCCAGCTACGTGTGCGCTATGCGGAAACTGACGCCATGGGTGTTGTGCATCATGCCGCATATGTCCCCTGGTTGGAAGTAGGGCGTGTGAACTTGTTGCGTGCAGCGGGATGTCCGTACGGTGAAATCGAAGCCCGCGGATTATTGGTAGTACTCTCCGATCTCGGAGTGCGTTATCGCCGCCCGGCTCGATTCGACGACGAAATTGTGGTGCAGACGACGCTCACCACGCTCAAGAGCCGGCAACTCGCCTTCGCATATACGGTGTTGGCTGGTGATTCACACGAAGTGCTCGTAGAGGCACATACGGGTCACATCGTGGTGCAACGGGCCAGTATGCGTCCCACCACACTGCCCGTAGACCTTGCGCAACTACTCCAACCGTGGCTCACCTCAGTGCCAAATAGGGCGACAGGAGGGTAATTTGACAGCCTGGCAATCGTTGTTTGTAGATACCGGTGATGTGCGTGTGCATGTGCAACGCGCCGGTCATGGTCAGCCAGTAATCATGCTCCATGGTATGACGGATAGTGGTGAGTGTTGGAAGCCATTTGCGAACCTACTTGCCAGTCACTATGCGGTCTACGTGGTTGATGCCCGTGGCCATGGCAAATCAACACATCAGCATAACCGTGTGGCACATGTGGATCATGTCGAGGATGTGCGTTCCATAATGGACCAATTGCATATCGTATCTCCGATTATCGTTGGTCATTCCATGGGGGCGATGGTGGCGTACATCGCTGCATGTAGCTATGCGACACGCATCCGTGCCGTTGTGCTTGAGGATCCACGATTTCGGCCAATTACGTTGGAAACGGATGCACAGCGTGAGGCTGCGCGTCAACACGTATGGCAGTGGATAGATGAATTACAAGCGATGCCACTCGATGCGGTGATTCGCCGTTGCATCAACGAAAACCCCACATGGCAGGCCGCTGAGCTGGT
>JBEANH010000068.1:0-14521 GCA_041165505.1 Chloroflexota bacterium | reverse complement strand
CCATGCGTCTCTACGGGCCATGCGTCGCTACCGGATTAAACGGGCGAATATGATTCGCCTCTACGGGCGTTGTGTTCAGTGCTTTTATGAATCAATTCGTATGTCACAAGATGACATACCTGTAGGCAACGCTTTTGGTAAAAGGTGAACGAATACAGTGATTACATATACCCAAATGCAACAGCTTCGTCATGAATTATCAACCATGACGGTTTCGCAGTCTTCGCCGTGGGATACAACGTTATTTCCACGGGGAGCACCGTACAAAGCACTCATGCTCTTAAGTATCTGTGATGCAGTCCGTTACGCGCGGTGTCCGACAGACTTGGTTGTGCTCGATGAGTGGTTGATGCAACGCTATACAATGTATGTCACTGTGTGTGGTTCAAGCGTCAATGACCAGCCAGTGATTCCGTTTAACTATTTGCGCTATGAACCATTTTGGCGTTTAGTGCCAAAGCAACCGTACACAATGACAGAATTTGGTGATGTGCGTTCGCAAAAAGCGTATGCACAATTCGTCGCTGGTGCCAAGCTTCGTGTTGATTTGTATACAATGTTGTGTCATGCCGAATCACGCGGATTAATCCGTGATTGCTTGATTCTGCCATATTTCGGTGTGGCGTTACGCGATGCATTGTGGTACATCCAAGAACGATAGCTATTTCATGCCACAGACTCCACCACGGCACGGGTATCCACGATTCGCGACGATGCACGATTGATGATGGATGGATGCTATGATGGGAGTGTTACGTTGTGAGGCACCATGACACGCACTCCCGATTCCGCTGGTATTGCCTGGTACAATCAGCACGCTGCAGCTGAGGCGGCACACCATGATCGTATTGACCCTGCCCAACTATGGGGATGGATGCGCCATGTGCTCCCTGCTGACGCGAGCTTTATCCTCGACATCGGTGCCGGCAGTGGCCGTGATGCGGCGTGGCTAGCATCGCTCGGGCACCATGTGGTAGCTGTGGAACCCGCCCAGCGCATGCGCGAATATGCCCAGCACTACCACGACCACCCCCACATCGAATGGCTCAACGACAGGCTGCCGTCACTTGAGGCGGTGTATGCACGCACGGCATGGGTCTTTGACTGCATTGTGGTGAGTGCCGTCTGGATGTTTGTGCCACCCCACGAGCGGCCGCGCGCCTTCCGCAAAATGGTTGACCTACTCAAACCGGGTGGCACGCTGGTGATGAGCATTCAGCTCGACGAACGCGATGAACAGCGTGGGAAATATGCCGTCTCGCCTGCCGAAATCGCTACGATGGCGCACCACCACGGCCTCATCATAGAAATTGACCAGCAGACGGCCGACATCCAAGGGCGCCCGATTCGTTGGCAACAGGTGGTGTTGCGCGTCCCCGATGACGGCACAGGGGCGTTACCTTTTTTGCGCCACCTCATCCTCAACGACCGCAAATCGTCCACCTACAAACTGGGGCTTTTGCGCACCATGGTACGGGTGGCCGATGCTGCCCCAGGGCTGGCTCAGCACATCGCCGACGCCACCCATGTCGAGTTGCCATTTGGGCTGATCGGGTTGTACTGGGTGCGCTTGTACCAGCCGCTGACGCGCATGCATCTGCCGCAAATGCCCCTCAATACGCATGCCGATACCAAGTTGGGCTTTGCTGGGAGCGCTTATCGCCAACTCCCCGATACCATTGCCAGCGATTTGGCCATAGGCAGTCAGTTCCGCGGCGAGACAGCCCACGCTATCCGTGGTGCCATCAAAGATGCCTGTGATTTGATTAAAAAAATGCCGGCCACGTACATCACCTACGACGACGGCCGCCCCGTGTTTGAGATTGATGTGCGCCGTGCGCTGCAACTCCACGATGACACGCTCGTCATCGACGACGCCTTGCTCTGGTCGTATGGTAGCATCAAAATCCCCCGTCACATGTGGCAGAGTATGGTGCGTTTTTGTGCCTGGATAGAGCCGGCATTGATCTATGAATGGCAGAATTTGATGCACACCTATGCACACACGCAGGGGCGTAAACTCGACTATGACGTGATGCATACTGCCATGCAGTGGTACGACCCGGTGCGTACCGTGGCACCGGCCAAAATCCGGGCAATGCACTTTTTGGCAGAACACACGCCACTCTACTGTGTATGGAGTGGCAAACGCCTCGACAGTGCCAGTCTCGACATTGACCACGTCTTCCCGTGGGTCGCTAAACCATGTGGCGACATGTGGAATCTGGTACCGGCGGCACGCACCATCAATCAACACGAAAAGCGCGACCGACTCGTGAGTGCGCCACTGCTTGATCGTGCCGCCGAGCGCTTGTATGCCTGGTGGGATGCGGCATATCTGCATGATGAAAACAGTGCCACGCCGCAACGTTTTTATGCAGAAGCCAAAACTAGCCTCGCCATCTCCGAAACAACGATTCGTGCACTGTTGCTGGGCATGCATCAACTGCGCCTGCAACTCCGCCAAAATCAGCAAATCCCAGAATGGCTTGGTCCTAAATCGTGATACGATAGCGCTAATAATCCCCCCCCACCCAAGGAGGTCTGCCATGGCCGTTGTGACTGCTGGTGTTGCCACCGTTGACATCACCCCCGCACTCGGATTGCCGTTGGTCGGCTACGGCAATCGGCTCCAGGGCGCCACACACGTCCACGATCGCTTGGCGGCGCGGGCGCTCGTCTTGCGCGTGGATGCCACCTGCGTCGTGCTCGTATCCGTCGAGCTCTGCTACCTTTCCATGTCCACGGTACAGGCCGTGCGCCAGCGCATCACGCGCGAGCTGGGGATTCCGGCGGCCCACATCATGATTGCCACCACGCACACCCATGCCGGCCCGCGTGACCGTGACGCGCGCAACTGGCCACGCCCGCTCTCCGACCTGATTGCTGACGCCATTGTGGCCGCACATGCTGCCCAGCGTCCTGCCCGGATTGGCAGTGGCGTGGGGGTGCTGTACGGCTACGCCATCAACCGACGCTGGCTCGATCGCCCCGTGGATCCGGGAGTGACGGTACTGCGGGTGGACGATGCCGTCGGCAATTTGCTGGGACTGTGGTGTAATTTCGCCTGCCATGCGGTGGTGCTGGGCGCCGATACACTGGCGATTAGTGGCGACTGGCCCGGGCATCTGATGGCGCAGGTCGAAGCCGCGTATCCTACGGCGCTCTGCCTCTTTACGCAGGGTGGGGCGGGCGACATCAACCCGCTGGTGGCAGGGGTGCGTGCACGCATGCGTGGCGGCCATACGGTGACCGCCATCGGCAATATCAGCCACAACTACGGCGCGGCCACTGACCCGCAGGCTTGGAGCATCGGCGATCGCGCCGGAGGTACCTTTGCCGAAGTGGCCGAACTGGGTGATGCGGTGGCCGCCGAGGTGCTCCACCTGTGTCGTACCATTACCACCACGACTACCGTGCCAGCACTGTGGGCAACGCAAATCACGGTGGATGCCACGGCGGCAGCAGGCGATTATCCGCAGCGGGTCAAACCACCGCTCCAAGAGGATCTGCCCGAAATCGCCGATGACCAGGCAATTGCCGTGGAAGTGCAACTCATGCACATCGGCGATGTGGTGCTGGTCACGCAGCCGGGGGAAGTCTTTGCCGAAACAGCGTGGCTCCTCAAAGCCCACCTGCGTGCCATGGGCTATACGACGCCCGTGCTGGTGAGTTATGCCAATGGTTGGATGGCGTATCTGCCCGAACCGAGTGCCTTCCCCGAAGGAGGCTACGAAGTTGATTGGGCGGTGTCGCTCAACATCAGCGCACAGTTCCAGCCCCGCTTCCGGGTTGCCGTAACGCCCATCTTGCAACAACGGGCAGCCATGATACAGTAAATAATGGTCGTAGGAATGCGAATGAAGAGGTGCATCAATGCGTGATGGATTTGCCTGGTTGCCAAGGCCGTTGAAACAGACGAATGTGGTGATGAATTCGGTGTTCGGTCTGTTGATTGGGATGTTTTTGAGTACGAGTCTGGTAGCCATTTTTGACCATTATGCGAATTATGGGACGCTCTATGACGCGTTGTTGGTGGATGCAAACGCTGCCAAGGATGTCTGTATTTTTATGTGTCGCAATGGCGGCCAGATGTCGCTCTATTTTGGAAACATCGTGGGTCATGTGAATCTCGATTTGCGCGAATTAGCAACGGCGCTCAATACCATGGCCAAGATGCTCTATGCCGTCTTTACTACCACCGATGGCTCACTGAGCTCGGCCCGTACGATTGTGGGTGTGGGGGCGCTGTTTGGTGCCGTATTGGGACCATTGACAAGCCGGCGTTGACACCACAGACACATGCGGTCGCACATGGGGAGCTCCGTCGCCCCCATGCAATGCACCCCACGAAAGAAGATACCGATGAATGAAGAGCACAATGCACGGTTGCGCCAGCGTATTGCTACAACCATTCTCCCGGGGATGGTGGTATGGGCGCTGATCGGGATCGGTGTGGGGGCGCTGAGCGCCGCCATACTGTTTTTGCTGCTTGGATTTATCGGTGGCGTCCTCATGGGGGCGTTTGCGGGGACGCGGATTGCGATGATGACGCTCGCCATCGCTTCCGCGCGTAGTAGTGGGGTGGGTGGTGCGCTCGTAGGTGCGCTGATGGGCGGCATAGTCGGCGCACTGTATGGCGCGCTCAGGGCGATTAATACTGCGGCCAATACGGACACTGGTCACGAGAAATGAGGCTCAACGATGCCCGATCAGAGTGTGCGCATCGTGCACAGCGGCTTCGCCACCAACATGGCGTGCATGTTGGTCAATCCGGATGATGTGGCGTTGATACGACGCAAAGTACGCCTGTTGTCGGTGATGGCGGGTGCTTTTGCGCCAATTAATGGCGGTAATTGCCCTACCGTATCCATGCGTCTGTAGAAGGATACACACAAATGACACTTCCATCATCAACCGATACACCACCCAGCCTGCGCGATGTGCTGATTCAGATGCTCGTGGATGCCGTCTACGGTGCCGTCTACGGTGCCACAATCGTGGCACTTTTTGAGCTTGTATCGGGGCTGGCTGGCAGTGTGTATGCTATCATCGGCGTGGTCATCTATGCCGTTGTGGGGGCCATAATTGGTGCCATAGCTGGGGCACGTGCTGGCATCGTGGTAGGGGTCTTCATCTGTGTATGCGTGCTGTTGATTGCTGGGGTGAGTGGCAGTGTGTTGTTGGGTGCCGTGGTCTCTGCCATTGTGCGTGTGGTGTTTGGTGTGCGTCGCTCAAAGCGCTGAGTGGTGACGAAGATGTGCGTTCCAATTTTTTGCTTATTGAAAAGTATGTCCTTATTGCTAGTCGAGCGGCGATTGGAAACACTCAACGCGCAGAGTAATACACACGTTGGTATGCACGATTCCTCCCTATGCAAGAATACGCATAGGGAGGAATCGTATCCAATCCTAACGACTGGTTCTAAAGCGTACCTGGGTACCAGGCGAACACACGTCTTTACTGTTACACGCTTGTACAACAACGGTGTATTCCGTGTTGGACTTCAAGCCACTCGCCGTATAGGACGAGCTACGCCCCCCCAGAACTTTTGCGGTACACCCTTGGGTTGACATACGATCGCTGATTCTGACACAGAGGTAAGACGCTGAGCTTGGAGGGGTAAGCCCAATTTTTGCTGAGCTTTTAGTGATGGCAGAGATTTGCGGTTTGTCAGCAATGTGCGGCATCACATTGCTGAAGTAGATGTACGTTCCGCGTGATGCCTTATCGCGGGTTAGTGTTCGTGTGCAATAATCACCCTCATAGCAATTTATTGATCGATCATTATAGTTATATTCTGATACCTTCACCGTGCCATCACCATTGCATTCTTCTACCCACATCACATGGTTACCATCCTGATACACGGCGCCCCGTCTACATTCCTTGCCCGTAGCAATGTTTTTGCGCCTTACATTAGCTACCCATTCCCTTGCGTGGCCATTACTCTGCCAGTCTTTTTCATTCACTCCTGCGCTCATCGCTCGCCATGCAGTAAAGCTGGAACATTGGCACCAGGAATATGATCCCTTAGACCCTTTATCGTTATCCTTTGGGCATTGTCTCCCGAGCCATGCCTCGTACTGGCTCTTCAAGGAAGGAGAAGCTTGCACCAGACGTTCAGTCCACGGTAACCATACACTGACCGTCAGTGTCAGCACAACCAATCCTAGCATCACCAACAGACCCAAATACCATTGACGAGTCATCGTTAATCTCCTTCTTGAGTATCAACAACCCAGTGCTGGATTGCCCACACAGTTTTTAGCATAGTTTCGGTATGAAAGGAAGAGGCACGGCGGTGAGAATTTTCTAATTTGACACAATTGAACAGTTTTGATTTAATACTCTAACCCCGTGCTATGGCGTGGGGTTTTTGTATGTGGTGCGTATTCGGATTGTTGTCTTGTTTGTGGAGTTTTGACATGACCAGACCTTAATGGAACTCGATGTATTTATCCTTAGATTAGCAATCAGCGTAAAACTACAGGTTGACAAGAATCATACATCGTTTATGATGATTACGTATTAATGTTATTTGAAAGAAGTGAATTATGCGTATTCTACTCATCGCAATGTGTGTGTTGAGTCTCGTCATCAATGGTTTGTTGGGAGTTGCATACGTGAGTGCACGTGCACAAACCAATACCCTACAACAAACCCTTGTAAAGAAACAGGCCAGGATAAATGAAGTCATTACCAGTCATAATCATGTCGCGGGGTTGTTGAATGAACGAAATGCTATGATGAGAGAACAAAAAGCAATTATTACACGACTGCAAGACAATATAACGTCATATAAAAGTGAAATAAACGATTACCGTGATCGTTTATCGCAGGCAAATTACTTTGTATCGCGGGCAAAGTGTACGGTGATGGTCGATGAACTCAAAGCATATGCAGCTACGTCTAATGCCGAAATCAAAAAGCCAATCTTGAATGCATTGCAAGCGGTGTATCGTGGCAAAATTACGAGCTCGAACTTCACGACGTATTGGGATAACAACAAATCTGCCATGTTGACGACGATATGGGGCAATAATGGTTCTACCAAAACAATTGTATCTTGGTCGGATAGTGGATTTGCTATTCAAACAATCTATGATGTGAATAGCGGATGCGTCATGTATACCGGCGATCGGTAGGAGTGTGCATCGCTGAGTGATACAATAGAGCCATCCAGCATATGATAAAAGGGCTCAACGATGCACCACATTATCCTCGATACCGACATGGGCAACGACGTGGATGACGCACTCGCCATGGCGGTGCTCCACGCCTTGCAGTCGCGCGGGCACTGCCAGCTCGATGCGGTGATTCTGTCGCGCCCGGGGCACGATGCGGCCGCCATGTGTGCGGCCATCAATCACTTTTATGGACGTGGTACCATCCCCGTAGGTGTCATGCACGACGGCCCCATTCCCCAGACCAATCGCTTTTTGCATGTAGCTACGCAGTATCCGCATACCTACAATCCTGCGACCGCACCAGAGTCGGTGGCACTGCTCCGCCAGCGCCTCCAGGTATTGCCCGACCAGAGCGTGAGTATCGTGCACATCGGCTTCGCCACCAACATGGCACGCATGTTGGCCAATCCGGATGATGTGGCGTTGATACGCCGCAAAGTACGCCTGTTGTCGGTGATGGCGGGAGCCTTTGCGCCGATTGACGGGGATACCGAATTCAAGGAATTCAACGTCATCTGCGATATCCCCGCCATGCAGCAGCTGGCACAGCACTGGCCGACACCCATCGTGTGGGGCGGGTTTGAGATTGGCTGGGCGTTGCGCTACCCACGCATCTCGATTGCCGAGGATTTTGGCTACGTGGCGCGCCATATCATCGTGGACGCCTACAACGCCTACTGCGAGCCCCACGAGGCGCGCCCGTGCTGGGATCTGGCCACAGCGCTGTACGCCGTGTTGCCGCACCGTGATTACTTCGGCCTCAGTCCTGCCGGGCACGTGCAGGTACGTGACGACGGCGTAACCACATTCGTGGCTGATGCCACCGCTAATCAGCGCTACTTGACGATGGATGCCGTACAGCAGGCACGCGTGCTTGAGGCGCTGGTGCAATTGACAGCCACACGCCCCACGGAGTAAATCCTCCGCGGGGCGTGTGGGGGGTATATATGATGGACGTGTTAGAGGATATCGCCGCCACTGTCGCCGCCACCCCAATCGCCACCACCACTATCCCAGCCCCCATCTGCGTTGCCCCAGTCGCCGTCGGTGTTGGAGTGGTCAATGTACTGTGGCTCATCGCCGGTATTCATCATGTCGTTGCTCCCTGACTGGTCGCCCGACCACATGTTGCCTACGAGCCAGCCCAAGCCCATGCCACCGAGGAACGAGCCGATACCGCCACCCCAGCCGCCACCATAGCCGCCACCATAGCCGTAGCCACGTGAGCGTCGCCCAAAAATGGCACCAATGAGCGCCATCCCAGCCCACACCATACCTACCACACACAAACAGGCAAATAATCCTTCCATTGATGTAATCCTTTAGATAAGCACTGTGCAGGAACCATGCCAGTGATACGTCAATATAGGGCAAAATGTTGCATCTGTGTTACCCCATGTGCGGGAGCGGTATACGCAAGCCACGGCGCCAATCGCTGGCGGTCATGGCACTTTTGCCGGCTGGTTGCACCGTGTGCAACAAGAGTGCCCCGTGCCCACACGCCACTGCCACACCCTGTGGCGTATCAACGAGTGTACCTGCCTGCCCACGTGCCGCACAGACGGATGCTTCGAGGATGCGGAACGGTTGGCCGTTGAGCAGTGTAAAGGTGCCAGGCCACGGATCGTAGGCACGCACCATGCGTGCGATGTGTGTGGCAGGCTGTTGCCAGTCAATGCGCCCATCATCGCGGCTGAGCATGCCGATATAGCTGGCCTGATTGTCGTCTTGTGGTGTGGGAATCAGTGTACCGGCCACATATGCATGCAGGTGGTCACACAGTAGGCGACTCCCCTCGTGGAAAAGTTCCTCGGTCAGGGCGCCAGCCCGGGCGTCTGCGGGCATGGGGCGGCGGGTCTGTGCCACAATTGGGCCTGCATCCATTTTGCGCTCGAGTTTGATGACCGATACCCCTACCTGGTCATCTCCTGCCAAAATTGCACTGGTCACGGGAGCCGGGCCACGGTGGCGCGGCAAGAGCGACGGGTGAATGTTGAGGTAGCCATGGTGGGGGATGGCCAGCACGTTGGCCCGCAAAATCTCCCCATAGGCGGCCACCACACCCACATCGAGTGCCAGACTGGCGAGTTGTGCCACCACGGCATCATCTTTGAGCGTTTCGGGTTGCAAAATTGTGGTGATGCCCAGCTCTTGGGCGACCACTTTGACGGGTGGTGGGGTTAGCTGGCGCCCACGCCCACTGGGGCGATCGGGTTGGGTGACCACCGCCACAATGGTCACGCCTGGCAGGGCGTGGAGTGCGCGCAATGGAATTGTGGCGATATGGGGTGTACCCAGATAGATGATGCGCATGGTGTATTTCCGTGGTTATGATGCGGTACGGCGATTGACGATGTAAATGCCACCCAAAATAAAGATACCACCGATAATCTGACTGGTGCGAATCGGTTCACCGAGGATGGGAACGGCTAACAGGGCTGCAAGCACGACCTGCCCCAGGAGCACCACCGACGTAATCGGAGCGGGCAGATGCCCGAGGGCGTAGTTGATGGCCAGCCAGCCCAGAGTTTGTGTAAAAATACCGAGGAAAATCAGGTACCCCCACGACATCTGCGAAAAGCCCCACAACGGTTTACCGAGAAACAATGCGATGGGCAAAATGATGATGCTGGCAATTGCCAGTGACCAGATCATGAATGTGGCCGTATCCACGCCACCCCGGGCATGGCGCGTGCTCAAAATGTAGCCGGCGTAGCAGATACTTGCCCCCATGGCGAGCAGCATGCCGGGGATGTCCTGGGGCGTGACAGCAAAGGCGTTTTGCGCAACGACAACCATGCCGATGAGTGCCACGGCTAGCCCAATCCAGTAGCGTCGTGTCAGCTGTTCACGAAAAAGATAGCTCGCACCGAGTCCTACCCACAGTGGTGCACTATTGGCGAGGAGCGAGGCGGTGGCAGCCGGTGCCTGCATCAGGCTTTCATTCCAAAAGACTAAATCAATGGCAAAAAAAGCACCTGCTGCAATGACGCCCCACATGGCTGTCCCACGGGGCACGACGGGGCGACGAATCAGTAGCCAGGGCAGGAGGGATATGCAGCCGATAAAGACACGATAAAAGGCCGATGATGTGCCGGGGATATCGGTTAGCTTGACCACAATGGGTGACGTGCTAATGATGATTGCACCACTGACGAGGGCAATCCAAGCCTTTTGCGTGGAAGTCATGCGTGGTCCTTGCTGGTAGGTATGCTACACGCAGTATAGCAAGTGCAACACATGTGCGCACGGAGGGGCGAATAATATCCGCCCGTAATCCGCCCCATCGTAGGGACGAATACTATTCGCCCGTAATCCCCCCCATCGTAGGGACGAATACCATTCACGCAGGCAATTTTGGAAAAGCCATTGTTATGCTCCATGATTTTGGCGTAGGTAATGTCATAATTTTCAATTTTCAATTTTCATTGGTGCTCGGGTGAATGATATTCGCTCGGACAAAATGTACACACGCGCATGCGTAACGCCATTTGTTTGCGATATATGTGTGGCAACGGTAATTTCATAATTCTTCATTTTCAATTTTCAATTTTCAATTTTTCATTGGTACAATGATAAGGGTTTATCAATAAAGTATTGGAAAGGATTACCCATGCATCATGCTGTAGACGCATTATTACCAATTGCGGCCATTCTGATTGTCGCCAAAATTGCGGGCGCATTAAGCCAACGTGCTGGATTGCCTTCTGTCTTTGGTGAATTGTTGGTCGGGTTGATTATTGGTCCATCGTTGTTGGGGTGGGTCGCTCCCACCGAGACGCTGAGTATTCTGGCAGAAATCGGCGTCGTATTGTTGATGTTCATGGCGGGCATGGAAACGGACACGGTGGCCATGCGCAACGTGGGTCGCCCCGCATTGTTTGCTGCCATTGGGGGCATCGTGTTGCCACTGGCTGGCGGCACTGCAACCATGATGCTGTTTGACTTTTCATGGCAAACTGGGGTGCTTGTGGGTGCCGTATTAATGGCCACGAGTGTGAGTATTTCGGCACAAACGTTACGGGAAATGGGGCGGATGCGCTCCACCGAAGGCAACGTGATTATTGGCGCTGCCATCATCGATGATGTCCTTGGCGTGCTGATTTTTGCAGTGGTGATGAACCTGATTACCGGTACCGGTGATATCTGGCTGACCTTGGCACAAATGGTACTCTTTTTCCCCATTGCCTGGTTTGTGGGAGATCGCTTGTTGCCGTTGCTCGTACGTTGGGAACATCGCCTGCCACAGCGTGAGACGGCACTCACGATTCTGCTCGCATTAGCCTTGTTGTACGCATGGTCAGCCGAAACGCTGGGCAGTGTGGCGGCCATCACCGGGGCGTACGTGTTGGGGATTTTGGCCACCAAGCACCTCGACCACAAGCATATCGCCTTTGATGGGACTGCGGCTGTAGGATACGGTATTTTTATTCCCATCTTTTTTGTGAATATCGGCCTCCAAGCAAATTTAAACGATATTGCGTCGGCGCCACTCTTGATTGCAGTGGTCACAGCAGTTGCTGTCATGACCAAACTCGTCGGCGGTGCACTCGGTGCCCGTATCGGAGCCATGCCGTGGCGTGGTGCCTTGATGACGGGTGCCGGCATGGTATCACGTGGCGAGGTCGCTCTCGTGCTGGCAGGAGCCGCCTTGGCCGCTGGTGCCATTGACGCCATGCTCTTTTCAGCGCTAATCGTGATGACGTTGTTGACGACGTTGATGACACCACCACTGTTGCGCTTTTTGGCACCACCAGCGCCATCCACTGCTACCACAGCGCCACAAACAGATCATTGACGTTGGTGCCCGTGGCCCCCGGTTTGAGCAAGTCGTCCAACTCGGCAAAGAGCGTGTAGCTGTCGTTGTTGGCCAGGCGTGCCATGGGCTGGTGGGCGCGTGCCACGGTATCGCCACTAATCACTGCACCGGCGGCATCGGTGGGACCATCACTGCCGTCGCTGGCATAGGCCGCTGCTAGCAGATGATGCTGACCGGCAATGCTCATGGCCGCACTGAGTGCCAGCTCTTGGTTGCGCCCACCGCGCCCTGTACCACGTAGTGTGACTGTCGTTTCGCCCCCAGCAATCACACACCCCGTGGCGTGCTGTTGGGCTTGGTAGGCCACAATCTGCGCCAATGTGCGCCCGACAACCCGGGCTTCGCCATCCAGACTATCACTCAACACCAGCGGATGCCGGCCAGCTGTCTGTGCGGCGGTGGCCACTGCGCTAATCGCTCCACGGATATCGCCGATGATGAGGGGATCTACGCTGTAGGCAGGTGGGGCAGGCAATGGTGCAGCGAGAATGGCTGCAATGGCGGCGTCAACCTGAATCCCTGCGTTGCGTATCACCTGCCACGCCGCCTGTGCCGTATCTGGGTTGGGGATGGTCGGTCCCGAGGCGATGGCGGCCAGTGGATTGCCGATGACATCCGACAAAATCAGCGTGCGCATGGGGGTTGTGCCTGCCGCCTGCAGCAGCCCACCCCCTTTGACGCGGTCAATGCGGCGGCGGATGGTGTTGATGGCGCTGATATCGGCGCCACAGGCCAGTAAATCGCGGGTCAGCTGTTGCATCATGGGTAGCGTGATACCCGGGTATGGATCACACATCAAGGCTGACCCGCCCCCCGACAACAGCACCACAATCAGCTGATCGGCACTCGTCTGTGCGACGAGTTGGCGTGCCCGTGTGCCTGCCTGCAGACTGCGCTCGTCGGGGACTGGGTGCCCGGCTATCAAGTACTGCAGGCGCGGGTGGTGTACCACTCCCTCGTCATCTTTGGAAATAACCAGCCCGTGGCTGAGATGGGCACCGAGGCGCACTGCGGCGGCCGCCGCCATGGTCTGTGCCGCTTTGCCCACGGCCAGGAGTACGACGCCGCGTGGTGTGAATGTTTCGTTGCCAATCAGCACGTGGGTGGCATCGCTGTGGAGCGTGCGCGCAATCTGGTGTCCGGGGTCTGCGGCATGGGTGGCGGCGACCAGCAATTCACACAGCAGCTGACCGTATGGGTGGTGGCGCGTGGTATGGGTCTGGAAGCGCTGGTGCATGATGATGGACTCCTAGGCGCAGAATGCGCCAATCACGCTGGTCAGCGTGTCAGCACACTGCCGGGTTTGCGCGATGTCGGCCCATTCTTCGATGGCGTGGGCCCCGTCGCCCCCCGGCCCAAAGATGACCGCGGGAATGCCCGCCTGGGCAAAGAGTGCTGATTCCATCCAGCCAAACGACCCCGTCAAGTCGGGCAGGCGCCCGGTGTGATGCTGAGCCCAGCCACGCACGAGGTGCACGAGGGGCGCATCGGCGCTGATTTCGAAGGGGGCGCGGGCCAGATCCACGTGCAGGGTGGCTTTGAAGGTGGCGTCGGCCTGTTGGAGCTCGGTGATGATGGCCTGGAGCTGTGCCGTACACACGTCGTGACTCTCTTGGGGAATGGTGCGGCGCTCGAGCCAGATGCGACAGTGGGCCGGGTAGCTCGACAACTCTTGGCCGCCTGTAATCAGGGATGCGTGGATGGAGCCGCCACCGAGCAGCGGGTGATTCCCTTGGCGGATGCGCAGGTCGAGGGCTTCGATGTGCGTCAAAAAACGCCCCGCCTTGACGATGGCATCCACCCCGAGGGTCGGTTGCGAGCCGTGGGCGGCCACCCCGTGCACGTCAACCGCATACCAGGCAAAACCCTTGTGGGCGATGCCAATATCCAGATCGCTGGGTTCGGTCACAATCACGGCATCGCCGTGGTATTCGCGGAGCAGGGCTTCGGTGCCAATACTGGCATACTCTTCGTCCACCACCGCCGTAAAGAGCACGTCTCCGCGGCGTGGTATCTGCATGGCGCGGATGGTGGCATCCATGCAGGCGGCGACGCCCGCCTTCATGTCAAAGGAGCCACGCCCGTAGAGGCGATTCCCTTCAATGCGTGGAATATGCGGATCGGTCATGCCGGCCACTGTCACTGTATCGGTATGCCCGTTGAGGATGAGGGTGGGGCCGCCACCCGTACCGCGTGCCCGTGCAATCACGTTGGGGCGACCGGGGACGACCTCTTGCAGGCGCACCTCGAGCCCGGCACGGCTGAGTGTTTCGGCGATATAGTGGGCGATGGCAGCCTCGCCGGCACCGCCGGGTACGAGATCCGGGTTGACCGAATCAATGGCCACTAAATCATGGAGAAACTGAATGGGTGTGTCCATGGGGTCTGCTCTCCTTGGGTGAACAATATGCATCATCATACTGTGATTATGCACCATGTGGCAGGGCACGGCAACGGTGTGGTGTCTGCTATGATGACATGCATATTCGCCGAGAAAAGGAATTCTCCCATG
>JBEANH010000067.1:0-14562 GCA_041165505.1 Chloroflexota bacterium | reverse complement strand
AACGGTACGCATATCATCGCAACAATGTGCTAGTTTTTCTTTTTACGCGTCTATGACAGTGCGATACTCCCGCATTACGTATGTCGTTGCAACAAACCATGCGCATTGTAGCACGCACAATTGCCGTGTCAAGTTTATGCGAGGCATGCTGTGCCCACGCTGTCACACATCTGCCAACCACGACAACAACGCCACAAATCCGGAGATACGTGGCACATAGGGGATGGCACTCAGACACCATACACCCACCGCACAGAGCGTAACCCCCACGGTGCGAATGACACGACACGCATCGTACAAAATGACATAGATCATCAAGCGCGTGCGTATCGACAGCATGCGCCGGGCCACGGCACTGTGACGCTGCCGTACTAGCAGATAGATGCCCACATTGCCCATACCAATCAACAT
Source organism: Chloroflexota bacterium (assembly GCA_041165505.1). Classification (GTDB taxonomy): domain Bacteria; phylum Chloroflexota; class Chloroflexia; order Chloroflexales; family Roseiflexaceae; genus UBA965. Next base: position 14,151 of record JBEANH010000067.1, on the reverse strand, counting down.
CATGCTTGCCATCACAATCGTGATATTCCAGTGCATACTCATTTGTTCTCTCAATCTTTTCAACGTGCGCGGAGTACGACGACCAACGTTACGTGATCAGTCCGTACACCACACAATAGTCTGTAAAAAACGCACATTATTTTCGGACCAGAGACATGGTGCGGGTAGGCGTATCATGACGCCCACAGCGCACACTGGTGGAGATGGGCGGATTCGAACCGCCGTCCAGAACCGGGCGCACCACTCAAGGTGACAGAGTTTCACGTGGCATTAAAGGCACTTATCGCTACTCGTCTATACCCGACCCCGTCAAAACCAAGTCATCCCCGTATGGATATGTTGGGCACCGCGCTTAGATATATTCGAGCGGCGGTGGAAAGTTGCCTGGGAAGCGTGGCTCAGAGAGGACCATAGCCTGCGATCCCTCAAATGTGTACACCGTTGCAAAGCCTTTGTGCACCGCATAGGCTTGCATCCACCCCGAAATAAACTTAAACCCGCCACTAATATTGCACAACACATCGCTGGCATCGTATGCCTCTGTGGCACGGTTGAGGGTATCGTAGAGCTCACGCAGTGCGGTATCGAGTCCGTGGGTATTTTGTACTTGGAGTCCACGCACCACAATATCCTGACCAATACTGACCTGGGGAAATTGGGCATTGAGAAAGCGCCGAAATGTGGCTAACACCATTTTGCTGGTATAGGTGTCTGTGCCCACAAACAGGTACCGCGCCCCTGGCAAATACCAATGTGCATGCTGTGGGGCCACCTTGGTACGGTAGAGCTGCAACGTGGCAAATTCAGCCGTCTGCAATATGTCCATACTCGTATAGCGTGCATCATCGGCCACATTGTGCAAGAGGGCACGCAGTGTCTCGGGGGGATGCATGTCATTCGCATGTTTGGTCAGCAGTTGTTCCTCGTCAGCTGATACAACACCACGCACTTTGAGCAGTGTGGTGCCAACAGTGCTGATAATCAACTTGGGCATATCAATCCCTTCTCTTTCATTACCACATATTGAACGTAGCATAGCATATTTCGGCGAGTCGCCTAATTTTATACGAACAAACGCAACAATAAGACCATGGCAATCAGGCCGACCAGCATTGCACGAGAAAGCTCTGCTGCCTTGATTGCGTACGGCACAAAGCGCATCTGACCATACTTCTCTAGGGTCATGCCAATCACTGTTGCCGTGATGAAGCCGATGACTGACACATAGGTGATTGGCCAGATTGTTTGATTCATCATGTCGAGCAGCATGAGTCCGTTTACATCCATCTTCTTCCTCTCAATTCTTTTGCGGTTTTTCAAAAAACAGTCCAACAATCATCACAACGTACACAATACTTGGTGAAAAAAATACGTGGGCACCTGAAGCATGCGATATACACCATGCGTGACTTTGTCGCTTTCCAATATTTCCAACGTGTCTACTCTATCACGCTGACTATCGCGTGTCAAATCTCATCTACCGCTATACTCCATCGGGGCACCATACAATGACGAAGGGGGTGGAATCTCCATGACGCCCGCAGGGAGATTCCACTGTGCCTCTACCAGCCCCGCCCCAATACGCGGCGCGCATCTTCATCGTCGACCACCACCGCACACGAGTCCCAATCGATGGGGGTGACCGCCGTGTATTTGCGCACAAAGGGGTGATACTGGGGCAGTCGCGACAACAACGCCTCGGCCTCCGATTGCGCACCCAAGGCCATATCAATCCACACATCACTAAGCACATCGGGGATCTGGCCAAACAGGTCATAGATGTGCTTGAGTCGTTCCGACAACAAGGTGTGCACGCGGTCTTCGACTGAATCACGGTAGCGCATGTTGTAGATGTCGACCACGTCACGCAATTGACCAATGCGCTGGATGCGCCCCTTGCGTTGCTCGAGTCGCGTCGGGTTCCATGGCAAGTCGAGATTGATGAGGCACCCCATGCGTTGCAAATTCAACCCTTCGGAGGCGGCATCGGTGCCCACCAACATGCCGATTTCGCCCCGTTGCACCATGCGTTTGACATCGTCACGGCCGAGGCTTTGCCACACCCCGGCGTGCCATACCCCCGAGCGCCCCCCACCCGCATAGACGGCCACCCGCTCACTCGGGAAGGCGTCTTTGAGAAAGTCGGCCAACCAGGCCACAGTATCGTAATATTGACTAAAAATAATCACCCCTTGTGCCAGCCAGCGTTGCCCGCGCAACAAATCGACCACCCGCGCCGCTTTGGGGTCTTGGTCGTGGTTGGCCAGCAAATGTTCGCGACATGCTTCTAAGGCGTGGCGCTCGGCATCACTCATCACCGTCAATACCGCATAATCACCACGCTCGAAATCGTCATCGTCGTCAACAAAGGCCCGATCATCGCGCGCCAGCAAGCGGTCGACCGTTTGTCTGCCCGCAGCAATACTGCTCCCCATACGCCGCAACAACAAGGTTTTGATGAAGCCGGCACCGTGCATGCGTTTGCCCAAATGGTGCGTATAAATTTCGGCGCATTCGTAGGCTTTTTTGAGGTGGATGGGCAAAGAGATGGCTTCGCTGTCACGCTCACCCAATAACCGGACTTCGATGCGCTTGAGGTAGGGTTGGCCCGTCTGCGGGTTAATTTCGCGCTCGAGTTGGTCGCGACTGCGCCGCACAATGTGCTGGATGATCGGATTGTGCTGCGAAATGTATTCGGGGAACCAGTCGCGGATACGTTGTTTTTCACCCCGCGACAACTGCTCGAGGGCGCTGCCGTCGACATGCACCACGCGGTCGGCAATCCCCAACTCCCGGCGCAATTGGCGGGCATCATGGCTCACGGCAGCCGCCGGCAACGGGTCGCGCAACCATTCCCACTGCGTGCCGAGGTCGCGGGGGATGTCGCTGCGTTGCATCACCAGATTCAGTGCCACGCTGATGTCGCATTGCCAGCGACTATACTCGCTCCCGAGGACGTGGGGTGCGTTTTGGGCGAGGGCATGCAACAAATCCCAGGCTTCGATGGGGTCGATTTGCACGGGAGTAGCAGTCGCCAGCAACATGGTGGTGGTGCGCACGGCGATTTTTTGCACAAAATCGAGTAGCTTGTTGGGCGGAGCATCGGCCAGTCTACGCCCATCGGTGATGTCGCGCCGCCGAGCCCGATGTGACTCGTCGACAATCACACAGGCATAGCGCAGGTCTAGCAATTGCGTGACGACGTTGGTGGTGGTGTTGGTAATCAACCCTTGCGACACAATCCCCACTCGGCGCGGACACTGCGTAATCGGGACACGCAACGCCCGGTCTTGTTCGTCGTACCAACAATTTGCCTCCCAGATGGCCGAAGGTACACCCATTTTTTCGCTGAGCTCGTTTTGCCATTGCTTTGTCAAGGTGCGTGGGCAAATGATGAGGATGGGGGCATCGTCGAGCAAGGCGATTAATTTGGCTGCCAGCCCCAATTGCAGCGTTTTGCCCAATCCCACTTGGTCAGCGAGGATGTAGCGGGCTTGCCGATGCGGACCGATGTGGTCTTCGTAGACTTTTTTGATGAAAAACTTCTGATGCTCCCACAGCCCGACATCGATGCGCTGAATCGGTGATTCGACGATAACACTCGCCGGGTCGCGGTGCAGATTGTCACGCCAGTCTTGGACGCTGATGACGCGCCGCTTGGCCAGACGCCCAATATCCACAATGATTTCGGGGGGCAAGGGGAACTCTTGGCCGGCCAGCCACAACGCCTCAAACTCTTGTTGTACCCAGGCCACACCGTCCGCACTCTGGTCTTCCCACAACATTTCGTAGTTTTGGCTCCAGCCCGCCATGGTTTCGTTGACACTCCCGAGGAAGGTGCAGGCCGGCTGGTGGGGATAATAAATCACCCCTGCTTTGCCGTGCATCATGCCAAAGGCACGGTCGGGCACGATCCGCACCACGAGGCGCTCACTCACCAACAATTCATAGAGTTGTGTAAGGCGTTGCGACGTCACGCCATCAGCAGGGGCGAGGATGTGAGCAGGGACGAATTCTTGCCATTGCTGGCGCAAGGCCATTTGGGCGGCATAGCCGTTGCGGGCATCGTAGTCGTTGAGGCGACCGTTGCAGACCACGCGAATCTGGCCACTGACTTGGTGGTAGGCTTCACCCGCCACCTGCAACAACGAAGAGCAAAAATAACCGGCGATGCGGTCATAGCGATTCGCACCCTGCAGGCGCGTGGTCAGGTATGTGGCGAGCGTGGCAGTACGCGAACTCAGACGCTGGATCATGCGTGATTCCTTTCGGGGTGGTGCTGAACGCCTAGAGATGATGATTGCGGACGGCACCCAGCAAAATAGCCGCACTTTGGCCGTCGCGTTGCCAATGGGGCATTTGGTCTTGATAGACGAGGGCCTGCATGTAGTCGAGGAGCACAATGATGCGGTCGCGCATATCCCAATAATTGGGCACTTCGGTGCTAATCCACAGCAAGCCGCGAGCGGCATCATCGTATTTGGTGGTGACATAGATGGCCATCAAGACGTGGCGCAACAGCGACGTAGCGAATTCACCATTACGCAGATTGCCGTCGCGTAATTCGCTGGGGGTGGCAACCCGTGCTTCGTTGGCGCGGCCACTGGCGAGTAATTGCTCGTAATCATTTATCCCAAAGCCCCGCGCCAGCTCTTGCATCATCCCGATGCGCCGCTCGCCATGAGCATCGTAGCTGAGCGCCTTGAGATAGAAGCGTTCGATCATGCTCAGGCGGCGCCATTCGTCGGCGGGCAAGCCGAGCGGCACCAAATGGTCGCAGGCGATCGCAATGGCATTGGCGATGACTTGCTCAACTTTACCTTGCACACCGCGTTGGCGCGGGCGCAACAATTCACGTTGCGGGTCGAGGTCGGCTAGGCGCTGGGCGGTCAACACGCGCAAGGCGGCTGCATAGGCGGCCAACTGGTAATCGGTGTCGTTAAACATGCTGTGGGCGGTACCGTCGAGCTGCGTCATGGCATCGAGCTGGTGGCGCACTTCGGCATCGATGAGGGGAGGGATTTCGTCGAGGAACATGACATCGGCGTCGTCGTCGCGGCGCTTGCGCAACACCAAAATCACGGTGCCCTGCACATAATTCCCCACCTTGAGCGCCGAATTAGTTTCGGTGGCGATGGTCCAGGCGGCGGTCACACGTAACCCGGCCGACCATAGAATCAAGGCCAAATCGGCCCAGACGGCGGCATCTTTGTGGGTAAACATGACCACTTGCAGGCCGTTGGCTGGCATCTGTTGCGCCAAGCGCTGATAGCATTCCACCATGGCACGCCGGAAGCCATCGTCGTTGCCTTTGACGGCATGCGGGCGTTGCGTGTCGCGAGCCCAGCCTTGGGCCTGCAATACGGGCTGCGCCCAGGCCACAAAGTATTCGGTGATTTCTTCGTAATTGACGGCATCGGCATAGGGGGGGTCGGTAATCCAGATGTCTGCATCGAAAGGAATGGTACGGGCATCGCCGTTGCGTACCTGCGTGTCGGTGGTGATGTGAGCAAACGCAGTTGGCTGATAGCGTACAAAAATATCTGACAGCAACGATGTGCCGCGGCTGGGATAGTTGTAGTTGGTGTTGAGGGCTTGGTTGGCAAATGTGTTACTTAATGCGCCAATCGCAGTTTTTTGTGGACTATTATCCCAGCGACACAATTTTGAATTGTAATCTAATAATTTATTCATCCCCACCACATTCAGCGCCGTACGAATCACCGCATCGCTAATCGCAGCGATTTGGGTACCAATCAAGCCATGATAGAGCAACTGCCGCGGCGTATACAGGTGATGCCAATGCGTCCAACCACGTTCGCGGATGGGTTGGCTATTATTTTCGCCGCCTTCAATCGCCAAATTCGGCACAATCCCCTGGGCTTGCCAATCATGCATCCGTTCATTGAGCAACGACAGCACCTGTTGCTCGCGGTCGAGATCGGCGGCATCGGGGGCGGTAAAGTGGTAGCGCGTACGGCTACGACCAGATTCATCACTATAAGTCTCGATCCAGCGGATGCAATAGAGGCGTTCTTGGAAGACGTCATCGGGGCGCGGCACGATGTCGTCTGCGTGCCACATCCGCAAGTCACGACGCAGGCTGGCAATCGGGGTGTCGATGCCGCCATGGGGCGGGTACAACCGGCTATCACGCACCGTACCGGCGGCTTTGGCGGCGGCGATTTGCGCCGCATCGGCACCACTCACGATGGCGATGTGGTAGCGTTTGTGCGTGTCATCGGGGACGAGTTGCGCCACCACACCGTACTTTTCGGCGATGACCCAGCTCGGGGCCAGGGGCACATACCAGCCACTTTCGGGGTCGCGCACTTCGGTGCAATAAATAAAGGCGTCAGCAGTCCAGCCCTGGTCGTTGCGCTCGATGCCCCATTGGTCGACTTGTTGACGCACGCTTGCCATGATTGCCTCGAGCGTGGCACGGACTTGCGTGCCCAGTGCATCACTCCCCCCCACCACATGCAAGGCGGCCCAGGTCAGCAAAGTAGCGATGGGGTTGAGGTCGCTGGCGCGCACATCGCAGCCGAGGCGGGCGGCTTCGAAGGGAATCGAGCCGCCGCCACAAAAGGCATCACCGACGACGGGGCGGCGCCCAAAGCGGCGCTCGCCCAATTCCTGCACCAGTTCGGGCAACGACTGCGCCTGCGTGCCGAGGTGAGCGTTGATTGATTGCCAGGTTTGGGCATCGGGGCCGCTGATTTCTTCGGGGCGGAGGCAGTATTCGAGGTATTGGGCATAGGGCATCTGGCGCAGCAACACCGTCAACAGCTCTTGCTGGAGCGGTTTGGCGAGGGTGGTAGGGAGCTCGTCTCCCCCACCAAACAAGGCGCGTTGGTCCGCAGGCAATTGCTGCCACAGAGCCTGTTGCACCGTGCGCGGGATGGATTTGGTGCGGCGGCGCGCCAGCCCCGCGTCGTCCATGGTCATCAACTGCAAAAAAACTTCGCGGTCACGGAGCGGATCGTCGCTCACTGGCAACAGCACACCCAATACCACCGCCCGCACCAACACCAGCGGCTTACGCCCCCACCATTTGCCGAGGCCCGTCAGGGTTTGCGAAGCCCCCGCCATGCGCTCTTTGTAGCTCTCGGCAGACAACGGCAACACGGGGAAAAAACGTTCAATCAAGGCCGGCATATCAAGCGTCATGGTCGGCTCCTCCGGTATGGCGCTGTGTCGCATACAACCCGCCCAACAGAATCTGCATGGTTGCGTGCCATGCATGCCAGCGCGGTAGCGGCGCAGTCAGCGTATAGATGGTCGTCAGCAACGAAAACAACAGCGCAGGGGGACTCGCAATCGTGCGCAAAAGCATATCGACGGTGGGGTGGGTGGGGTGCGCGAGCTGGGTCAAGAGCCGCCATAGTGCCCCACAATGGCTACGCGTAAATTCATTGGCATGGCTAGGTAATTTGCCGGGCAACAGGAGCAACGTGCTTTGGGATGCACACAGTACCGACACATCCTTTACCCCCAGCGTCAACGCCAGTTGGCGCACCGGCACCGCGGTGGCGGTGGCTTCGCCGGCCAGCAACGCCACCGCACATTGATCGATGGCGGGGAGTTGGGCCCACAACAAGGGCGGGACGTGGGCAGGGATCATCAGGGCATGGGCCACTTCGCTGGCATGGCGGAGCAGCGCCTGTTGGGGGCGTGGCATCTGTGGGTCGTGGAACTGACGGCGGGCATCGATGTCGGCGGGGATGGTCGCCGTCAAGACGCGCATGGCGGCCCCCATGCCACAGCTCACCAAATCGTACTCGGCAAAACTGGCGTGGGCGGGGTCATCGCTGGCGCGCAAATCAGCGATGGTGGTGCGAATGGCGCCGGTCAGCGCTGGGATGAGCTCATCACTATAGCAGCGTTGCGGGGGCGGGGCGTGTGCCAGCACCACCACCAGCACTTGCTCGTCGTGGTTGTGTGTGCCACGCGAGACATCGATGGTGACGGGCCAGATTGCCGTGATCTGCAGGGTGGTCAACCACGCCACCAACACCAAATCAACCAGCACCGATTCTGCGCGACTCGGCAGCAACAACACGATCCGCCCATGGGGCGAGAGCTGCGCCACGAGTGGTGGCAAAATCGTGGTATAGAGGGTGGTCACGTCGGCAGGTAGGGGGGGCTTGAGCGTGACAGTGTGCTGTGGCAGGTCATCAATCAGGGGTGCCACCCACTGCAGGGGCACATCGCTACTGTCATCGCGATGATTGGGGAGTGCATCCACCACCACCAAATCAGCGGGTTCGGCCCAATCACGCACGTCACTGCGATGCACGGGGGCCGGGTGGACGGGCAGGCGTGGCAGCGTACGGAGCCAATCGGTGCGCCAATTCGCCATACCACGTTCGACCAACTGCACCGCCGGCACCATGCGGTCATAGAGCAAGCCCTGATGCGCAAAAGTCTGGTTAGCATTCCACGCGGCGAGGCGATTGTTGCTAAGCATCCAACGGCGCAACGCCAAGCCCACACTTGCGCGGGTCTGTTCCGACCAATCAGGTGCTTGTTGCACGATGGCGGTGCGGAGCACACCCAAAGTCAACAGTTGGCGCGGGGTAAAGAGCTGTACCCATGAGCGCCACCCCCAATCAGCGAGGCCGGTGATGGCGGGCAAATCAGCGACAGGCACAATGGCGGTGGTGCGCCATTGTGGCCACCAGTGCGCCAGCAAGGCCATCAGCTGCGCCTGCTGGGCATGGTCGTGGTCGGTAGCGCCCAGCCACTGACGCGGCTGAGTGGCAGTCTGCAGGGTACGGAGCGCCACCAAACGCGGCATGAGCACCTGCCCGACGGGCGCCTGCCAATCGTCGGCCTGCCACGCGGGTTGGGTCGACAACAGGCGTGCCAGCTGTGACGGCGTATCGTGGTGCGGTGGGTAGAGCATTTGATGGCGTTTGGTGGCCTGCGTCGCCTTGACGGCGAGTTCGCGTTGCGACACCCCCGTGCGCACCGCAATAGCAAAACTACGCGTCGCCTCATCGGGGATCAAGTCGATGACCGTCGCCGAGGCCTGATGGAGCACCAACGATTCAAACAACGGGACGCGCCAGCCACTTTCGGGGTCGAGGATATCGTGCGTCCATAGCCAGGCATCGATGACATGGCCATGCCAGGTTTCGTCAATCTGTTGCGCTTGAAAAAAATCACGCACGGCCGCATACAACTGCGGGTGCGGCTGGGATGTCGGCGGCGCATCACGGCGGCGCCCACCAATCTGCAAGATGCCCCAGCTCTGCATGGCAGCCATGGGGTGGATATCAGATTGCAACACGGTCAGCCCCAAGCGAGTCGCCGCCACGCCAGTGGTGCCGTTGCCACACATCGGGTCTGCCACCACCATCGCACGCCCGAGGCGACGCACCGCCAATTGCGCGAGCAATGCGGGCAGCGTCTGCGCCGTACACTCATATGCACGCGCCACTCGTTGGGCAGCCAAATCGGGGAGCGGGGTATGCACGTCAAAGGGGGCACTGCGATTGATGCGTGTGGCATCAGAATCAGCAGGTGATGGGTCGTCCTGAAACAGGCTGGTCTGGCTCACCCTCCCGGTGGGATCACGTATATCGAGCGCCGTTTGGTCAGCATCCAGCAACGCCAGCACATGCAGTCGGAGCTGTGCCAACGAATCACACGCCGGCAAGTGCATCGCAAGCAGGATGGCGTTGATGAGGGCGAGTGGCTTGCGCCCCATCCACGTGCCGTATTCGTGCAGATCGCTTTGCCGGTTGGCGCTCCGCTCCCGGATTGATTCGGCACTGATATGGCCCACCGGGAAGCACACATCGAGTGCAGTAGGATTATGGATGATCGTTGACATCGTCTTGAGTTGTCTGGGCCGCCACATGTTGGCGTAGCACCAAGCGCACCGATGTATCGCCAAACCGGTCGTGGGCGGGGTTTTCGGTGAGGGCATAGCGCAAGGCGCGGCGCCAGCCCCGCCCACGCCCATCGAGGCCATGACCAGTGGCAGCAGCAGTTTGGGTATAGAGCCACCAGCGTTCTTCGGGCAACAATCCTTGCCAATTGGCGAGGGCCACATCAACGACAGCAGTTTCGGTATCTTCGATGGCCCACATGAGTACCAACAATTCCTTGCCAAGGTCACGCCGGAGCAGATTGGCACCGCTTTTCCAGCTACCGGCACGGGCTTTGTCACGGCGGAGCCGCAAATTGAAATGTGAGCGCACCGGTTCGGCGATTTTTTGCCACTGGACGAATTTCAACTGAATGCGGAGCTGACCATCTTGTTGCGAAGGGTACATGTGCGTAGGCGAAGAGCCCCGTTCGTGGTCCCACATGAAGTGTTCATAGGCCAAGACGTCGCCTTTGTTGCCTGCCGGGATGATGACTTGGAAGTGATGCTGACTATCGGCAGGTTCAAATCCAAATGCACTTTTGAGCAACTGGGTCATGGCAGGGTTGGCAGTCATTGCACGACCTCGGTTGGTTTCAAGATAATGGCTTGACTTTCGGCGAAGCGTTGCAAATCGATGCCCATGCCAAACGAAATCGATTTACGCACCTGGATGAGCACATCACCTGACGGCACCAAATCCCGCAACACGTTGAGGGTGTCGCGGATTTGTTGGGGCGTCAAGTGGATCGCATCACCAAAACCGACCTCGCTCCAGCAGTCGCTGTGCGGCTGTTGCACACTCAGTTTCACGCCACACACAGTAGCATTGGATTGTTCGAGGTCATTCAGCAACTTGTACGATTGATTACTATCGTTGGTTTTGAGGAATGATTTGGGCACATATTGGGCCGGTTTTTGCGGTTCGATAACCAATTCTGCGCCATCCCACAGTACGGTATAACGAAACACTGCACTTTCGATGCCATCGGCACGGGCAGCAGCCAGAATCACGACACTATTGCCGTGCGCTGGGCGGGACAACACCAGCGGTTCATCGTAGCGTGCGCCATGCGTCAGTGGATTACTTTCGTCTGTGGTATAAAAAACCTGGCCTTTGGGGGTCGCAGTCAGCGCCAACTGGCGTTTATCATTGGGGGCGGGGATTTCGGCAAACTTGACTTGGATGTCGTTTTGCCAATAGAGCACCTCGCCCGTTTCGTGTTCGTTGCGACTATCCACACACACAAAATTCACGCGCAGTTCATTGGTGGTAAAGATTTCGCCTTCGTGCACGCGCGACGCCGCAGTGGGAATGCCACCCACATCCCAGTAGAGGGTATCGCCATAGCGGGGCATGACTTCGAGATCGACGTTGCCATCGGGGTGCCGATGCACGAGGCGCACGGCAACGCTGGTTTTTTCTTTGGGGAAGGGACCTTTGGCCACCACAGCACCGTATTCACGCCATTGCCCTTCACGCACCATGCGTTGACGAAAGTCGGCGAGGGCGCCATTGAGGTGCCATTGCCACACGGTCTGGGAAGCAGCGCGGCGTTCGATTTCGGTCCATTCCATTTGTGGTTGGGTGAACAACCGTAGCTCGATTTTTTGGCGGAAGTTGTCGGTGGTGATATCTTCGGTATATTTTTGTTTTTCCCGCAACAAATGGATGATTTGCTGCTCGCCGCGATAGTTGTTGCCTTCAAACTTCATATAAAAATCTTGGGGGAACAACGACTGGGTTGCGTCTGCTTGTGGGCGAATCGGCCAAATCAGGCGCGTAAATGTTTCGCGCACGGCCGAATAAAAATGCTGGGTGATGTTTTCTTCGAGTTGTTGGGCTTGTTGCATCTGCACCTGATTATTGCCACCCGACATCGATGCCAGGCTCGATTTGATGGCACGAATTGCGCGCAGACGTTTACCGTTTTCGATGAGTTGTTGGTAGGTGTTGTACGACCCCGTCAAAAACATGACGCGGTTTTTGTATTGCAGTTGTTGATAAAAATCTTCGACCGCTTTGGGGAGTCCCCCCACACCTGTTGGCGTGCCATGGACGGGTTGCAAAATCACCAAGGTGACGTGGTGGAGAGTGATTTCGATATCGTTGAGGGCGGGCATGACATACAGGCGTTGGTAGCACGGCTTACTATTGGAAGGGTCAAACATCTGATGCAGGCGCTGTTTGATTTCTTCGATGGCCTGTTCATTGGCAAACGTGCGCACCATCGACTCGAGTTGAGCCGTCACGTTTTCGACATTACGAAAGTAGAGTGCGCCCGTATCGGTGCCATGCAGGTACCATGCTTTGCCCATCAAGCGTTCGACGATGACGCTTTTGAGTTGCGAAATATCGCGGCCAGGGGCGGCCAACGCACCTATCACTTCGTGTATTCCCAGCCCGAGAATGGGGTTGGCAGCAGTAGAGAGTGACGCCATAAAAATCAAGCGGGTGGCATCACGGGCATCGGTCGAGCGCAATTCGGCATCGATTTCTTCGGCCACGGCAGTACCATTGGAGGCGATATCATGGGCGACGGCATTGGCCAAGGTATTGTTGATCTGTTCTATTTCGGTCAAAATGGCCGGATTATTAAAGTTGAGGTGATGTGCCGAAAGCAACGATTCAGTCTTGGCCGCACCACTCGCCCACAAATCGGCCACCATCAAGCGCATCAAACGGATTAGGCCGCGGGTTTGTTGAAAGCCTTGATTTTCGCGGAAGCGGGCATACAAGTCACGAATCATGGGATGAAAGGGGTAGCTTTGCATGATATTGACTTGGAGTTGTTCGGGGGGATCGACAGCAACATCCATTTGGCGGGCATGCGACAAGGCCGTGGCATAACTCATGGCCACGGCTTGCACCGTTGCAGCATCGGGGAGAGTTTGAAACAAGCGTTTGCGCAAAATGTAATACAGCTCATTGGTATTGAGTTGTACTGGAATAATGTTTTGAGAGAGGCGTGAAGATTCGGCATCGATAGTACGGAGCACCGTACTTAGGTTTTGTGAGGCATGTTCATAAACACCCACCAATTCACCCATCACGAGGCAGACGTGGCGGCAATCGTCGTGTTGGAGGGCATTAAACAGGTTGGCCATCGCGGTCACCGTCACGGCCGCCAAATCAGAATTCCCGACGGTCACCGCACGGGCGCTATCGAGGTAGGGGGCGAGTTCGTCAATCAAGATGAGCACTCGGCGCCCACGAAACAGATTAATCCAAGCTTGTTGGCCGGGGGCCTGGAGCGGGGAGTAATTATCTTTGAAGTGGTCAAATCTCCCCAATTGAGTGGCAATCGCCCCCCAGATGCCATATTTTTCGTCGGATTCACGACCACTAAACGACACCACGTCAACCATCCCCGGGTCAACAATCACGGCGTCGTTGATTTCTTTGGCGACTTGGGGAATATAGTGTGGATGTTTGGCGAGCAGGCCGACCGTCAGCATATTGTGGGTTTTGCCACCACCCATCGCTTGACGCAGGCGAAAGATGGCTTGGTTTGATTGTCCGGCCAAACGAGCAAAGGTCTGGACAATCAGCGTGCGCATCCCATCCGTCACGTAATTTTCGGCAAAAAACTGAGCCTCATCGATAGTGTGCTTGACCAAGTCGGTCAAGTCGAGCACAGTATCGCGGCGACTCGCATCACCCACACTATCGCGTGGCACACACAGTGAAAAGAGACTATTTTGCATTGCACACCTAACCTGCACGCACAAAGCGAATTGTTACGCGATACGTTTTCATCCTATATTACGTATATTAACGTAATTGGACAGGTTTGACAATGCAGGGGGATTCTTCACACGTGGCACCGTGTGCCACGCCATCGGGGCGCCATACAATGACGCCCCTACTTTATCCTTCATCTGCCATCTTCTCCTCAGTGACGCCATGCTATCTCTGCCTTGACGAAAAGATGCCACAGCGCTCCGCGCCATGGCATGACGAAAGTTAGGTGTGTGGCGGTAATGGCATGACGCTGGAGGAGGCTGGCACAGCTGATCATGCATGTGGGATGCACATCTATCCGCACGGATCAAGACGTGTCGCCACCGCACACCGCTGTGCATACCTGACACATCTAGGCATTCTCAACACACCTAGGCACACAAACGAAGCCCCTGGTCTGAGACCAGGGGCTTGTCCCCACGCGCGTGGGGTGGACGTATACGCAAACGTACAAGACGCAAATGGTGGTTTTCAGACCCCACGCGCGTGGGGTGGACCAGCTCAATGCAGGTGGTGATTTTGCGATGGT
>JBEANH010000066.1:0-14868 GCA_041165505.1 Chloroflexota bacterium | reverse complement strand
CGCCATTCGCCATTCGCCATTCGCCATTCGCCATTCGCCATTCGCCATTCGCCATTCGCCATTCGCCATTCGCCATTCGCCATTCGCCATTCGCCATTCATAATTCATAATTCATAATTCATAATTCATAATTCATAATTCATAATTCATAATTCATAATTCATAATTCATAATTCATAATGCTCAAAGAGTGTGTGAAAATCCTCATATCACAAAAAATTCCCCGTTGAGTTGACATGCATAGTTGTCATAGGATGAGAGTGGAATACCAGACATTGGCGTTTGCACAGATTCCACCAAAAAGGAGAAGGAACAATGGTAGCCAAGCAAACAAAGTCGTTTTGGCTGACGCTGTTGTGTGTGGCCATGCTCGTCCTATCTGCCTGTGGTGCCACAGCACCTGCAGCCAGCGAGCCGACTGCCGCTCCAGAGCCAACCGCAGCCCCCGCACCGGAGCCGACTGCGGCGCCGGAACCGACCGCAGCGCCTGCGGCGTACGTCATCAAAATCATGACGTGGCATGGCCCAGATAGCAACACGGGCTATTACGACGGGTACAAGCAAATCACGGATGACTACACGGCCGCTCATCCCAATGTGACATTTGAATTCGTGTATCAGCCACTCGACGGCTACAAAGAACTGCTCGATACGCAGTTTGTCTCGGGAAGTGCGCCACACATCATCCAAATGCAGCCGTGGATGTACGGCGAGTACGCCAACAAGGGGGTGTTGTACAACCTCAACAACGCCTACAACGCCAAGAGTGCCTACGCCGATGCACCCCGCTGGATTGACACATTCTCGGGTGGTGAAGCCTCATTTGCCGGCATTCGCTCGTCCAACAAGTATGGTGGCATTTTCTTTGTTCCCAACGACAGCAATGCTACCATGTCCATTGGTCAGCCGATGTTCTACAACAAGGACCTGTTCAAGAACGCAGGACTTGATCCAGAAAAGCCACCGCAGAACTGGGAAGAATACCGCACTGCCATGAAAGCCTTGAAGGCCAGTGGTGTGATTCCCGTGGCCGCAGACAACGGGCGCTGGGTGGGCTGGTCGTTGGGGCAGGTCGGCTACCAGTTCGGTGAAAAGTACGTTGACCAGTTCTATGATGCCAAGTACACCAGCGCCAACCGTGGTGTGGAATACTACTGGGACAAGGTGTATCTGGCGTTGGCCAATGGGCAGCTCGAAAACGCTGACTACTACGACGACATGCTCACCATTTGGCAAGATTACGCACAGTACTGGCAAGATGGCTGGACGGGTACCGCCGAAGCCGATGCACCCAACCTGTTTATGACAGGCCAGGCCGCCATGCTCCAAGCCGGCTTCTGGGATTTCCAGGGCTACTCAGAGCTGATTGGTGATAAATTCGCATGGGGCATCTTCCCGGTTCCCGTGATTACCAGCGAAACGTCGAAGTACGCCATCGGCAAGTATAATGCACCACCCAACACGCAGGACTACGGCTTTACGGTGAATGCAACCGTCGAGCAAGACAAAGCGCTCGAAGCCGTGGTGGTAGACTTCTTGCAGTACTTCTCGAGTGTCGAAGCGCAGACCAAGTATGTGGGGATTGCCAAGTCGTTCTCGCCTGTGGAAGGGGTGCCGATCCCCGATGAAATCAAGGGATTCGTCAACCCCAGCGACAAATCAACTGCCGTGGAGGTCGTCGGTTCGTCGTTCATCGAGTGGGGTGATGGTGCCATTTGGCCAGGGCTGTCACAAGACTTTTTGATGGGCAAAATCAGCCTCGAAGACTACAAGACCAACGTGGCCGCACTTTCACGTGATGGCTCCAAGGGATACGTCGAAGGGATGATTGGTGCCGATGGCTATGCCCCGCAGATCGCTGCTGCAGAAGCCAAACTCGCCGAAATGAAGGGTGACGGGAGCAACGAGTTGATGGTCAAATCTCAGGAAGCGACGGTGGAGAACCTGAAGTTGCGCCTGGAAATGATGCAGACCTACTACAAACCATAAACGCAATCCCAATTCGTGATGTGGCATCTCGTCCGAGGTGCCACATCGCCATACCAGGAACGAGGTGCACGATGACGAAGCAGTCAGCGCCGCCCAAGGGGTCTTCTTTTGTACCAATACGGTTGTCGCGGCGTCAGATGTGGATCGGCTGGTTGTTTGTAGCACCAGCGCTGCTGCTCAATCTCGTCTTCGACTGGTATCCCATGCTCGAGGGCATTGTCCGGTCGCTGTATCGCTGGAACGGCTACAGTACTGCGGAATACATCGGTCTGGAAAACTTTCGCAAAATCTACACCGATCGCGTCTTTTGGACATCGGTGGCCAATATGCTCTTTTTCTTGGTGACGAGTATCATCCTGATGCTCCCCACCATTATCACCAGTGTCGTACTCTTTCGCATCCGCAATATGCGCGCACAGTTCCTCTACCGCGTGCTTTTTTGTATCCCCATGGTAGTGCCGTGGATGGTGATAATCTTGATGTGGCAATTCATGTACAACCCGCAATATGGGCTCTTTAATCATCTAATTGAAGCACTCGGGCTGCCCGATATGCGCCAAACGTGGCTGGGTGACAGCGACTTGGTCAAGTGGTGTTTGGTCTTTATGGGGTTCCCGTTTGTGACCACCAATGCGGCATTGATTTATCTCGGCGGTCTCAAAAGCGTCTCTGATTCGGTCTGGGAAGCCGGTGCTCTCGACGGGGTCGGTCCCTTGCAAAAGTTCTGGTATCTTGAATTACCGCTCATCACGGGACAATTCAGTTTGAATTTAATCGGCACGATTACGGCGGCTATCACCGGCTATACCACACAATTAATCCTCACCAAAGGTGGGCCTGGGTTTGCCTCGATGGTACCAGGACTATACATGTATTTTTCGGCATTTAAAAGCCAAAAATACGGCTATGCAGCCGCACTCGGTATGGTCATGTTTGTCATGTCACTTCTTGTGACACTCATCAGTCTCCGATTTGTGCAGAAAGATGAGC
The DNA here is from genome assembly GCA_041165505.1 of Chloroflexota bacterium. Taxonomy (GTDB): domain Bacteria; phylum Chloroflexota; class Chloroflexia; order Chloroflexales; family Roseiflexaceae; genus UBA965. The sequence continues at coordinate 11,889 of JBEANH010000066.1, read as the reverse complement.
AAACAGTATGAGTACACTCGCACCGCGCCGACGCCCATTACCACTTACCATCGCCGAATTCAGTAAACATCTGCTCATCGTGGGGGTATGCGTTGCACTGCTCTTTCCCATGCTGTTGATGTTGGTGATGTCGCTCAAAAACAAAGAACAAATCGTCTTTGAGTTTTTCACGATTCGTCCGCCGTTTTACGTGGAAAATTATGCAATCGCCTTCGGCTTCATTTCACCGTTCATCATGAATAGCGTGTGGATGGCGTTGGCATCAACCGTCCTCACCGTGGCAGTGACTGCCCTCGCCGGCTATGCCTTTGGTAAGTTGGAGTTTCCCTTTAAACGGTTGCTCTTTTGGATTCTCTTTGCCAAAATGATGCTGCCTGGCATCATGAATCTGATTCCGTCGTTTACCCTCGCATGGAAACTGGGTATCCTTGACACCTCATTGCCCGTTATCCTCTTTTGTGCGGGAACATCGCAGCCGTTTTGGGTCTTTGTGATGCGCACGTTTGTGGCACAACAGCCCCAAGAGCTCTTTGAATCAATGCGTATTGATGGTGCCAACGAATGGCAAATCTTCCGCTTTTTAGCATTCCCGCTGCTGCGCCCCATGGTGGCGCTGATGTCCATCAACGTCTTTGTGTCGGTGTGGAACGACTACATCTGGCCACTCGTGACCATTCAGTCGTTCGAAAAACGTCCACTGACGGTCGGATTAGCCTACTTGACTGCCGCTCATCCCGGCGACTACGGCATGTTGACTGCCGGCTACGTGATTGCGGCGTTGCCGTTGCTTATCTTGTTTTTCATCTCCATGAAACAGTTCATCGAGGGGCTGACTGCAGGTGCCATCAAGCTCTAAGGAGATGCCACGATGCATCCGATACTCATTGACGATATTGACCAGTTGCGCCAGCGCATTTTGGCCAGTGATGCACACGATGACCGCTTGCGCGAACTCTGGACGTTGGTCAAGGGGAGTGCGCAAAGTGCGCCCTTCGATTTCCCGTGGTTCACGCCATTTGTGGCCCTCATCACCCGTGACCCACGCGACATCGCCAATGCGGCCGAGGTGCTGCGGCGCTACGTGGGTAAGCTCGATAGCATGTACTTTTCACCGGGATTGCAATTCCACTTCTGGTGTTTCGCCTTTCCCCACGCCAAGTGGTGTCTCTACTTTCAGTGGTTATGCACCCTCGGCGCCTTCAGTGATGACGAAGCACAGGTACTGGCTGCACAACTCATCGAGTATCACTTCGTCAACTTTTTGTATGGGCTGCGCACCAAACCTGAGCCGGAATGCGTGGATAATCAGGCCCTGTCGTTGGCACTGAGTACCACGCTGGTCGGGTATCTCTTTGCACAGGCACCCCATCACTCCGCAATGGCAGAAATCATGCGTGACGAAGGGTTGCGCCGCTTGCCAGGCATCATCGGCGACATGCCTCCCTCTGGGTATAGTGGCGAAGGGAGCTCGTACATGGACTGTGTCAATGGTCCAGCCATCCCCCTTGCCATCGAGCTGCTCCAGCGCATCACCGGTCAGACCGATCTGCTCCACCGCCAACTCACCCCCAATGGGGCGACTCCTTATAGCGTGTTGTTGATGGTGGCGCGTGAATGGATGCCGGGTGGCTTGCTGTTGCCGTGGGACAACTACGGCTATCAGTTTGGGGTGCGTGCCCCCCTCGCCTATGCGGCGCGTATGACGGGTGAGCCCCTCTTTGCCGATATCCTGCAACACGAGTGCATTTGGAGCTACGACATCGGTACGGGGTGGGCCTACGATGATCTGGTCTGGACGCTCATCTGGTGGCCCGCACAGCTGTACACGTCGGATACACCGGTATCGCGCAGTTGGTATGAACCCGACATTGGTGGGGCGTTGGTAAGTACTGCACGCCACTATTACGCCATGCAGATGTGGGATGATTCGACCCCCGTGGTGCCCACGCGGGCACACGTCAACCCCAATGCGGTGCTGTTTAACGGCTACGGTGTGCCCCTCTCCGCAGATGGTTCGCCCACACCGCAGGGGACGGCACGCTTCCGCTTCGCGGATACGGTGCGCCGGGTCACTTTTTTTACCATGGGGCAAGAAGATGAGTACAACTACGGTGACGGATGCGGTGGTGCCCATTCCATTATGATAGTGGATGGTTGGGAGGGCTTGCGCATGCAGACGGATGCGCCACAGCATGCCACCACGAGTGCCGATTTGTTGCATCACACCATGGTGTGTGATGTGGCGCCCACCTACCAAGAGCGCTGGCCCGACATCGTGCGCATGCAGCGGCGGACGACGCTGTGTGCGGATCGGTTTTTTATCATCGAAGATGTGTGTGTGGCGACACAGCCACATCAGTGGACGACGCGTTTCTTGGTGCGCCCATCCTTTGTGGCACAGCCACACGGTGCCAAAATCAGCACTCCCGAAGGTGTCACCCTCCACCTCATCCCGCTACTGGCTGAAGCTCCGATGTACTGCGAAGCGGTGACTGGTCATCCTGCCAAACCAGATGCGGCGTGTGGTATCGTGGATTTTGTGACCGAGGGTACGCATCACCATCAACTCACGCTAGCATGGATTGCAACGACCCGCCGGCGTGGTGCGGCGATTCGTCAGCTGGCGGCGGTGGCCGATGATGCCGACGTGCTGACACTGGCAACGGCACGCCCGTTGCTGGCACAGAGTGCGTTGCGTCTCGATATGCGTCTGCCCGCCCACATGGAAGCAGCGGTGCCCACCGTGAAGCGTTGGTGGTATTACACCAGCGTTGCCAAACCACACGATGCTGCCTGGTTGCAACTCCCGCTGGGCATGATGAATCCGCAACTCTGGTTGGATGGGGTGGCAATTGATTTGACGCCGTGGGCTGTTTCTGGTGAGCTGATTGCGCCGCACGTACCTATCACAGCAGCGCGTGATGCCGTGGATACGCTTGAAATCGTGCTGTGCGTTGATGTGCCCATTAGTCACTACGAAGGTGGCGGTGATGGCACCATTGGCTTGAATGGTGGTTTGTGGTGGGTACATCCGTGTGCCGAAGAAACCGTAGTGTCGTGGCAACTGCAGACCGACCAGGTGCACATTCAGAGTAGTGAACGCACATACGTGGTGCCATACCACCGTGCGCGCTGAGGAGAGTTCATATGCAACGCTATCACGCCATGGAAGCGCTCTTTCGCGATACGAGCCTGATTGCCGAGGCTAGCAGGCACGCCGATTGGCGCATGCGCTATGCGGCCGCACTCGCTATGGCGCAGCACCCTGACCCGCGCTGGTTGCCGCTCCTGGCGCGCATGCTCGAGATTGAAGCACAGCGCCCGCTCTACATGCAGCCGCCAGCGCGTTTTTCGCGCGGGACGGGGGATACACGCATGGCCGAACAGATTGGCCCCATTGACGTCTTTTTTGATGCCGACTACGACGACGCCACCTTGGATGCCTGGCGCTGTCGTGGCCGGGTGCGGCAGGCGGTGCTGTTTGCGATTGCGGCGATTGGTCACGCCGATGATGCCCTACTCGATGTGCTCCACGGCTATATTTTCGACCCACACGAAGACTTCACCGTCAAGGCGGCTAGTGCCCGAGCACTGGGCATGATTGGTGACCAGCGTAGTATTCCTGCCTTGCGTGAAGCACAGGCATTCGACGAATGGTGTACCAACCGTGAAGCAAGTAAAGCGTTGCAAAGGATGCAAGTATGACACGACTGCTCACCATTGGAATTGCATCACTGTGCGCCAAACCGGGTGACCGGGCAGGAAATCTGGCGCAACTGACATGGGCGGCACAGCAGGCGGCTCGTACGCAGTGTGACCTGTTGCTCACGCCAGAAATGAGTGCGACCGGCTATGGTGGCTGGCCCGACATTGTGGCCTTGGCAGAGCCGGCAGGAGATGGTGCCATCTATCAACATCTGGCCAAACTCGCCTCCGAGACGGGTGTGGTGCTGACGGCAGGATTCGTGGAACAGGCGGGTGCACAGCGCTATTTGGCACACTACGTGGTCTACCCCGATGGGCATCATGTGGTGCAGCGCAAAAACCGTGTTACTCCGCGTGAACATCCCCTTGATGCCGCCGTAGCGCTCTACTTCGATGACAGCGAAGATATCGGGCATGTGGCAGCGGCTGATGCCTACTGGCAGTTTTTTGACGTCAACGGCGTACGCTGTGGCATCGTGATTTGTGCCGACCTCGGTGTCAAAGATGTCCACGCATACTTCCGAGATCAACGGGTAGAAGTAATGCTCCTGCCCACTGGGGCAGGTGGGACGCGTCCAGAGCGCATGAGTGATGCAGATGTGGCCACACCAGAGGGAATGAAACGCTACTACGACAGCATGGTCTGGGCCTGCTTTCCAGGAGACGGCATCACGGCCTGTATGACGTATGGGCGGGCATTGGCCGCAGTCAACATGTGTGGCTATGATGGACGGCACTGGTACCATGGTGGTCAGGGCTCCATCATTGACCGCTTCGGCGATGTCCATGCCGTGCTGCCTGGGATTCAACTCTTGGCACGGCAACGCCCACGTTTTACCCATGCACAGATTGATTTTGATGCCAGTTGATGATACGGAAAAGGACGCACCATGTCGCGAATTCGCCTGGCGGTGGTGGGGCTCAACTTTGGGAGCTGGATGATCGAACACGAACTGCTCCAGGGGGCAGGGGCTGCCACCATGCACATCGTGGCTGTCTGCGACCTCGATGCAGGTAAAGTGGCGCACTGGAGTACGCAGCTCGGGGTGCCCGGATTTACGGACATCAGTGAGATGTTGCAGCACAGCGCACCACAGGCGGTTGCACTCTTTAGCGGGCCAGTGGGGCGTGCCACACTGATTGCACGCATCATCGCTCATGGGTGTGATGTCATCACCACCAAGCCCTTTGAAGGCGATACAACCGCAGCAGCAGGTGTGCTGGCACAGGCGCGTGCACTAGGGCGGGTGGTGCATCTCAATTCGCCAGCCCCCAGCATGCCGCCAGACATTGCCCAATTAATTGCGTGGCGTGACGCATACCAGCTGGGTGAGCCGATCGCGTATCGGGCCACCACGTGGTGTACGTATCGTGAACAGCCCGATGGGAGCTGGTACGACGATCCTCAGCGTTGTCCGGTGGCTCCCATGTTTCGCTTGGGGATTTATCTCATCAACGATATCGGCTGGTTTTTCCAGGATGTGCGCCAGGTCGCCGTACAACAGGCACGCATCTTTACCAAGCGCCCCACCGCGGATAACGCACAGCTGGCAGTGGCATATCAGAATGGGGCGTTGGGGAGTATTTTTGCTTCGTTTTGTGTGGATGACCGCCAGTACTACCGTTGTGCGCTGGAAATGAATTTTGCCCATGGCACGTTGTACCGCAACATGGGGCCATTGGCCGCAGAGACGACGGATGTGCAACTTGCGGTGGTGACGGTACAGGCCGGGCGCCAAGAGATCGTGCATGCCACGACTCCCGCTCAGGGTGCTGGCTATCAGTGGTATGAATTCCAGCATGCCGTACAGGCGAAACAAAGCATTGATGTAGCATATGTTGCGCGTATTCTTGCTGGTTTACAGATTCTCGATGCGATGCAACAGGCAGCAGAGGCAGTATGACACCTATTGGCATTGGTCTGTACGGACACAATGGTCACCAGTTGGCCAGCGATGGCGTGCTCAGCGGTGCGCATGTGGTAGCGGTGTGTGATGTGACAAATGCGCCGGCAGGGATGACTCGCCATCCATCGCTGCCTGCCTTGCTCGCCGATGCGCGGGTGCAGCTGGTGGTGATTTGTGCGCCACGCCGTGCCACCCAAGTGGATGCAATTCGGCTGGCGTTGCGTGCAGGCAAGCACGTGATTGGCGAAAAACCGTTGGTGATGCGCCATGACGAGCTTGATGAGGTGATAGCACTGGCACATCAGCAGGGGTGTCAGCTCTTTGACATGGCGGGGATTGCCGATGACGCACCGTATGCCGCTATTCCCGCCGTGTTGGCAACGGGTGTGCTGGGAGAGATTGGGCAGATTGTGGTGCGTAAATCGTACCCGTATGCCGACTGGCGCCCTCAAGATGAAGATGTGGATGGTGGACTCATCATGCAGAGTGGCATTCATGCTATTCGCCTGATTGCGCATTGTGCGGGGCAGCGAATGACGTACGTGTCGGCACTGTCGTGTCAGGTAGGTAATCCGCTGGCACATGGCGGTTTGCAGATGGCAGCCACCATTCAGGCGCACCTTGCAGGGGGTGGTATAGCGAGTGTGGTGCTCAATTACTACAATCAGCGTGGTGCACAGCGTTGGGGGGATGACGAGCTACGCATCTACGGCGCTGGTGGGCTGATTATGACGGATGGTGATGGTGGTGTGCAGCTGGTGACGGCAAATGCTGCAACAGCGATTGTATGCGCCACACAACCACCGTACATCCAGCGCGTAGTGGATTGTATCCGTGGCGTGGCGCCCCGGCCACGCCCGGTTGCACAGGATTTCCATGCCACGCACGTGGTGATTGCGGCACGGGCGTCGGCCATGCAGGGTGGGGTGTGGTTGCCGGTGCCTGATTTTCTCGTATAATGGGGGGCACCAATGACACCACCGAGTTATCGTGCAGGGGAATCAGCGATGCCGCAGGTCATTCTCGCCGATGATAACATTCAAGCACTTGAGGGTCTGCAACGGCATATTCCGTGGCAAGACACGGGATGTGTGTGTGTGGGGACCGCCCAAAACGGCGTCGAAGCACTGGCATTGTGTCATCGTATCCAGCCTGATGTGGTGATTACCGATGTCAAAATGCCACAGATGGATGGCATCGAGCTCTGTCGCCAGCTTCATGCACATTATCCAGACATGCATCTAATCGTGATTTCTGCATACGACGATTTTAGTTTTGCACAACGGGCCATGGCGGCTGGGGTCACCAATTATCTGCTCAAACCGATGAACAGTGAAAAAATCGCTGAATTGACGCAAATGTTAACGGCATACGCGCAACGAACTCAGCGTCATGCGGCGCACCTGACGGCGTTTTTTTCTGCACGTGAAATGGCAGATTTACGCCAGGCCTTGACCAAGGCGGATGCGACACAAATCGCTGCGTTGTTGGTTGCCGTATTACCCGCTCATGCTGATGATGTACGAATTGCCAAAGAAATGGCAGTTAACGTAGTTGCACTGCTCTATCAACAGTTGCCACAGCTCGGTTTGCCCGCGATGGTTGATGGAGTGACACTTGATACGAGTTTGGCGCATGTACAGACGATCCGTACGGTAGCAGCGGTACACGATTACGTGCAACAGTTGTACCTGTGGGTATGCCAGCATGTGGCCACGCATCGCAATCCGTCCACGGAGCAAATGGTGATGCGCGTCCAGCAGTATATCAGCACGAATTTCCACGATGCCCATATTTCAACATATACGATTGCACAAAAGTTTCACCTCAGTCAAAGTTATCTATGCCAAATCTACCGGAGCCATACCCAGACGAGCATTCACACCCGTATCACGCAGTTGCGCATGGAGCGGGCGTGTGCGTTACTCGTGGCGGAGAGTGGCATGACGATTGCGGATGTGAGTCGGCAAGTCGGCTACCTCGATGCGCAGTATTTCACCAAAGTGTTCCGTCGTATCAACGGGCTCACCCCGAGTGAGTACCGCGAGCTCGCACAACAGTCATGAAGCGCAATACGCTGCTCCGTCGTGTTTTTCTGTTGGTGAGTGGACTCTTTTTTGGTTTGCTTACCATAACGATAATCATTCTTTCCTTTTTCTTTTCAAACCTCCTCATCGGTAATGCTGAAGACTATGTGCGTCTGATTATGCAGCAGAATCAGCGTATTGTGAATACGGCACTTGCGCGTGTAGATGAAGTCGTCGTCGGGCTCAACAACGATGCGTTCATCTACGAACAAGTAGCTGCGCCGTTGCGCAGTAATGTGGATCATGCCATTTCACGCCAAGAAATTTCGCGCTATTTGACGCGTTCGGTCTATGTGCCGTTGCGGCGTTCGTTTGGCCAGGTGAACTACTGGCTCTTTCTCAACGATGCCTATCCACATAGTGCTCTATATGCGACATATTCATTCCCGGCCAACCGCGTGCTGACAATGGCACAGGCGCGGCAGATGCAATTTTATACGAGTACACTAGACGCGCAGGGGCAAGTGCGTTGGTTTATGCAGGCCGATAAGCCACAAAAAATCTACGCTGCGGTGTTGATTCGTGGCACGTTCAGCGCGGTGACAATCCCTGACATTGGCATGTTGCTCCTTGAATTCGATGTGGCTGATGTGCTTGGGACAGAAGAGCGTGCAGGCAGTGATCAGTCGGTATACTACATGGTTGATCCGCAGGGGGGGATTTTTGCGGTACCGCAGGCGACCGCAACTGCGGCGATTGCCCAGCTCGATACCGTCTTGCGCACGCGTGGGTTGTTGGCCAATCGGAGTATGGCGTATCAGACCACACGTACCGACACCAATCTGTACAGTGTGTTGTTGCTCGATTCGGGGTGGTGGTTGGTAGGGGTGACCCCCATTGCCGAAATTACCACGCAGGTCTACCGGTTAAGTGAATTCGTGATTCCCTTGTTGCTCATATCTATTATGGCAGTGTTACTGGTGTCGTACATGATTGCACGCTCAGTGGTTCAGCCCATAACCCAGCTTGCGGCCACCATGCAACAAACGACACAGCAATCCGATCTCGACTTGGTGATGCCGGTGCGCCCACCGACCATCGAGATTGCGCATTTATATGATGCATACCACGCATTTGTGGTGCGTATCAAGCAACTGTTACGCGATGTCTATTTGACGGGTATTAGTGTCAAACAAGCTGAAATACGTGCGTTACAAGCCCAAATCAATCCGCATTTTCTCTACAACACGCTCGATTCTATCAGTTGGGTCGCGCTCGATCACGGTGATGCCGATGTGCCACGCGTGGTGTCGTCATTGTCTAATATTTTGCGCTATAGTATCAATGATTCCGACAAACTGGTGCCGTTTAGTGAAGAATTGCGCATTGTGCGCGATTATTTGGACATCCAAAATTTCTGTTATCAGCTCGACATTCAGTTGCATGTTGCGACAGATGGTGACACACACACAGCCTGTTGGCCCAAACTCACACTACAACCTATCATCGAAAATGCATTAATTCACGGCTTTCTTGAGCAGAAACAAAAAATGGGGGTGATAGCCATTCGTTTGCAGCAGTCGGAACGACAGATTCGCTGTGAAATCGAAAATCCTGGCACTGCGGATGTCACAGTGATGAATGCATTACTTCGCGATCTAACTGAACCAAAAAAACATGGTATTCGCAATGTGCATAATCGCCTACGGATGCTGTTTGGGAATGAGTCTGGGTTGCACTTTTTGACATCGATAACAGGGGCTACAGTGGCGGTGTTGGTTATTGACAGGGAAAGATAGGAAGAAGGGACAAGCGAACATAGATGGAGAGGATGGTATAAGCGAACATAGATGGAAAGGATGGAGAGGATGGTATAAGCGAACATAGATGGAGAGGATGGTATAAGCGAACATAGATGGAAAGGATGGAGAGGATGGTATAAGCGAACATAGATGGAAAGGATTGAGGGGATGGTATAGAGAATACGGGTAAACGGCAAGGAATTTATGGTATGAAAAATGGGAGGGACAAGCGAACATAGATGGAGAGGATGATATAAGCGGACATAGATGGAAAGGATAGAGGGGATGGTATAGAGAATGCGGGTAAACGGCAAGGGATTTATGGTATGAAAATTGGGAGGGTATACATATCATTAATCTTGTAAATGAAAAAACTAATGAATTCAAATGCTTACTAAGACTCATCCACACACTACATGATGAGATTGAATAAAACAAAGAGGAATATCCTGCATATCGTGTGCATCAATGTTCCCCCCGTTGCATCAATGTAGGAAATGATGGGCGAAGACAAAAGAACAGAGAAAAATCCTGCATATCGTGTGCATCAATGTGTACGTTATTCCGACGTGCGTTCCCGCTGATACGCATTAAACTGGAACAGAAATGGCTGGCTTTGCGGCAATCCGATGATTGCTTGTCCTAATCGTAAGTTGAGGATGTGGAAGTCCTCGACGACATCAACATCAATATTCTGGCTTTGTAACGCTTGATTGCCTATGGGTGTAGCAGTATTTTCCTGGATGCGGCGTTTCCCGTAGAGTTGCTTGATAAATTCACGCGAGCTTGCATCATTGACACGGAACGCAATTGTCGTGAGGAATCCAGAGAGTAGACTCTTGGCCAATGATTCGCCGTAGGCTTCGTATATCTGCGCCACATTTTGTATCCCAATTATGAATTTCGCACCGAGGCTACGCCCAAAGTTGACACCATTATCGATATGTTGCAAATGAGGAATCAGGCGGAACTCATCAATGACAAACCATACATTGCCATCACTGCGTGTACGACTAAGTGCTTCCTTAATGGCGAAATCAAGAATAAGCCGATAAATGGGAGTGAGCACATTTCCCACTGAAATGTCGTATTCGATAAAGACAAATTTTGCATTTTTGTTGCGTACCAGTTGCCGTGCCGACAACGACCCTGATTTTTTGAAGTTGCCGATGAAAATCTCACGCACCATCTGTTGGAGCTCCGACAGGACGCCAAGTGATTGATCCGATGTGCCAGTTGTGCCAATATAACTTATCAGTGCGCGCAAATCACTGTTTTCGGGGAGATTGAGTATCTCTCGAAATGTATCTGGCGTGGCACTGTCAAAAAACTCCTTGAGGAGTTTGTTATCAGGTGGTTTCACAAGTGGCGCGCGTTTGTGTAATCGATAGTAATGCAACATGACTGCTGCGAATAAGTCACGTGCTGCATTGGGGAAAAAAGGTTGATTCGATTGTTTGCTTCGTTCAAAAAAGAGTGACCGTGTAATTTCGTAGATATCGTCTTCGTAAGTGGTATCGTTTATTTCATTGAAAATGTTCCAGTAATTTGGCCCTTGTTCATCACCAGAATGACGATCGTTGCTGATTGTGATGTCACTGGTTCTCCAGAACTCCTTGCGGAAATCGCCTTTGGTATCGAATACGAATACGACATCATTGTTTGTGATTTTTTTGCGTATCTGTTGTAAAAATTGTTGAATAGCATTTGTTTTACCGGAACCAATTTCACCGATAAATAGCAGATGTTTGCTGAACATACTTTCATTGAATGTGATGATACTTCGCTCGGCCTGGGTTGTGATGGCATGCCCCTCAATCACGCAAAGCGCATCTGCGCTATGTGCTGGTATTGCTTGACGAGATAATTCGACGCCTATGAGGTGGCGACGACTAAAATGTGGTTGCGTCATTATCGGCTCCTTCCACGGGAATGTTGTTGTGCTTGTTCTTCTTCTTGTTGTGGCGACGATGATTGGTCGTGTGATGTGTCCTGTACCATTTCTGGTGTCGTTTGAGATTGTTGGCGGATGCGGTCTGCTTGTTGTGCGATATACTGATTTACTTTGTCTTGTGCGGTGCCAGAGAATTCTTGGAATTGAGGTTGTGTGTTTACGTGGTCAGCAGCATCGGCATCCCATTCAGCGTTGCGTGCATCGCGTGATGCACGGTGTTGTTCGTAGGCACTATCTCCCATACCAAACATTTGCTCCATTTCGGCTCGAGCGTCCTGGCGTGCTTGGCGTTCGATCGACTGCATGTGGTGTACCATTGCGTCATTGTGCTCATAGGCGATTTGGTTGTCTTGAATTTGTTTATGCTGGACCATGCTCTCGTCATCACTTGAGTAGAAACTGTCCTCTGATTCATCATCATCATCATCATCATCATCATCATCATCATCATCATCATCATCATCATCATCATCATCATCATCATCATCGTCATC
>JBEANH010000065.1:0-15137 GCA_041165505.1 Chloroflexota bacterium | reverse complement strand
ATTGACTTCGCTTGCACTTGGTGGCGAAAAATCCACCACATATGGCACATTGCGTGCATCATGCCACTCACTCCCGAGTTTGTGTGCTGATGCATCTACCTCATCTACAGTGAGTTGGCGTACACTCGGCTTCGCTTCCACGACCGATTGCGTATTCGGCTCACTCCAGATGCTGGTGATGCACATTACACCGATGGTCATCATCACGATGAAACGATACAAACGTGTGGTATTCATAACGGCCTCACTTACGAACGTTGATATATCATGAAATGGATGTGTTGATGGTAGCTTATTTTTGTCGTTTTGTGAATAGTAATTTACAAATGACCATCGCAGTATCGGTATGATGGTGATTTGTACATACAAAAAAGTGCCGACGTATTGGGAAACCAATACGTCGGCACGTGTGAAACACCGACAATTACGGACTGACACGTCCAGCAAACCAGGTGCTGGCATCAACCCAGCCATCATCACTTCCTCCATGTCCGTTGTTGACATAGAAGTAGCGTGCATAGAGGACGTCGTCGCCGACCCACCAGCCAGCATCCCGCCATGTGGTGGGGCGTGATCGCCACGCATATCCCCACGCCAGTGGATAGTGATTCAACCATCCCGTACCAATGATGACCGGCCGTCGTTCGCTGACATTTGCCTTGGTCAGATGCTCGATCGTGTAATCGCGTAAACTGTCCTCGTGATACCCTACCGCATTGTAGTGCGTATCAATCGAGATACCTGTGCCAACATATGTCAGGTAGTTGCGCACATTGTCCATGCTCCACGGGTATGTTGCTCCCGACCCCGAGAAGCAGAAAGTCCCGACCTGGTTACGAATATACTCGGTGGAGGTAAACACCCCTGGCGCCATGTAAATGGTGCTTCCAATCGTCGTTGATTGTGGTGCAATCCCCGCACCTGACGTGGCTAGCCCACTACTCGATCCGTTTTCACGGTAAGCGTTCCAGCGCTTCCAGAATTGTCCTGAGACCTGTGGATATGTGCTCTTGATGTCCACCCAACCCAGCAACATCATCCATGCAACCGGCCCACAGCCGACGGCACAACTCCCAGACACGGTCCATTGCGCGTATTTGCGTTGATCACTTTCATTCCCCGCCCAATAGTAATTCCAACTACTCCAGCTCCGGTCTGCCCGTATGAGTGACGGCGGACTTTGCACCATGTAGAAGGTCACATACGTGGGGGGTAACAGGGTGAACAATGAACTCGATGGGTTGATTTTGAGTGTCATGCGCGGGAGCGCGTCATTGGTCAATGTGCCCGCAGCAACTGCAATGACGGGATAGCCGGCATAGGTGCTCGACTCGACCACGAAACTCAGCGTGCTTGTACTCACATTGGGTGTCATGTTGGTGATGTTTTGCGCCGTGATACCCTTGATGGGGATGACAAAGCGTGACACACCACCGGCTACCACGGGTAAGTGCAATTGCGTACACCCCGTACACAACCGAGTATCTGCGTCGGTAATCTCATTTTCATACACCCACATGCTACTGACCCGTTGCTTCATGCCTGCAATGAGTGGTGCAAAAGCGACCGGATACTGCCGCAGATAACCGGCAAAATCGTTGGCAATATTGAAATCTGCGTATTGCCACAACGTCCGCGCCGTGCTCGGTGATAGCCCAGTGATTACAGGGGTGGGGATACGCCCTGCCACAAAATTATCATCACCTGTTGATACGTTGGCTGGTGACCACTTGATATCAGTGCGTGCACTGCTGTACTGCGAGTATTCACTCGATGTTAAACCGTTGATGAGTGCGGGGAGCTGCCCAAGCTTGCCAATAATCACACCGTTCTGGTCTGCGACATAGCTTAGTGTGTCGAGTTTCCACAGCTTGATGGGTGAGACTCCTGGTGGTGGATTGAATTGGATTTGACTGCTAATCGCCACCCCACTGCTGTTCCAGTGTGAAATTGGGACGTCGTGTGGTACATCATTGTCACACGGTGCCGTCATCATCAAGAAGCCGGCGGGAATCTTGAGTGTCGCATCCTTATAGACCGATAATTCATAGTAGGCCGGCGTGGTACCTCCACAAATATCGGGCCGGTAGAAGGGAATTGCTGTCTCACCAATAAACGCAGTATTCCAGTTTGGTGCAACCAGACTTCGTGAATCATAGATGTGTTGCACTGCCCGGAACAACATGCCCTTGGGGAGCTGCGTAATCGGCAGCATGCCATAGCCAAAGCGTCCTGGCGTGGCTGTCCGAGACGCCGTCGCTGTCTGTGTACGGGTACGGGTCATCGTAGCCGTTTGTTGCGGATTCGCCGTCTGTGTTGCGGTAAGCAACGGCGTCTTCGATGGCGTCACTGTTGCTTGGAAGGTTGGCGTGTTGATCTTCGTGCGGGTTGCAACCACCTGCGTGTTTGTTGCACTGGCAGTGATCGTCGCAGACGGTGTGAATGTCGGCACTGTGGTGGCCGTCATGCTGGGTGTCATGGTGCGCGTACTGGTGTGCAATAAGTTCCGCGTTGGGAAGATATAGTACGTCAATGTCGGCACAGACGTTGGCAGGATAGGCAACACGGGCCGTTTGGTAGGAATTGGTGTCTTGATCGCGTATGCGGTCTCGGTGCGATCAATCAACGACCACTGCGTTTGCATCATTGCAAACGTAGGTATCAGCAGTTGCGCCTTTTTGGTGGCGGTAGCAAATGGTGCTGCTTCGGCCGTCTTGGCAGCATTTTGTGCCGCGGCCATGGCGGTCATGGTTTTGTTGAGGTTGATTACAGGAATCGTTACCACGGGCTGAGTCGTGTTGGTTGCTGTTGGTGTCACAGTCAACGTCTTTGTGGGGGTGACATTGCTGGGATTCATGTTGCCCGCATAGCGTTGTGCAATATAGTTGGCGGGGTACGCCCAGTTCGCTAATTCGACTGCTGCGAGCTCTCCGCCATCGAGTCCGCCAACGCGTAGATTCAGCCCTGCACCGACGCGGAATGGTGCCGAGCCCGGTGCTGCCAGACCTTCAGCAACTTTGTCGCCATCAATGTAGATTTGCAATACACCACCTGGACGCATCACAAAGGAAAACATGTGCCAGCCTGACGTGTAGTCGTCAGTCCAGTCATAGGTGAGCGAGTTAAACGTCAGTTCGTGGGTGCTGCCACGCCAGTAGATTTGTGGGCGATTTGCGACTGAATGCAGTACCACCGGTAACATTACATCGGACGTGTCGTCGAGATGTGCCCAGAACATCAATGTCCCCATGGTGCCCGCAGCGACTGGTTTGGTTGATGACCAGGTAATCCAGCGCTGTGGCTCGAGGCGCTGTGCGGCTACACGCTCCAGCATGCGTGGCGTCACGCTACGATCGGGGTAGTAGACTACGGGACAAATATTACCACCACACGATGCCAGAATTGGCGTTGTGACTCCTTCGCTCTCAACGATGGCAATGTCGTCGAACGAAAGTCCGTAACTCGGGGTGAGTGCCATCGGGTCGTTGTTGTAGAGATCGGTGACCGTGGTGTCCCCAATCGCACTATTGTAGATTTTGACTTCGTCGAGCACACCTCTAAATCCGTTCGGTCGGTCAAAACGCCGTGCCAACATGAACGCATTATTGGTGTTGTAGGGTGGCAAGGCAGTGGTGGAGCTCGCTACCTCCACGTTGTCCACATACATCGTACGAGTTGGTCCATCTACGATACAGACAAAATGATGCCAACTGGTATCGTTGTACGTCGCCACCGAATAGAGCTCGTCGTTGTATGTGCTACAGACAAAGCGCCCATCGCTGACAAAGCCCATGTTGAACATCTTGCCCGTGGCTAACGTGGTGCCGTGTGCCAACAAGGTCTCATCCACGTTGCTGTGTTCGCGTTTGGCCCATAACCCTACCGAGAAACTCGGTCCAAGTGGGATAGTTGATAACCCATTATGCAGAATACGGCTGTTGTCAAAGAAGTGTACACCGCGGCCACGTCGTCCACCTGTGGGGATTGGACAGTTGTTGGGCGGACAGATGTACTTCGTTCCGGTGACACCATTGACCGTGTCCGAGTAGGATAGTGGTGGTGTAATGAACTGATTGAGATTGAGTGTCGAGTGGAATTCGCTGCCCCACCAGGGTACGGTTGTAGGTGTGGGTGGTACGATGTTTTGCAGATTCACTAGCCCCGTGTTACTACTTGCGAGCATGTGTGTGCCTGGGAAGACACAGCGGACACTCTTGGGCATAATCGAGCCACCAACTGTTGGTGACTGCTCACCGCGTGCACTAAAGCGCATACGGAAGACACCGTTGGAGCCGATGTTGGCCGTGGCACGGTCGTCGAGTGGAATCGCTGCGCCATTGATATCGTATGCCTGTGCATACGCTCTAAGTGCCGTACCAGCCTGATGAATCCCCTCGAAGCCATCGAGACTGCCCACCACGTCCACAAAACTCCCTCGTGCATACGCCTCACAGCGAATCTCGGTGGGTGCCAGCACATTGACCGCAAATGACACGCCACCCACGTCGAGCATGCCCGCATGTCTGGCTTCTGGATCGTTCGGGTCAATGGCAAGTGCCAGATCATTCGTCAAATCGAAGCGTTTTTCTGCAGCAATCCTGGCTTCGAATATACTGCCTACAACCGCCGATCCGGTGGGGGTAATCACCACGGGAATACGCAGTTGCTCATTCGGATCCAGCGTTACAATTTGGTTGCCTTTGTTGATGCTGATATCCCAGTTGGTAGGCAATGTGCCGTCCAACTTCAAGTAGTAGGTAATCGGATTGGTCACACTTTCGTTGAAAATGGTGAACTGGTGCTGGTAAACCGGTGACACTGCCGGCGTCGCTTCAAAGGTGAAAATATTCTCCTGCTCGTCGTTGCCGTCTTGATTGCCGGTGACTGTTTCACCTGCCACAGGGTCAATTTTGACACGCACACACGTGTGGTAATCAAACGTCCCTGTGGTCGGTGCATCCGTGAACTCTGGCTTCCATTCCACGTATACATCGGTGTATGCACCGGGTGCCAGTGATGCCAGCGCAGGGAACCTAGTTGAATTGATTACCCCGTCACTGGTTCCTGCATTGACTCCATCCCCTAGGCCTATCCAGCTGGTGCTATTGTTGATGCCCATGCCTGCGGGATCGGTGACCTGAAAGCGCACCGTGATATTGGTGGCCACTTTGCTCCCCACGTTGCGAATACGCGCATAGACGCGATTCACTGACCCCGATGCCGGAATATCTCCATTGTAACGCGGGGCAGGCACGTTGTTGATGTCGTTCCAAGAGCCGTAACGGTAGGTGCCGTAGCCGTTGAGTGGGCTGTCAAACCAGATATCCGTGGTCTCCCAAGTCTCACCTGGCAATTCGCGCCACGGGCGCATTGATACGTCGGGCTGCAGCGAGTTCGTGGCATCGAACGAGATGCGCACACACATGGTCATCTTGTCGGGGTTATTGACTGCCTGGGGCAAAATGGAGAATTTGACGCCATCCGTCGAGAAAAAGTCCGCCGTATCACCTTTTTGCCATAAGTCGTCAATGTCACCACCTTTGCCCTTGACGGTCACAATCGGGTCACCGTCCTCGCCGCTGGCACCTTCGTTGACGCGCTCAATCAGCATGCCCTCACTGGGGATACCCGACGGGTTCCCACCGGATGTGAAATGTGCGTTTAAGTGGTCACCATTCCCCGTCGTGCCGTCGTTCTTGACGCGTACACTCAGCATGTAGTAGAGCGACCCGGTGATGCTCACTTTGAGCGCTTGCGGGACAGGGTTGAGTGCCGGATCGTACTCAATGGCACGCAGACACGTTGAATCGTTCTGCGTCTTGGCCGTTTTGGAGACCTGAATGTATTGCGATGGTGGTAACCAGCCCGGGAATGCCACATTGGCCTGCTTTTCGTAGGCTCCTACATGACCAGGATAGTTGCTGTCCATTAATTCGAATGGATTGTCGTAGTTGCTCGGATGGGCCGGCCCAGCCTGCTGGAAGGCATGACCAAACTCGTGCCCCAAGCGCCCATAGAGCTCTTGGCGAACACGATTTTTCTCTTCTTCACTGGAATAAGAACCACTCGCTGCGTGATTTTCGAGTGCAACGATACAACCATAATTTTGGTTACTTGCAACGCCTGGCAGATCATAGCCATAATATTTGGTATTACATACCCCAGCAGCTGCCCGGTGAAAGGCCGCGCTACTGCCGACGTCCGACATCAACACCAAAATTCCCGCATAATCGTTGTAATTAAAGTCATTTTTGGCGAGTTCAGTGGAATGTTCAATTAAGGCACCAAATTGGCTCAAGCGACATTTGCCATCAGCACCCGTTTCGACACACGCCCCCGAGCTGTTGCCTGTGGATGTATCAATGTAGTAGTTGCGATTGTTGGGTAATCGATACAAATTACTGATGTCCCAATCAATGGTAACCTTGTTATATGATGTGAGTTTGTATAAATCCTGTAACGGTTTCATCAAGTCGTCATGCACGTTCCACGGTGAATCGCTATCTTCATCTGCTGCATTTTTTGCATAGTAGGAATCCGCTGATTCACCACTGAAATAGACGCGCAGCACGAGATACTTCTTGGTACCGGTGACATTGCCACGTGGCTCAACCGGTTGCCCCTGTGCCGTCAGCCATTGATCCATACCGGCTACAGGCGCATTGGGGTCTGGTGTGCCAAAATCTACCACGTATGGCGTATTGTTGGCATCGTGCCACGATCCCCCCACGGCGTGTGCAGTGGTGTCGGTTTGGTCAATGGTGAGTTTGCGTACCGCTGGCGTCGCTGCGGATACCGATGTTGATTGCGTCGTTTGCCAAATACTACTCAAACACAACACCCCGACAACAATCACCACCACAAAACGATAGAGTCGTGTCGTAAACATAGGCATCTCTCTTGCGCACATGCGCATCTACAAATAAAAAAACAAAGAATGGTTTCATATTACTCCTCGCTTGTGTTTTTGTAAATAGGTATTTACAATACCTACGCCAATCGAGGCCGCGCGTTGCTGGTGAGGCGGTGCATTGATACGCCCTTGCGCTAAAAATGCTCCCTCATGCGGGATTTTTAATCCATTCTGCACCACAGGCGGAAGTATTTTTAATACCATACCGCCCGTAATCCGCCCCATCGTAGGGGCGAATAATATTCGCCCGTAATCCGCCCTATCGTAGAGGGGAATGATATTCGCCCGTAATCCCCCCATCGTAGGGGCGAATGATATTCGCCCGTAATCCGCCCCCATCGTCGGGGGGAATGATATTCGCCCGTAATCCCCCCATCGTCGGGGGGAATGATATTCGCCCGTAATCCGCCCCCATCGTCGGGGCGAATGATATTCGCCCGTAATCCGCCCCCATCGTCGGGGCGAATGATATTCGCCCGTAATCCCTACAACAATGTGTTTGCGTGTCGAAATGAACGCATACATGAGGTGTCGTGTGGTCGCATCGTTGTGCCGGATTTAATACATGCTCTGGCCACCATTGATAATAATTGTTTCACCAGTCAGGTATGCACCTAATTCCGAGGTGAGATAGACGATGGCGCCGGCCACATCAGCGGGTGTTCCTTCGCGGCCGAGGGGAATCCGGCTACGCACCGCAGCGCGCATGTCGGGTGGTGTATTGATGTCATGAAAGCGTGTATCAATTAACCCGGGTGCCACGCAGTTGACACGAATGCGCTGCGGGGCGAGCTCTTTGGCCAGTCCGCGAGTATAGGTCAGGATGGCACCCTTGGTAGCGGCATAGTAGGTCGAGCCGACCCCGCCACCGTCGAACGCCGCTTGTGAGCTCATCAATACCATGGAGCCACCCCCTTGGGCGGTCATGTGGGGGATAACGGCTTTGCAACACAGAAACGTACTCGTCACGTTGAGGGCAAACGCCTTGTCCCAGGTATCTCGGCTGATATCGAGTGTGGCCTTGCGCCCGAGAATTCCACCCGCATTGGTCACGAGAATATCAATGCCTCCGAGGAACTGGGCTGTTTCTTTGACAACCGCATTCACGGCACTTTCATCGGTCAAATCGGCCTTGATCGCCAGTGCCTTGACCCCGTGAGTTTGGGCGGCAGCCACGGTGTCGCGCGCCCCATCATCACTCGACAAATACGTCAACACGACATGCACACCGTGGGCGGCCAAGGCTTCAACAATGCCACGCCCAATCCCCGATGCGCCACCGGTCACGAGGGCGCGTTGGCCACGTAATCCATAATCAGCCATGTCGAGACCTTCTTTCTGTGCTAACAACCGAGTGCGGTTTTGACGGTTGCAATCTGTGCCAAATGCTCCTGCCCATGCGCTGCATAACCCAACAACTGCTGCTCAAGCGAGACTTCTCCACTCGCAGAGTGGATGCCGACCCGTTGCCAGTCGTTCGGCGCCAGTGTCGCGAAAAAATCAGCCCACCGCACATGGAGTGCAACGAGTAGTGCCAGCGATGTGCTGATATCTGCATGTGATGCATCAGGTAGGCTCGCCCACGCATCTTGGTCGTACGCCTTGAGCGGTGGCCGATCCTCGGTGGCAATCAACTTACAGCGGATATATGCCGTCATGTGTGAGTCCGCCAGATGATGTACATTCTGTGCGATACTCCATTCGTCGGCGTGTGGTCGTGCCACGAGCTGGGCTGGGGTGAGACCTGCAATGGCATGCTGGAGCTGTGCAGGCAAGGCTCGGATTGCCGCAATTGCAGTGGTATGGTCGGGCATGGTGTGTGCCTCCTTCGGTATGACCGGGGTTCGGTTCATTATATCGTGATATTGCGTAGCTGTGTGCCATGTGCCCCTATATCTGAGGGCATGTGTGGGAAAGATTTGGATGCATGTGTTCCGCGAGAACATGGTAATATAGGGTGGGGATTTACAAAAAGTAGACACACGAGGACGCAATGACGCATACTTCACTGACCGCAGCCCATGGTGGTGATGAATGGCAAGCCCGGAGCCACGATGCACTCGCACGGGTCGGCGTTACCACCGAATATGGTCGGCTCCGTCGTGTTATGCTCCATCGTCCCGGCCCGGAAATAGATGGTATCACCAATGCCGCCAAAGTACTCTGGGACAATATTGTTGAGCCTATTCAGGCCCGTGAACAACACGACATGCTGGTCAGCACGTATCGCCGCTTCGGGGTGGACGTGGTCGAACTTGCCCCCGGTGAGCGTGCTACTCCCAACATCTACTTCTGTCGTGATCACTTTTTTATGACGCCACGAGGTGCGATTATCGCCCGTATGGCATCGGCTGCCCGTGCCGGCGAAGAATGGACTGCGGCCCGCGCCCTCATCAATAATGGCGTGCCCATCGTGCATGGTGTCCATGGTGATGCCGTCTTTGAAGGTGCGGATGTCATCTATGTGCGTGATGGAGTGGTGATTGTGGCTACGGGGCTCCGTACCAACATGGCAGGTGCCCAACAGGTTGCCCACGAACTCAAAAGCATGGGATTTGATCCCCATATTGTGAATATGCCGTGGGGGTGTGGTCATATTGATGGTGGTATCAATATTGTTGGGCCGCGCACTGCGGTAATGGTCCCCAATAATGCGCCACATGCCGCCTATGAATTGTTACGCTCAATGGGCTTTACTATCGTGAATGCGATGGATGCCCCCGGTGTGGCGCATTATCCACGCTCAATTAATATGGTGCCGGTGGCGCCGAATGTGGTAGTCATGCCTGCAGGGAATCCAGCCCTACGTAAACTCTTTGAAGCACATGATATTGAATGTCATGAAGTGGATATTTCTCAGCTGTTTCATGGAGGAGGCGGTATTCACTGTATGACTGGTGTAATCTGGCGCGATGAATAATGCGCGCCAGTGTGGTGGTGTGTATATGCCAATATTCGGTGTGTTGTGCTTGTTTTCTATATAAAATTTACAATTAACTTTATGTTACAAACATTATTTTCTTATCTGTAAGCGTATTTTGCGAAAAAAAACAAAAATATGTGTAATAATCCAAAATTGATTCAGTATAATCACCTCGTTGTGACAGATATCATGCAAGGACGATAGTTATGAAGCGTAGCGCAACCAAATCCACGAAGAAGAGTGGCAAAGTGAGCGCAAGTGTTGGCATGGCACGTAGTGATGATGTCATCGAGCAATCGGAGCTGATAAAAGCATTAGCCCATCCGGTGCGACTTTCGATGATGCGGCTTCTCAACGAGGCACGCAAAACCAACACGCAGCTGTGTGCAAACGACATTGAAAAGTACTTTGATCTTTCACAGCCAACGATTTCGCATCACCTCAAGATTTTGCGTGAAGCCAAGTTGGTCAAGACACAGCACCAAGGGACCTGGGTCTATTTTTCGGCGTACATGCCAACGGTGACGTTCGCCTCCGAATTAATCAAGGCTCTTTGCGAATAACTGCGATTGTGGTGTGAAATGCGTGTCCAGATGCTATTCGACTGCCAGCAACAACGGCGCAGGAATCTGGAGCGACGTGTCTGTCTTGATTTGTGTGGGTAGTGCATACGAAAATGTGTGTTGCTGTGTGCGCACAAAAAGTGTTGTCGTGTCCAGCCACGTCACATATTCGATATCTGCAACTGTGATTTCATCTATCATCTTCCCCATCGCATCGAGCACCAGCATTTTCTGTGTATCGTTGGTGCGCACGGCGACGCGTGTCCCATCGTTGTTCCAACGTGCATCTATCGCTGTGGATACGCATGTCAGTTGTCCTACCAGTGTACAGAGCTGTGTATTACCGGTGGAATCAGCGATAATCAGCCACGGCAGGTCTTGTGTTGGCTGTGGGATGACGCGTAGAATGCGCTGGTCGGGTGGTGCGAGGGTGACCAACGTGCGTTGCACCGGACTCAGCGCATACAGATTGGCATAGGCCACACACCAGACGGTATCTACGTCGGTATGCCAGGCGATATCCGTGCACGGCAAATCCAGCGGTGTGCGTCGTTGTGTGGTCACATCAATCAGACTCACCTCGTCGTCTTGATCACGCATAGCCAGGCGTGTATCGGAAGCTATGAGCTGCCTAACCCCATTGGGGATGCGCAGTGACTGGGTATGCGTGTGCGTTGTCCGCACGATATAGGTATAATCGGCAGATGCGTAGTAGGTTGTCTGTGGCAGTAGCACAGCCTGCGGTGTGGCAGGTGGTGGTGGGCTCGGTGTGGCCAAGGGGAGTTGTGCAGGTGGTGGTGCACATTGGGTGAGTAATGTTACGCCGAGTATAATTAGCACATTACGTGCGCATCGCATAAGTATATTCATATTTCTATAATACCGCATATGTATCTATGGTGGGTGGTACTTGATGGCGGTGCCCCTATCATTCGTTGTAGTGCTAAACTAAAGGCGATACCAATGAATCCTGCACTCAATCGCGCTTTTTGGGCTACCTTCGTGGCTGCAGTAAGCTTTTTTGCGGCATTTTATACCTTGCTTGTGCCACTGCCACGCTACATGACCACCAGTGGGTTACCAGACTGGCAGGTGGGATTGGTGATGGGTGCCTTTGGCGTGGCATCGCTGTTTGGCCGTCCACTCATGGGGTTGCTGTGTGACCGGTATGGGGTACGCCCAATGATTATCGCAGGGGCACTGGCGTTGGCGCTTGGGAGTATCAGTGTTGTTGCCACGACATCAGTATTCGTCTTGTTTGGGTGTCGCGTGGTACAAGCGCTTGGATATGTGGCGTTTACCACGGCATCTACCGCACTGGTATCAGACCTCGTTCCCGCATCTGCACGTGGTGTGGCACTTGCGCGCTTTGGGGCAGCAGCCAATGTGGCCATCTCGGTTATTCCGGCGTTGGTCACCAATAATCTCGACACCCTGACGTTGGTTGGGGCATTTGTGCTGTGTGCGGTGCTGGCATTGGTGAGCGCTGTCGTCATTCTCGTGGTTGTGCCACGCCAAACACTAGCACCGACCCCGATTGTCTGGACGGCACTTTTCAATTTCCCACGGGTGTTGTGGCCTGCCATGCTTACCACACTTTTGCTTGGCGTGGGGTTTGGTGCCTATCTTTCCTATGTGCCAATCCTCGCAGAACGGCGCGCGATTCCGGCGCTCGGGTGGGTGTATACCGTGTACGGTATTGCGATTATCGTGACACGCATGCTGACGGGGACGTTGCTCGATCGTCCTGACCGGCGTGATGTGTTGTGGCCGAGTGTCATCATGATGGCCATAGGAATGCTCTGTTTTGCCTATGCACGCGACGTGTGGTGGCTCTGTTTGGCGGCCATCCTCACGGCGAGTAGTGGCGGGATTTGGCATCCCGCCCTCATTGCAATTCATGTGGATAGTATTGCCCAACGTGGGCGTGCTACTGCGGCCTTCTATTTGGCATTCGATCTGGGGATTGGTGCCGGCACGTGGCTCTTAGCGATTGTGTTGCAGTATGCGGGCATTGGCGCCCTTTTTGCGGGGGCGGCTGTATTCGTGCTCTTGGCTGGTGTGTGTCAGCGCTGGATTCCACTTAGTGCGCAGCCCCGCTAACCCACGCGGCATCTGCATGGAATCGCTGGCGGAGCGCTTTTTTTTCATCATCGGACAAAAATGCCGCAGCAAGTGCATTATCAACGAGTTGGCACACATCTGCTGGTGACAACGCAAATTCCTGCATCAAGGCCGCATATTCATCAACCAGCGTATTGTTGAACATCTTGGGGTCATCCGTATTAATGGTGACGTGCATGCCCCGTGCGATGAATTCCCCTACGGGATGCGCTGCCACACTGGCGACCACCCCGGTACGCACATTTGAAATGGGGTTGCATTCGAGGGGGATTTGGCTTTTGACGAAATACTCCAACAAGGTGCGATCCTCCACGGCGCGGGTGGCATGCCCGATGCGCTCGGCCTTGAGTGCGTTGATGGCGCCCCACACGCTCTGTGCGCCGGCGGCTTCGCCGGCATGCACCGATGTGCGCATCCCCAGCTGCCGAGCACGGGCAAAGACGGATGTGAATTTCTCGGGGGGATGCGACTGCTCAGACCCGCCCAGACCGATACCAACGACGCCGTATTCCTTGAGCTCGGCCACGCTTTCGAGGGTGTGCATAGCTTGTGCCACCGACGAATCACGCACCACGTCGGCGATGAGCTGTACACGGATCTCGGGCACTTGGGCGAGTCCCGCCCGGATGGCGCGGGTGATATCACCAATGGCGAGTCCATGTCGGGCAAAGTCAGTCGGCGAAAAGTGAGCCTCGACATAGTGAATGCGCTGTGCTGCCCAGTCACGGGCCACTGCAGTAGCAATCACGGTGAAGTCGGCCGGTGTGCGGATGAATCTGTTTTTCCATACCCAGGTCTGAATGAAATGTGGAAAGTCGCTGTAGGTGAATTTGTCTGCGAGTGCATCCGGGGTGGGTACACTCGGGTCGCCGCCGTACTGCATCATGAGTTGCCATAACGTGTCGAGTGGAATGGCGCCCTCGAGGTGGACGTGGAGTTCGACTTTGGGGAGTTGTTGGAGCCAAGTATGCATAGTCACTATCCTACCATGTTGAAAAAATAGCAGATGGGAGTGTATTACTCCCATCCACATGCACAAATTACGTCCCCTCTTGCCAACTGTTGAGGTAGTGTTGTTGGAAGTCACTCAGTGTATCGAGGGTAATTCCCATCGCTTTGAGCTTGAGTGATGCAATCATGGTGTCGGCGCTGTCGGGTAAGCGATGCACGACTTTGGCCATGGTGCCCGCTTCGCGGGCGAGGAGCTCAGACGCCAGCGCCTGATTGGCAAACGACATGTCCATCACCGCCGGCGGGTGCCCCTCGCCGGCCACCAGATTGACGAGCCGCCCTTCGCCGACGAGGTTGAAGCGTTTGCCGTTGGGCATATGATAGGTGGTGACATGGGTACGTGGTTGCGATTTGTCGTGTGCGAGGCGTTCGAGGGCCGCCACATCTATCTCCACATTAAAGTGGCCAGCATTGGCCAGGACCGCACCATCCTTGAGATGTACAAATTCCGCATCACTGACGACGGTGCGATTGCCGGTTACCGCAATAATCACGTCTGCTTCGCGTACGGCGTCAGCCATGGGCAGGACGCGGAATCCATCCATGGCGGCTTCGAGCGCCTTGACGGGATTGACTTCGGTGACAATCACTTTGGCACCCAGACCAGCCGCTCGTGATGCCACTCCCCGCCCACACCACCCATAGCCGGCCACCACGACGGTACGTCCTGCTAGGAGCAGATTGGTGGCACGAATAATACCATCAATGGCGCTTTGGCCGGTGCCGTAGCGGTTGTCAAACATGTGTTTGGTGCGACTTTCGTTGACTGCAATCACAGGGAACGGGAGCACGCCCTGGGCTTCCATGGCTTTGAAGCGCTTGACACCGGCGGTGGTTTCTTCGGTGGCGCCAATCGGTAGCTGTGCGGTATTGATGCCACGCTGGAGCAAGTTGCTGGTCAGATCTGCCCCGTCGTCACAGAGCACGTGCGGTTTCATGTCCAGCGCCACGTTGATGTGTGAACGAAAGGTCTCGAGTGATTCACCGCGGATGCCAAAGACGGGGATTTCGTCGTTGACGACCAACGATGCTGCCACATCATCTTGGGTGGAGAGGGGATTGGATGCCACCAACACCACATCGGCACCCCCCGCTGCCAAGGTGCGTACCAGAGCAGCAGTTTTGGCGGTTATATGTAAACAGACAGAGAGGCGCATGCCTTTGAGGGGGCGTTCACGGCGAAAGCGTTCACGGATGCCGAGGAGCACGGGCATGTCGCTTTCATTCCAGTCAATGCGTTTGCGCCCAGCGTCTGCAAGTGATATGTCAGCGATATCGTATTCGGCCATGACGGTTCCTTGTCATCAAAAAAGCAAATCGTGTTGGTATTATACATGGCGTCTCGACATGATGGATAGGATGGCGAATGAACATAGATGGACAGGATAGACAGGATAGACAGGATAATTTATGAATGTGTTGAGGAAGACACAAGGAGCATCGCCAAGATTGGAGTAGGGGGGGAATGTATGGCGTCTCGACATGATGGATAGGATGGCGAATGAACATAGATGGACAGGATAGACAGGATAATTTATGAATGTGTTGAGGAAGACACAAGGAGCATCGCCAAGATTGGAGTAGGGGGGAATGTATGGCGTCT
>JBEANH010000064.1:0-15432 GCA_041165505.1 Chloroflexota bacterium | reverse complement strand
GGTGATGCCCGGTGACAACATCGAAATGGCCGTTGAGTTGATTGTGCCCGTTGCCATCGAAGAGGGCTTGCGCTTCGCCATCCGCGAAGGTGGTCGCACTGTCGGTGCCGGCGTGGTATCGAAGATTACCGACTAATTGGTGGATACGCTGCCTCACACTACCGTGGGAATCCACGGTAGTGTGAGTGCGACTTGGAGTAGATATGGCAGCAAAGCAGAAGGTGCGCATCCGTCTGAAGGCATTTGATCACAAGATATTGGATCAATCAGCCAAGCAGATCGTGGAAGCCGCAGAGCACACGGGTGCACTGGTAGCGGGTCCGGTTCCGTTGCCGACGCGCATCGAGAAGTACAGTGTGAACCGGTCGTCGTTTATTGACAAAGACTCGCAGGAGCAGTTCGAAGTGCGCACGCACAAGCGCTTGATTGACGTGTTGGACCCGAGCCAACAGACGATTAATGCGTTGATGAAGTTGAACCTGCCAGCTGGTGTTGATATCGAGATTAAGCTCTAATTGTTAGTAGAAAGAGCAGCCACTACGGTTTGCACGGTGCAGACCGCAACGCTGCGGAGGTGCGATTGTGATCGAAGGTTTGTTGGGTCGAAAGATCGGCATGACCCAGATTTTTGATGAGACGGGTGCGGTCATTCCAGTCACTGTGCTGGAAGTTGGGCCGTGTGTTGTCACGCAAATCCGGGTTCGCGAGCGCGACGGCTACGAGGCAGTGCAGATTGGCTTTGGCGAAATCAAGCCCAAGAGCCTCAACAAGCCGCAACGTGGTCATTTGGCTGGTGCGGGCAAGTTGGTACGGTATCTGCGCGAATTCGCAGCTGATAACCCGAGTGAGCACAAGGTCGGCGAAGTACTGACCGCCGAGATGTTTGAGGTTGGTCAGATGATTGATGTGACGGGTACATCCAAGGGGCGTGGCTTCCAGGGTGTAGTCAAACGTCACGGCTTTAATGGTGGTCCACGCACCCATGGTCAGTCCGACCGTTTGCGTGCGCCTGGTTCAATTGGTGCTGGTACCGACCCGGGGCACGTGTTCAAGAACACGCGCATGGCGGGGCGCATGGGTGGCCGGCGAGTAACAGTGATGAATCTCTCGGTCGTCGAGATAATCAGCGACCGCAACCTTCTGCTCGTACGGGGATCAGTGCCAGGTGCCAAAAATGGTCTGGTCATGGTTCGCCGTGCAGTGAAGGGCCAATAGGGGTAGTGTGATGGAAGCAAAACTCTATAACCAAGCTGGTGCCGAGGTTGGGGCGATTGCACTTGATGCGACCATTTTTGGTATCGAGCCCAACATGTCGGTTATGCACCAAGCGATGGTGCGCCAGTTGGCGAATGCCCGTTTGGGCTTGCACAACACCCGCGGTCGTGGCGAAGTTGATGGGAGCACGCGCAAGCTCTTCCGTCAAAAGGGCACTGGCCGTGCGCGTGCTGGTTCGATTCGTGCCTCGCACCGCAAGGGTGGTGGTGTGGCACATGGTCCGCACCCACGGTCATACTATCAGGCGATGCCGCGCAAGATGCGGCGCTTGGCTGTGCGTTCCGCATTATCAGCCAAATTTGCCAGTGCAGCAGTGACGTTCGTAGACAACATCAGCTTTGGCGCACCACGCACCAAGGAAATGGTGGCATGTTTGCAGGCGTTGCAGGCCACGGGCAAGACATTGGTCGTGATGCCAGGGCGTGATGACGTGGTGACCAAGTCGGCCAGCAATTTGCCTGGTGTCAAGACGATGTCAGCCTACTACTTAAACGTCATCGACTTGTTGAGCTACGACAACGTCATTATCACGCAGCCAGCAGTAGCTGTCATCGAAAGCTTTCTGAGCAATCAGACAGTGGGGGGAGAGGCGTGATGAATGCACATCAGATTATTATTCGTCCGTTAATCACGGAAAAGAACACCAACCTGATGACGTTGAACAAGTATTGTTTCGAGGTTCACGGGGAGGCCACCAAGCCGCAGATTAGTGCGGCAATTGGTGAGATCTTCAAGGTGACGGTGACCGATGTGAAGACCATGAACGTGCGGGGCAAAATGCGCCGCCGTGGCATGCGCTACGGGTATACCAGCCGGTGGAAGAAGGCGATTGTCACATTGGCCGCTGGTGACGTAATTGACGTGTTTGAGGGGATGTAGAGCGCGGCCGTCAAGTCGCGATGGAGTAAGCAATGGGCGTTCGACGCTACAAACCAACCTCGGCGGGCCGCAAAAATATGTCGGTCTCAACGTTCGAGGAGATTACCAAGAAGCAGCCGGAAAAGTCGCTGTTGGAGCCAATGCGCAAGAGTGGTGGGCGCAACAGCTATGGGCGCATCACGACGCGTCACCGTGGTGGTGGCGTACGCCGTGCCTATCGTATCATTGACTTCAAGCGCAACAAGCTGGGAGTCGCAGCGGTAGTTGCTGCAATTGAGTACGATCCAAATCGTTCGGCACGCATTGCCTTGTTGCAGTATACTGATGGAGAGAAGCGCTACATTTTGGCGCCAGTCGGCCTGAAAGTCGGCGACAAGGTGATGAGTGGTGCAGACGCAGAAGTGCGCGTAGGCTGTGCCTTGCCACTGAAGCTCATCCCACTCGGTACCGAAGTGCACAACATCGAGCTCCAACAGGGGCGCGGTGGAGTGATGGTGCGGAGTGCTGGGTCGTCAGCGCAGCTGATGGCCAAAGAAGGTGACTACGCCACGTTGCGCATGCCGTCAGGCGAGATGCGCATGGTACATATCAACTGCATGGCCACGATTGGCCAGGTCGGGAATGCGGACCACCAGAATGTGCGCTTGGGGAAAGCAGGGCGCAAACGCTGGTTGGGTCGTCGTCCCGAAGTACGCGGTTCTGCCATGAATCCTCGTGACCATCCACACGGTGGTGGTGAGGGTCGTGCTCCGCGTGGTATGCCACCAAAGACGAAGTGGGGTAAACCCGCACGTGGTGTGAAGACACGGCATAACCCCCGCACCGATCGCTTTATCGTGCGGCGCCGGACCAAGTAATAGCGACACTGGCGTTTACGTAGCACAGGACGCGGGCGCCATTAGCAGGATGTGAAAGGACCGAGGATGTCACGGTCATCGAAGAAGGGTCCATTTGTCGACGTGCGACTGTTGGGCCGCATCGAAGATATGAACAAGACGAACGAGAAGCGCGTGCTACGCACGTGGTCGCGCCCCTCGACGATCTTCCCCCAGATGGTGGGGCATACGATTGCTGTTCATGATGGTCGCCGTCACGTTCCGGTGTATGTCACCGAGAACATGGTCGGACACAAGTTGGGTGAATTCGCGCCTACCCGCACCTTCCGCAGCCATGGTGGCAAGAAGGCTGACAAGCGCGGCAAGATGAAGTAGCTTGCGGGTGTCGGGGTCACCTGACACACCATGCATTGCGGAGCGAGAGACGATGCAAGCGAAAGCTGTTACCAAGTATGTGCGCATATCGCCATTAAAGGTACGACCAGTAATGGACGTGGTGCGTGGCATGCCAGTAAGTAAGGCGTTGTCGGTGCTAAAGTACATGCCGCAAAAAGCGGCACGTGAGGTAGCCCGCACGCTGATGTCGGCGGCAGCCAATGCCGAGAACAATTTCGACATGGACCCGGCAGCCTTGGTGGTACACACCATTTATGCCGATGAGGGCCCGGCCTTCAAGCGCTTTATGCCGCGGGCCCGGGGTCGTGCAGACCGGATTCGTAAGCGCACCACCCACATTACTGTGGTTGTGGATGATGGCGCCACAAGCTAGCCGACAGTGAGGACGTATGGGAAGTAAGGTACATCCACTGGGGTTTCGCCTCGGGTATATCAAAGATTGGCAGTCGCGCTGGTTTTCTGAGCGCAACTACACCGATCAATTGCACGAGGACCTGAAACTGCGCCAGATGGTTCTGAAGCACTATGCTGGCAATGGTGTGGCACGCGTTGATATCGAGCGCTCGGCCAACCGGATTGAGGTCACAATTCACACCGCCAAGGTGGGTCATGTGGTCGGCCAGAAGGGTGAAAACGTTGACAAGTTTCGTGCCAAATTAGAGCGCATGCTGGGCAAGAAGCTCAAGATCAATGTGGCTGATGTGGCACAACCCGAGCTCGAAGCACAACTCGTT
Organism: Chloroflexota bacterium; assembly: GCA_041165505.1. Taxonomy (GTDB): domain Bacteria; phylum Chloroflexota; class Chloroflexia; order Chloroflexales; family Roseiflexaceae; genus UBA965. Next base: position 11,312 of record JBEANH010000064.1, on the reverse strand, counting down.
GCAGAGAGCATCGGCGAGCAAATCAACAAGCGCGTATCGTACAAGCGTGCCATGAAGCAAGCCGTACAGCGTGCCATGCGTTTCGGTGCACTCGGTGTCAAGGTCAAGTGTTCGGGTCGCCTTGGTGGTGCCGAAATTGCCCGTGTTGCCAACGAGCGCGAAGGCCGCGTGCCACTGCACACGTTGCGTGCCGACATTGATTACGCCCAAGTACACGCCCACACGACGTTTGGTCGTATTGGTGTGAAGGTATGGATCTACAAGGGCGATGTCTTCTTTGATGCAGCAGGCAACATGCAGCAGGCGACCCCAGCAGCGGCAACCCGCAACGCTGGTGGTGACGAAGACGATCGTCGCGGTGGACGTGGCGGCCGCGGTGGACGTGGTGGCCAAGGTGGTCAGGGCGGCCAAGGTGGTCGTGGTGGCCAGGGCGGCCAAGGTGGTCGTGGTGGTCAGGGCGGCCAAGGTGGTCGTGGCGGCCAAGGTGGCCAGGGTGGTCGTGGTGGGAATCGCACGCCACGGGCCTAGCCGAGGAATGTAAGGAGCAACGTTTATGTTGATGCCGAAGCGCGTCAAGTACCGCAAGATGCATCGCGGCAATAACCGTGGCATGTCACACAATGGCAACACGGTGGCGTTCGGGGATTTCGGGTTGTTGGCCGTCGAGCCCGCCTGGATTACCAGTCGCCAAATCGAAGCCGCACGCCGCGCCATTTCGCACCATGTCAAGCGTGGTGGTAAGGTGTGGATTCGCATCTTTCCGGACAAACCGATCACCATGAAGCCGGCAGAAACCCGCATGGGTAGCGGTAAGGGTGCGGTTGACCATTATGTGGCCGTGGTCAAACCAGGTCGCATCATGTTTGAGATTGGTGGGGTACGCCCCGAAGTTGCGATGGAAGCCTTGCACTTGGCATCGGCCAAGCTGCCGATTGCCTGCAAGATTATCTCGCGCGAGGAAGAGGCAGGCGAATGAAAACCAAAGAACTACGCGAGCTCGATAGCCAGACCTTGACGGCGAAGATTGACGAATGCTACAAGGAAATGTTCAATCTGCGCTTTCAGGCAGTTACCGGTAAGTTGACTGCAACTGGTCGTCAGGCCGTTGTGCGCAAGGAAATCGCACGCATCAAGACGATTTTGCGTGAGCGTGAGCTGGGCGCTTAGGCCCATGGGAGAAGGAACGATGGCCGAAGGACGACGACAATACAAGGTCGGTCGAGTGGTAAGCAACAAGATGAACAAAACCGTCGTAGTGGCGGTTGATTATCTGCGCCCACACCCACTCTACCGCAAGATTATGCGCACCACGCATAAGTTCCATGCGCATGACGAACAAAACGCCTGCAAGGTGGGCGATGTGGTGCGTATCGGCGAGACCCGCCCCCTCAGCAAAACCAAGTGCTGGGAAGTGGTCGGTGTGGTGACACAGGCCGGAGAGGAATAAGGTAATGGTACAGCAGCAATCACGCTTGAAAGTGGCTGACAACACGGGCGCCAAAGAGATCATGTGTATCCGCGTCATGGGTGGCTCACGTGTGCGCTACGGCTTCGTGGGTGATGTCATCATCGCTTCGGTGAAGGATGCCACACCAGGTGGAACGGTCAAGAAGGGTGAAGTGGTACGCGCCGTGGTGGTACGTACGCACAAGGAATATGGCCGTCCAGATGGGTCACACATCCGTTTCGATGACAACGCCGCCGTCATCATCAACAAAGAAGACAACCCACGTGGTACCCGCATCTTTGGACCGGTAGCCCGTGAGTTGCGTGAGCGCGGATTCATGCGAATCATCTCGCTTGCGCCGGAGGTGTTGTAATGCACGTAAAAAAGGGTGACGAGGTACTCGTTATTTCCGGCAAGGAAAAAGGCAAAAAGGGTACCATCAAGCAGTCAATACCCGCCGATAGTCGGGTGGTTGTCGAAGGCTTGAACAAGGTCAAGCGCCACACACGTCCACGTGGGGTGGGTCAGATGGGTGGCATCGTGGAGCAAGAAGCTCCGTTGCATGTCTCCAACGTGATGTTGATTTGTCCCAAGTGTGGGCGTGCATCACGCACCGGCCATCGCTTTCTCGAGGCCGCCGACGCCAAGGGTCGTGCCAAAAAGGTGCGCTTCTGTAAGTCGTGCGACGCCGCCATTGATGAGTAATCGCGCGGCACGAGATGCCGCATAAATCAAGGTCGGAATGGGGGGATGACCATTCCAATCCCTTGAGGAGCAAGTAATGACACCGCGACTGAAGGAAAAGTATCTCAAGGAAGTCGTACCTGCGCTCATGCAAGAGTTCAAGTATGCATCAGTCATGCAAGTGCCCCGCCTCAACAAAGTGGTGGTCAACATCGGTCTCGGCGAAGCGTTGAGCAACTCCAAGGCCGTAGATGCCGCCGTTGAGCAGTTGACGCTGATTACCGGACAAAAGCCGGTAACCACCAAAGCCAAGAAGTCGATCGCGAACTTCAAGTTGCGCGAAGGACAATCCATTGGGGTGATGGTGACGTTGCGCGCTGAGCGAATGTATGATTTTCTTGATCGTTTGATGAATTTAGCGTTACCCCGACTGCGTGACTTTCGTGGCATTAGCCGCCGCTCGTTTGACGGGCGTGGTAACTACAGTTTGGGTCTGCGCGAACAAATCGTGTTCCCCGAAATCGAAATCGATAAAATCGACAAGATTCGTGGCATGGAAATATCAGTGAACACGTCAGCAAGTGATGACGCAGCTGGGTATGCGTTGTTGAAGCGTTTAGGGATGCCGTTTCGTGACTGATTCGAGCCAGGAGTCGAATGACTCACCAGCTCGAATGGAAGAAAGGAAAGAAGCCGTTGGCTAAGAAGTCGATGATCGCCAAGGCCCTACGCAAGCCGAAATTCGCGGTCCAGGGCTACAATCGCTGCAAGCTGTGTGGGCGCTCACGTGCATACATGCGCAAGTTTGGGATGTGCCGTATCTGCTTCCGCGAAAATGCGCTCCGAGGGATGATTCCCGGCGTAACGAAGTCAAGCTGGTAGGGAGCATTGCCCAAAGGCGAAGGGTTCGCCAGTAGAAGCATTTGGTGACCTTAGGAGGAAGATCCTGTGACTGTGAATGATCCGATTGCAGATATGTTGACACGTATCCGCAACGCATGCATGGCCCGCCAGCAGAGCGTTGAGATACCGTCATCAAAGATGAAACTGGCAATCGCCCAGATCCTGAAGCGCGAAGGTTTTATCGCTGACTTTCAGGTGCGCGACGACAAGCCGTGTGCCATGCTGGTACTCCAGCTCAAGTACACCGCCGAAAAGAAGCCAGTAATTAGTGGGTTGAAGCGCGTAAGCAAGCCCGGTTTGCGTATCTACACGAACCGTGCCGAAATCCCACAGGTCCGTGGTGGCTTGGGAATTAGCATTTTATCGACACCAAGTGGCGTGATGGCTGGCTACGAAGCGTGGCAGAAACACGTCGGTGGCGAAGTGCTCTGCTACATCTGGTAACTGAGGGGAGAAGAACGATGTCGCGTATTGGTAAGAAGCCCATCACCGTCCCCAAAGGTGTTGATCTCCAGATTGCAGCGGGGAATGTGGTGACGGTCAAAGGGCCCAAGGGCTCGTTGATGCAGGCATTGCCAGAAAGCATGATTTTGACGCATGCTGATGGCCAGTTGGTTGTGACTCGTCCAAGTGACGAAAAAGAGCATCGTGCCTTGCACGGTCTGACCCGTACCTTGTTGGCAAACATGGTCGAAGGAGTCACCGCCGGGTATGCACGCGTGCTTGAAATTCTTGGTGTCGGTTATCGTGCAGCCCGCGAAGGCAAGAACATTGTCGTCTTTGTCGGCTACTCGCACCCGATTCGTGTGGTTCCACCGGAAGGCATCAGCTTCGAAATCATCGAACGTAAAGCTGCAAGTGAGCCACAGCAAGTCATTGTACGTGGTATTGACAAGCAGTTGGTTGGTGAACAGGCTGCCAAGATTCGTGCGTTGCGCCCACCCGAGCCCTACAAAGGCTATGGCATCAAGTTCCAGGGTGAACGCGTACGGCGCAAAGCTGGTAAAGCTGGTAAGGCGAAGTAGTGTGATTCGGGGGGGATTCCCCCAACTATTGGTGAGGAGATTGAAATGGCAGTACGCAAAGCTCGTGAGCTTCGTCTGCGCCGACATAATCGGGTACGTCGCAAGGTGGATGGTACCGCCGCTCGCCCACGCTTGAGCGTGTTCCGGAGCAGCGCCCACATCTATGCACAGATTATCGATGATGTGGCACAGCGCACGTTGCTGGCCGTGTCAACCAAGAGTGATGGTGTGACGCAGGGCACAAAGACAGAAGAAGCCCGTTTCGTTGGCCAAACAATTGCGGCACTCGCAAAGAAGGCCGGCATTACACAGGTGGTGTTTGATCGCGGTGGCTTCAAGTATCACGGTCGTGTCCAAGCGTTGGCCGATGGTGCCCGTGAGGGTGGCCTCGAGTTTTAGGGCATAGGGAAGTGATATGACGTGTGCCGGATTCCGGTACAACTGACATGTTGGAGGAGTTGTGTCAAAAAAGCAAATCAGTCCCGAGGGCCTTGAGCTCGAGGAGCGCATCGTACAAATCAATCGTGTCTCGAAAGTGGTAAAGGGCGGTCGCCGCTTTAGCTTCAGCACGATGGTTGTGGTCGGTGATGGGAACGGGCATGTGGGGATCGGTATGGGCAAGGCCGCAGAAGTCCCTGATGCGATTCGCAAGGGTGTGGATGCTGCCAAAAAGAATCTCATCTATGTGCCGTTGTCACGCACCACAATCGTACACGAAATGGAAGCAGAGTTCTCTGCAACCAAAGTACGCTTGATTCCTGCGGCCCCCGGTACCGGCGTTATTGCCGGCAGCGGTGTACGCCCAGTGGTGGAAGCGGCCGGTATCAAAGACTTGCTGTCCAAGCGCTACGGGAGCAACAACCCGGTGAACGTGGTGAAAGCAACGTTTGCTGCGCTCAGCGAGATGCGCTCTGCTGATCAGACAGCCAAGGATCGCGGTTTGACTCGGCATGAATTGCGCCAGCGCCGCATTGTGCGGAAGGAGTCGTAGGTCATGGCGAAGTTGCGAATCACATACATCAAGAGTGCCATTGGCTATAGCATCGACCAAAAAGAGACGATTAAGTCGCTCGGGTTGCGCAAGCTCAATAGCAGCATCGTGCGTGACGACACGCCCGTGGTGCGTGGCATGATTTTCAAGGTGCGCCACTTGGTGACTGTCCAAGAAGTCGCAGAAGGTGAGGCGAAATCATGAAGTTGAATGATCTGCGCCCCGCAGCCGGCTCCCGCCGCACATCCAAGCGTGTTGGTCGTGGGTATGGTTCGGGCAAAGGAAAAACTGCCGGTAAAGGTATGATGGGTCAAAAGGCACGTTCAGGGCCAAACCCCTATCGCACCTTCGAAGGTGGTCAAAACCGCTTGACCAAGCGCATGCCCTATTTGCGCGGGTTCAAGAACCGCTTCCGCATTGAGTATCAGACCATCAATGTGGGTGATCTGGCCGAACTAAAGGCTGGCGATTCACTCACCATTGCTGACTTGGTCGCAAGCGGTGCATTCAAGGCGCATCTGCCCATCAAGCTGCTGGGTGATGGCGACCTCAACATTGCATTGACGGTCGAAGTCCACAAGGTCAGTGCCAATGCCAAGACCAAAATCGAAGCAGCGGGTGGCAAGGTAATTGAAACTCCCTGGCAGTTGGTGCGCCCATCACGCAGTTTTGGTGTGCATTCCGTTGCTCGTGGGCCGCGTGAATAAAGCAAACAGCACGAGTGGTTGGTAATCACACCAACCACTTGTGCAGGCTGGAGGAGACTCGTCCATGCTAAAGTCAGTGTTACAAGCACTGCAAGTGCCAGACCTGCGTCGGCGGGTGTTGTTTACACTTGCGATGATGCTCGTGTTCCGCTTCATTGCGCATATTCCCGTGCCAAATCTCGACCCCAATGCCTTGGCAAGCTTGCGTGAGGCATTGCAGAGCAATCAGTTGGCGCAGCTACTCAACATCTTTGCTGGTGGTGCTCTGCAGAATCTGTCCGTGGCATCTATGGGTGTCTATCCATATATCACCGCACAGATTATCGTGCAGCTGTTGCAACCGCTGATTCCGGCGTTGAACGATTTGCGCAAAGAGGGTGAACAAGGACGGATTCGCCTCAACCAGATTACGTTTGTGGCCACGGTGCCTATGGCCTTGTTGTCCGCATACGGGCAGACATTGACCATTGATCGTAGTCTTGGCGTGGGTCAGTCGTTGTTTCGTACCCCGTTTGACATTGTCAACAACTTCTTGCCCACGTTCGCCATCTTGATGGCCATGTTGGCAGGAACAATGTTTTTAATTTGGCTCGGTGAACAGATTCAGAGCTACGGCATCGGCAATGGTATCTCCATGATCATCTTTGCTGGTATCGTGTCGCGTCTGCCCGCCTTGGTCATCGAAGGGTTCACCACCGTTGAAACTGGTGGTGCAGAGCAGGTTATCGGGATTGTCGCCTTCTTGGCGATTGCCTTGTTGACCATTTTGGGCATCATCATGATGCACGAAGGGCAGCGACGTATTCCCGTGCAATATGCCAAAAAAGTACGTGGGAACCGGCAGTACGGTGGCCAGACCAGCCATATCCCCCTCAAGGTCAACATGGCAGGCATGATCCCGTTGATTTTTGCGCAGAGCATTATCATCTTCCCGGGGACGTTGGCATCCTATGCCTGTCCCGAAGTAACTGCTGCTGCAGATGCATCAATCCTCAAGCAGGTGGCTTGTTTTACGTACCAAACCTTTAGCCCACAGTACGGCAATGGCTCAATTGTGTATACCATTGCGCTGTTCATTTTGGTCTTTTTCTTCACCTACTTCTACACCAAGGTGATTTTTGAACAGCAGAACATTCCCGATACGCTCCAGAAAAATGGCGGAGCGATTTTGGGTGTGCGTCCCGGTAAAAACACCGAAACCTACTTGGATGAAATTGTCAGTCGCCTGACCCGCACTGGCGCCATCTTCTTGGGGTTGATTGCCGTGTTACCGTTCCTCACACAGACCATTACCGGTGTGCCGATTGGCTTGGGTGCCACTGCATTGCTGATTGTGGTCGGTGTCGCAGTAGACACGTTGCGCCAAATCGAGGCACAGTTGGTGATGCGCAACTACGAGGGTTTTCTCGGACGGCGCTAAGTGATATCGCAATGGTGCGGTAGGGGGAGTAGATGGACGTCATTTTGCTGGGTGCCCCAGGAGCGGGCAAAGGCACACAAGCCAAGGTGCTCGAAGAGTATTCTGGGTTGTTGCATGTGGCAAGTGGTGATCTCTTTCGAGCCGCCCTCCGCCAAGGAACCGAGTTGGGAATGCTCGCCAAATCGTACATGGATCGCGGCGAGTTGGTTCCCGATGAAGTGGTGATTCGTATGATTATGGAGCGCATTGGGATGCCCGATTGTGCCAAAGGAGTCATCTTTGATGGCTTCCCCCGTACAAGTGATCAGGCAGTTGCGCTCGGTCGAGAGCTCCAGCGTCAGGGACGGCATGTTGACCACGTGTTGTATTTGCGCGTCCCCGATGAAATGCTTCTCCGCAGAATTGCTGGTCGGCAGACTTGTAAAACTTGCGGTTCGACGTATAATATATATTACTTTCCATCCAAACGTCCCGACGTTTGTGATGAATGCGGTGGCAAGTTGTATCAACGAAGTGATGATACAATGGAAACAGCACGGCACCGGCTCGAAGTCTACTTCGCACAGACCATGCCGTTGATTGAGTTCTACCGCAAGCAAGGGTTGCTCCGTGAAATCGATGGCCAGCGTGAAATCACGCAGGTTACCGGTTCCATGTTGCAAATAATGGGGATACATGGCAGTCACGTGCAAAAACCAGCGTGAGTTGGCGGCGATGCGTCGAGCTGGCGCAGTAGTCGGCTTGTGTCATCGCATGTTGCGTACGTGGGTAGAGCCGGGCATCACCACGCGGGAGCTCGATGCGCGGGTACATGCGCTGATTACGGCGCACGGGGGAGTTCCATCGTTTTTGGGGTATGGGGGGCCGCCAGCGTACCCAGCTGCGACCTGCATCTCGATCAACGAAGAGCTGGTCCACGGTATCCCAGGCAAGCGGCGCTTGCGTGCGGGTGATGTGGTGAGCATTGATGTGGGTGTCCAGATCGATGGCTACCATGCAGACTCTGCATGGAGTTACACGGTCGGCAATGTTTCTGACGAAGCAGCAGGGTTGTTGCGCGTCACCGAGGAAACGTTGTATTATGCACTGTCAGTTGTGCGAACAGGGGCACGACTTTCAGATATTTCGTGGGCTATCCAGAGTTACGCGGAAGCGCGGGGCTACGGGGTAATCCGCAACTACATTAGCCATGGCATAGGCAAGGCGCTACATGAGGATCCACAGATTCTCAACTATGGGCCACCTGGACGTGGGCTCGTCTTACAAGCGGGCATGACGTTTGCCATTGAGCCGATGATTGTCTGTGGCAATCCTGCCACGACGGTACTGCGTGACGGGTGGACGGTGGTGACGACCGATGGTCGTCTCGCGGCACACTATGAACACACGGTTGCAGTCACCAATGGAGAACCGGAAATCCTGACGAGTCAGGAAGTACGTGATGAGGTGCTATGACGAAGAAAAAAGACGTGATCGAGATGGAAGGCACGGTGCTTGAGCCCCTGCCAAATGCCATGTTCCGTGTACAACTCGAGAATGGGCCGGAAGTCTTGGCGCATATTTCGGGACGGATGCGGATGAATTACATCCGTATTTTGAAAGGCGATCGCGTTTTGGTGGAGCTCTCACCGTACGATTTGACTCGTGGTCGTATTACTTACCGGTATAAGTAACTAAGTTGTAAGGGGGCTGTTGTGAAGGTTCAGGCTTCGGTCAAGCCACGCTGCGAGTATTGCCGCGTGATTAAGCGCAAGGGCATCATTCGGGTGATCTGCAGTCGCCAGCCAAAACATAAGCAGCGTCAGGGATAGGTCGAGTTAGGCAGTGGTATCGTCGTGATGCAGTAAACGCGACGAAATTGATGGTAAAGAGGCAAGCATGGCTCGTATTGCTGGGATCGATATCCCACGAAACAAGCGAATCGACATCGCAATAACGTATGTCTTCGGGATTGGTCGCACAAATGGTGCGGTGATTTTGACCCGTGCCAAAGTGAATCCGGCCACGCGTGTGCGTGATTTGACCGAAGAAGAGTTGGTACGCATCCGTGAAATCGTCGAGCGCGAATACCGTGTCGAAGGCGATTTGCGTCGTGAAATCCAGATGAACATCAAACGCTTGATGGACATCGCCTGCTACCGAGGGTTGCGCCATCGCAAGGGGTTGCCCGTCCGTGGGCAGCGCACGCGCACCAATGCGCGTACGCGTCGTGGTCGCCGCGGTGCCTCAATTGGTATCAAGAAGAAGACGGTCAAGAAGTAACAGTTGCAACGGACGCGGTCGTCGGATTAACGATACGCCGCGGCAACGTGTGGAGGAATCATGGCAAAGGCTCAAACCAAGGCTGGTGCAGCCCCGAAGCGCCAACGCGGCAAACGCCGTGAGCGCAAAAATGTACCACGTGGGCAGGCTCACGTGCAGAGCACATTTAACAATACGATTGTGACAATCACCGACCCCATGGGGAATGTGGTGTGTTGGTCAAGCGCTGGGCACAACGGGTTCAAGGGCTCGCGCAAGAGCACCCCGTATGCAGCACAGATTGCTGCCGAAATCGCTGCCCGCAAGGCCATTGAAAACGGCATGCGCACCATCGAGGTCTTCGTGAAAGGTCCTGGTGCAGGTCGTGAAGCTGCAGTGCGTTCATTGCAGTCCGCTGGCTTGCAGGTAAGTGCAATTACCGACGTTACCCCTATTCCGCATAACGGTTGCCGACCGCCGAAGCGCCGGCGCGTCTAACATCGAGGAGACTGTAGTACATGGCTCGCTACCGTGGACCAATCGCAAAAGTCAGCCGTCGGCTGAATATTGCCTTGACAGACAAGGCCCAAAAGGTGCTGAATAAGCGCCCCTTCCCACCAGGACAACATGGCCCGTCCGCTCGACGCCGCCAGTTGTCCGATTACGGCATCCAGTTGCAAGAGAAGCAAAAGGCGCGCTACGTGTATGGCGTGCTCGAGCGTCAGTTCCGCAACTTGTATGCTCGTGCACAACGCATCCCCGGCGAAACCGGTGCCGCGTTGTTCATGTTGCTTGAGCGCCGCCTCGACAATGTAGTGTATCGCATGGGGATGGCCATGACGCGTCAACAGGCGCGCCAGTTGGTCACCCATGGCCACATCACGGTCAATGGCCGCAAGACCAATATTCCCTCATACACGGTGCGGGTAGGCGACAAAATCGCAGTACGCGCCGAAAGCCGCAAGCGCACCTACTTCAAGACATTGTCAGAGGCCAAGGAACTCCTCCATAAGGCTCCTGAGTGGATGCGAGTCAGCCATACAGAGCTGAGCTCCGAAATTGTGGCGGTTCCACGCCGCGAAGACGGTGAACAGGGCATCAACGAGCAGTTAATTGTTGAGTTCTATAGCCGCTAATCGGTGTGTGCAGGGGGAACAACTCCTGCACATCCATGCGGTGGTTGTAGTGACTATGGAAGGAAGCGGATGATGCTTGACATCGCTAAGCCGTGTATCGAATTACTGAAGGCTGAGAATGCCGACGAAAATTACGCTCGCTTTAGTATCGCACCGCTCGAACCAGGGTATGGTCATACCTTGGGGAATGCGTTGCGGCGCGTGTTGCTGTCGTCAATTCCTGGCGCAGCCATCACCAAGGTGAAAATCGAAGGGGTATTCCACGAATTCTCCACCATCCCTGGGGTGCGCGAGGATGTCACAGAAATCGTCCTCAACATCAAGGGGATTCGCCTCCGCTCGCATGCGGATGCAAATCGCAAGGTGCGTGTGAGTTTGGTACGCCAAGGGAAAGGCCCCGTGTTGGCGCGCCACATGGATATCCCAAGCACTGTGGAATTGGTTAACCCCGATCACTACATCTGCGAACTCGATGGTAATGATAGTCGTATCGAGATGGAGTTTACCGTTGAAAAGGGCAAAGGCTATCAGCCTGCGGAAATGGGCGAAATCGTCAACATTGGCGAAATTCCCGTGGATGCAATCTTTACGCCGATTCCCAAGGTGAACTACCTCGTGGAAAATACACGCGTCGGCCAAGCGACCAATCATGACCGCTTGCTCATCGAAATATTCACGGATGGTACAGTGAAACCCGGTGATGCGTTGCGCCATGCGGCACAGGTGCTGGTGCAATACAATCAGATTGTGGCCGACTA
>JBEANH010000063.1:0-15958 GCA_041165505.1 Chloroflexota bacterium | reverse complement strand
TACACGGGGATACTAATCTGCTTGCCCAACGACTCGAGCTGTGTGACAGCGGCCGGACGATAGACGTCGGCTGCTACCAACAACGGGCGCTTGCCTTTTTTGCGCAAATGCAACGCCAACTTGGCCGCATGCGTCGTCTTACCGGCACCCTGCAACCCGACCAACATAATCACTGTTGGCGGGAGCGTGGCCTCGGCAAGAGGCACTTCGGCTTCGCCCAACAACGCTACCAATTCGTTGCGTACGATCTTGATGACTTGTTGCGATGGCGTCAAACTGCGCGACACTTCCTCGCCAACGGCTCGTTCAGAGACTTTGGCAACGAAGTCACGTACCACCTGGAGATTCACGTCGGCCTCGAGTAAGGCCAAACGCACCTGCTTCATCGCTTCGCGGACATCTTCCTCGCCCAAACGACCCTTGCCGTTGAGCTTCTGGAATACTGCTTGTAAACGGTCTGCAAGGCTTTCGAACATGCCATCTCCCTGCTGGGCACACTGCACCAGCGTGAATCCGTCCTTGTATTGTAGCGTGTGCGTGTGCAAGCGTCAAATGATATACCCAAAAAGGAGACACATCGTGTTCGTCCAAGTCACAAAACACGACCACCACATGCATTGCATGTGGCGGTCTTTGTGGCGGGGATGACGGGATTCGAACCCGCGGTCTCGACCTTGACAGGGTCGCATGTTAGGCCTCTACACCACATCCCCGTGGTTGCGTTGCTGTGAGCTTGGTGACCCCAGCGGGATTCGAACCCGCGGTCTTCACCTTGAGAGGGTGACGTCCTAGGCCGCTAGACGATGGGGCCGTTGCTACTCACCGGTGGCTTCATCCGCGACTAGCGCCACAACAACGATGGGTATGATACCACAGGCGTGTAGACTTTGCAAGCCGATTTGCAAAATTTGTGAAACTGAATGTCGTGGACGATGAAAGTGGTTGTGCTACACTATGTAACAAAGACAGATGTGGTTAGGGTAAAGGCGGGAATATGGCCAAACATATCGACGAAGTGATTGCCTCATTTCGAAATCAATACGACGATGATGTGGTCTGCGCAGAGCGCGATATCAGTGGTCAGGCCGGTCAGCGCATCACACACCTCGCCGTGGATGCTGCCGTTGCCCACGCCTGGGTGGCAGTCACCGGCGAGCCGTTTCGGCCGCATCATGCAACTGCACTGATGAGTATGCGCCGTGGCGAAGCCGCCATGCTGGTTGCTGCCCATCCACGCCGGCTCCTCAGCATGCTGTGTATGCTGGCAAACAACCTGATTGACATCCCAGGGAGCCGAGCCTTGCTATTGGTGACTGACGATGCAAGTGCCCAAATCGTGGCTCACGAGGCTACGCGCTTGATGCAGGCCATTCCCGATTCCGATCTCGATGTTGCCGTGGTCACCACTCAGAGTCACGATATGCCACGTGCCCGGGTGATTGTGGCCACTTATGATGCGCTCCATCGTCGTCTGCTCCGCTTCCACGATCGCGCATGGCGCTTGTTCTGGGAAACACTTCGCTCTGTGGGGCTCGTTGATTTGCACATGGCAGCAGGTATCGGTATGTCGCATATCGCGGCCATGCTGGTACGCATGCAACGCATCGTCAATCGCTACTCCGCTGCCCACGTGCTCCAATGGTTGGCCACGAGTGTGCCTGCCTCCGAAGGCCTCGATGCCGCCTTGCAATCACTGGGTGTGGGTGATTGGCGCGTGATTGCTGCTGACGACTACCCGAGTGACCAAGTGCATGTCGAAATTTGGCATGCCCCCGAAGAATTAATTGCCATGGCACATGCAGCCGTCACACATGTGAGCGCCGCCGGATATACGGCACATCTGTTTGTCCGCGACGTAGAACGCCACACCGTGCCATCTTTGGCCGATGCACAACGGGTGACGATGAGTGCCCAACTCTTGCCTGCCCATGTACTCGTGGTTGTGGGTATTGCCGATGAACGTTGGCTCCTCGCAGAGGCCTACCGTGCCGGTTATCACCACGTGCTCGTGTTGTTGAGCGCTCACCCCCTCGATAGCTGGTATTCACAAGTACCCACACGCCTCTTTGACAACTTACAACACGATTGGCACCAGACGGCGGTTAATGCCTATGTGCTCACACAACATCTGCGCACTGCCGCCTATGAGTGGCCACTCCAAGCCGACGAAGTCGAGGCGTGGCATGCCAGCGAGCTCCGCGACCGCCTGCTCGATCGCCAACAGCTCCGCGCATTGCCCCAAGACCAAGGATGGGTCAGCGCCGGTGAAGATGACCCGTACGACGATTTCCATATTGGATCGGCCATCGGCTTGCCTGTGCTCATGCAAATCGGTGATATCACCCTCGATGCCCCATTTGATCCCACCGGATTCGAGCGCTGGCTCGCCAAGGGAGCAGCAGTCCCGCCATGGTATGGCGGGTTACGTGTCACCCAACGCCACGATGATGATGGGAGCGTCACCCTGCAACCCGACGTGCCCCAGCGCCGCACCCTGCCGTTGCGGGCGTGTGATGTGGCCATCCGAGACACGAAATCAACGTACCCCCTGGCTAACGGCATTACGGCCACATATGGGCGCGTCGTGGTCACCGAACGAGTCGTCGGCATGCGTGAAATCCGCGATGATGTGGTGCGTGACCACCGCTTTAGCACTCCCCTCGAAAGTCGTTGGAGTGCCCCCGCATGGTGGGTTGATGTGCCACAGTGCAGTGATGATGCCGCCCTCTGTATTGGCTGGAGCATTGCACTGGTTTTGCCCGTGTTGAGTATGGGGAAATCTGCGGCGGTGGTGCCGTGTGGCGATACCACCTTTCGCCGGGTTTATGTGGTGGATGCCCAACCCGGTGGCAATGGTGCCACGGAATGGATGTTTGCCCACCTCGACGACGTTTTGGTGACTGCGATTGCCTTGGCACAAACGTTACAGGCAGATCCTTTGCTAGCACAGCTCTGCACCCTCGACAACGAGTGGTTGCGCCGCATTGTGGCACCACGGAATTTGGCGCAGCTTAGCGATGCCCTGCCTAGTGTGTTGCCCATGCCTGCCCCCCAACGCACCACCGCACCAGCATCTGCGGTGAGTACACCAGTACAGGCCGATACGCACATCGAAATGGCAAGTAGCACGCCAGCACACCCAAATGACGTGACTGCCCCGACACACTACGGTGTCACTGATAGCCGCACTAGTAGTGTGTCACGGCGTACCAGTGGTACCCGCCCGCGACGTGGTGTGGCCAAATACACGCCCCCTGCCCGTGCAGTGCCCGCACGCACGAGCGATGCCCCAGCGCCACCCGTAGCGCGTGCAGATACGAGCACTCCGCCTGCAGATGGTGGTGCCGTCCCCAACGTGAATCGGATCATGGCCAATATCCGTAAACGCATCCAACAACAGCTTCCGGCCAGCCGGGCACAGACGAGTGGTGCTACTCGCACAGGGACAAGTCGGAGCGACAGTGATACACGACGCTTTCAACCGGGGCAACGCGTCTTTTGTCTGCCCTACGGTGACGGAGATGTGATTGACAGCGAGCTCGTGGATGGACGTGAATATATACGGGTGGAATTCCCCACCTACGGTGAACTACGCATTGATGCAACGGTGAATTTGGTACGCCTATCCGAAGATAAATCCCCCACACACGATGATGAAGGGGCATAATCACTGTTATAATTCCCTATTGACAATGCGAACAAATATGCTACAATGCTGGTGTGATCGCCATGTCACAACGAATACGAGTTGGTATCGTCAAACACGAGAGGAGTTTCCCCACTATGGCACGAGATCTCAACAAAGTCATGATTACTGGGCGACTCGGGGCTGATCCCGAGATGCGTTTCACCCCACAAGGGAGCCCTGTCACCACATTTCGGGTGGCAAGTGGGCGGAGTTGGCGTTCGGCCGATGGTACGTCGCACGACGACACCGAGTGGTTCCGGGTGGTCGCTTGGGAAAAGTTGGCCGAAATCTGCAACCAGTATTTGACCAAAGGTGCCCGCGTCTACGTCGAGGGTCGTCTCCAGACACGCAAATACCAAGACCGCGACGGTCAAGAGCGCTATTCGACGGAAGTCATCGCCAACGACATGATTATCCTGAGTAGTCGCCGTGATGGTGACGGTGACGATGATGCACCAGTATCGCTGAGTGGCCATGGTGGCGACTACGGCGATGCTTCCGCCAAATCGCCAGCGCGCCCAGCACCAGCCACTCCTGCAGCCCGCCCTGCTACGCCGGCACGCAATCGCCCTGCGCCATTGAGTGATACCACGGATGCGGAGTTCGATACGCCACCAAGTGCGCGCCCGCGCCCTGCCAGTGGTGCCGCCCGCAAACCACCCACGCCACCACAGCCCGAGGATGACGGCGATTTGCCCTTCTAACCAGAACTGTTTGTGGCGTGCTTCGTACAAATGCCATCCCCCCCCAACTGCGATGTCAGTTGGGGGGGATGATGTGTGCTTGGCCATTATCCAGGGTATGCGTTAATCAACCATATCATCGTATTCGACCATCAAGTCGTTCCACTCACCCTGCAATTCATCACGGCGTGCCGCATAAAAAATATGATCAACACCCTCTTCATCGCGATAAATGAGATCCACTTGACGGCGCATCGGACGCATGTAGCCGATGTTGCCCCACCAGCGAATCTGCTCTTCGTTGATGGCTTGATCGGCGAGGTGCATGCGTGCCGCATACTGACGAATACTTCCTTCTTCGATGTCGTTCATGCGCCATGGATGGGGGCTGACTTCATCGTTGCGCAAATTGCGAAAGATAAAGCGGCGATCACCCTGGTCATCTTGTACGGTCTCCACGACTTCAATGCCAGTCCGTGGTTTTTTGACCTGGATGAGGTCGAGCCAGGCCTGATTCAGCTGGTCGCGTGTGACCCCATGATACTCCTGTATTTCGAACGCATCGTTGCCTTCTTGTTCGGGGTTGGTTTTGTTTTTCAGGAGTAAATCAAAGCGCGGTTTGTTGTGTTCGTCACGCCAGATACGTGTAATCGCTCCCCGCCCACGCCAACGTGCGCGGCGCTCACCTTGGAATGACGCAAACTGCATCGTTTGCATCGGCGATACAGCCATGTGGCTGGCGCTGGTGGCCGGTGTGGCAGTACCCTGCTCGTCGTCGAATGTCACACTCCCCACTGGGAGTTGAGGGGCATACGTGTTGATGAGTTGCTGCCACTGGAGTCCGAGCCCCCAGTCTGATACCCCATAAAAAATATGATCAACGGTGCCGTGTCGGTCACGATGTACCAAATCATATTTGGGGCGACCACCTTGTTCGTAGGTGCGCCACAGTCCGATTTGCCCCTGCCACTTGATGGTGTCGAGATTTTCTTGACCCTCACGCAATTTTTCAAACTGCTCGATCGCATAGCGCCACAATCCTTGTGCCCGTTCGTAGGTGACACCTGCGGTGGTCCGCAAATCGCGTACCTCGTAGTGCCAGATTCCGGCGCGGCGCTGTGCAGATACCACCGAGACACCACTCCGGGGTAAATCGAGATCTGCACCGTTGTTGAGCGCCGTAATACACAACGATTTGATTTCGTTGGGTGTTGCAGCTACGCTCTGTGCATCACGACGAATCATGACACGCCCGTCACGGAGTACATAGGGTGGCTCGCTCGCACGGACTTCGACGCGCACCACTGATTCACTGTCTATTGCAATACTTTCATTATTTACTGAGGGGATCGGGGTAATTTGTTCTATCGCTTTTTGGACTGCGGCTATCACTTTTTCGCTTTGTTTGACCCCTACAATCGTTCCATTCTCGCTCCCGATGATGAGCACGCCACCTTCAACATTCGCTAGTGCTGCCACATGGACGGCGATATCTGCACCTTTAGCATCGGCTAAATGCACAATATGATCATCGTGTGTTGCTTGTAAGAGCTGATGAATGGCCCAGCGTCGAATCGGTGTATTAATGTAGGTGATGGATTTTGATTGGTTGTGTTTAATTACATCGCGTAACGCCGAAAAGGATGCACTTGTAAGGGTGATTTCACTGAACGAACTGCCGATGTCGTCGAGTGTGGTTGCATCCGAACCACCAAGGATACACACCTGTTCGATGTCGTCGTGGGGTTGTGCAATCGCATGCAACACGCCCGTCTGTACGAGTGATTGGACGACAACTGCATGCTCTGATGTGGTCGGGTGTGCCACCACAATCCCGCCGATGGCCTCGATAAGTGCACATACACGTTGTGCAGTCTCATGACAGAGTCCATCGTTGCTACTTGCACCGAGATGCTGCAATATCGTGGTAATACTCGATGTGGTACTGTCTGGGGCAAAAATCCCACTCAACAGTAATCCTTCACTACTGGTGACGGTAAATCCTGGCAAGATTTGTGTGCGTGTGCGTAAATCACGATGAACGGAGAGGCGTTGTTCGTCAGTGGGGCTTAAAATACCGGCTTTTTCGAGGAGAAGAAGTTTTTCAAGATCACGCTGGAGTGCTTCAAAACCACTGATTGTACCTATATCTGTTAGTGCAATCATGTCGAGAGATGCGTTGGCCGCCGCTTTGAGCAACTCGAGGTGTCCTCCTTCGTCTTCAGGACGGTACCGTACCGATGGATCGATACGCAACACCACCGTCCCATGGGCAACTCCTTGTGGGGAAAGACTCATTGATCTACTCCAGTGTTTCAGAATTTCCGTTTTGCGAATGACTCAATTTGTATCACAGTACCTATAACTTGATACTCGATGCACCTATATGGGCATCGCACTGCATTTGTACACACGTACTACGGGTAATGACAAGCGTAATAATGATGTGTACTAAAAAGCATGATACGATAATTTTGACATATTTGCAATATTTATATTTGGTTACGCTTATTTTAATTTGATTGAATATGAAATATTGAAATAGACGTTGCTATTTGCTTTGTTCTGATGCACAATTATGCACTCATACTATGTGGTAATTTTACGTGAAAAAATCCGGCATATTTGTACAAGATTCTGCGATTATTCCCGTTGTTTTTTATGCAAAATAATGGACATTTGTTCGTTTTCACATTCACACATAGAGTGGCAACATGGTAGCATGATAGGCGAGGCTCGCATTTCTGTGTGTCGCACAAAAAGGAACAACGATGGACAATCACCAGTTTGAAACTGCTGAAACAATTGATGGCTTGACTTACCTTCCTGATGCGGCTTATCCCTACCCATTCCCTGTGCCACACCCCCCCCATTTTTGGATGACCGAACAAACCGGCGCCCTCGCACAGGTAGTGGAAGCCTACTTTCAGGGCGATATCCGTACCCCCAGCCAACAAAAAGTGCTCGCCAGCTATCTGCATCAATATGTGAGTCGCGCCGTGTTGCTCCCCGGTGTCAAACGCGACCTGCTCCTGCAAAAGATTGCCCGCCTGCGTAGTCAGTACGAGTTCGAATCATTTGCCGATGAGCTGGCTGCAGTGGGCATCGAACCTTTTTAATCTGCCCATCGTCTCTCTGTAGGATGACGTTGATGATGATGTGTAGACGCCAATTGCATCAAACTGCATTTGACACAGCCTATGGTTGTAGCGTAATATGAATGCGTTGTGGTGACGGGGCGTAGCGCAGCCTGGTAGCGCACATGAATGGGGTTCATGAGGTCGGAGGTTCAAATCCTCTCGCCCCGACCAACAACTTCCACGCACATCTCATTGCGTCGACCAATTGAACGGTCGACGTTTTTTGACACATTCTACACCTGCGAGGCATTATGGTACGACAATTACTCGTAATACTATTTGTGGGTAGTCTGCTGTTGCACCGTGCACCGGTGGCAATCGCACAGAGTAGCGAATTGTGTTTCCAAGAGACCGGTTACTGTATTAGTGGGCGTATTCGTGAATACTGGGAAGCGCAGGGTGGGCTACGGGTATTCGGCTTGCCCATCGGCGCACAAGTCAGTGTGCCCATCGAAGGCAAAATGCTCACCATGCAACAATTCGAGCGCAACCGGCTCGAATTACATCCCAATAACGCAGCCCCGTACGACGTACAACTTGGGCGACTCGGTGCCGATCGCCTCCAACAACAAGCACGTGACTGGTTCACTTTCCCCAAGTCGAGTGGAACGGGATGCAAGGTATTTGCTCAGACTGGGCATGCCGTCTGTGGGCGATTTCTCACCATGTGGCAACGCTATGGTTTGAGCCTCGACGGCAAAAAGGGAGTCTCAGAAAGTGAAAGTCTCGCCTTGTTCGGTTTGCCATTATCGGGTGTGATGACCGAGCAACTCAGTGACGGCAAAGAATACCAAGTGCAGTGGTTTGAACGGGCACGCTTTGAGCTCCACCCCCAAAATAGTGATCCATATGATGTACTTTTTGGGTTGCTTGGTAACGAGATGCGTGATTATGTTCCTGCAACGCCGCTCAGTGATGCTCCCATCCTCGGGACTGCGAGTGGTACCGTGGCCGAGGCGGTCCGTGTGCTGGCTCCGCGTGCCGCGGCCAATGGCTATTCGTACGATGATGTGGTCTCTATTGTTAAGGCGTACGAACAAGTCGGTAACAGTGTCGGCGTAGACTGGTTTCTGGCAATCGCCCAAATGGCCCACGAAACCGGCTTTCTGACCAGCTTCTGGTCGGCTCGCCCACAGCGCAACCCTGCAGGACTCGGTGTGGATGGCCGTTCATCGGCTACTGACCCGAATCAGTCGGGGTGGGTCTTTAATTCGCAACGCAATATGTGGGAAAAAGGTCTGAGCTTTTCCTCCTGGGATGAAGAAGCCATCCCCGCACATATTGGTCGTCTGCTCGCCTATGCCTTGCGCGATGATCAAGCCACCCCCGCCCAAAAAGCCATGATTGACAAAGCCCTCGCCTATCGCGCCCTGCCCACCAATCTGCGTGGCGTTGCACCGACAATCGTGGGACTGAATACCCGCTGGGCCTTCCCTGGTACGACATATGGTCAACGCATCCTGGCGGTGATGTTGCGCTTGCGCCAAGCACCGTAACCAGTGTCAACGTTGACGAGGGGGCGTGGTATCACGCCCCCTCGTCTGCATTTATCCTCGCACCATACCTCCTAATTCCCGTTACTATACATAATTAGATTACAATATAATGACAAAAAGATGAATACACATGACTTTTTTGCAAATAACTATATTTTGTAGTATTGATTTATATGACAAATCATGGTATTATCTTGCAAGATGTCATCAAAATGTAATTTAATCAACGATGTCGCATGCGATGTGACAGGGTGAGAGGGGAGGGAATAGATGAGTGAGATGAATCTGCAGAGTGCCTACGAATTAATGCGAGATGCGGTGAGTCGCGGCGAGCACGAGAAAGTTGCGGGCATCGCGCGTCACATTTTGCAGTATTTCCCACAGAACCTGAAAGCCAAGTTATACCTGGGTGAAGCGCTGATTGCTGCAGGTGACTGGACGGAAGCGCGCCAGATGTTTGGTGAAGTCTGTGCCAGTGACCCCGAGAATATTGTGGCGCAAGTTGGGTTGAGCACCGTTGCAGAGCGTGAAGGGAATTTGGCAGAGGCGACGCAGTATCTTGAGCGTGCCATGGAAATCCGCCCCGACATGGGTGAATTACGGCCGCGGCTGTTGAACCTCTATCAGCGGACTGCACGCCACGATGTTTATTTGCATCTGAGTCGGTCGGGGCTAGCACGTCTGTTTATGCGTTCACACGCCTATAGCCAGGCGATTCCCGAATTCCATCAAATGGCGATGACCAACCCAGACCGACGAGAGAACGTGATTGCGTTAGCCGAAGCATTATGGCGCAACGGTGACGAATCCGAAGCGCACGAAATCTGCCAGCAGGTGTTGCGTGAAGCCCCACACATGCTCAAGGCAAATCTCATCGAGGCCCGCTACCACGCCACCCGTGATACCACCCAGAGCGCCCACTACTGGCAACAGGCACAAGCGCTTGATCCCTTGCTGGAGACGGCGCACGAGCTCTTTGGTGGCGAAGGTGTCCCCGATTCGGGTGAATGGTTGCTCCCTGCCTGGGACGATACCGCATGGTACGTCCAACAGGTGCATACCAAGGCGCATTCTGGGGTACGCATGCAGTATCTAGTCACGAGCCAGATGCCCACACTCGGGCAAGATGATTTGAGCGTGGTGCTCGCGCAGATGCGTCAGATGCCACGCATGCATGATGGCGATCATAGTGAAGATTGTGCGTGCATGCTCGACGACCAAGAAACCACTGATAGCACGGGGGTATTACTCCAACGGACCCTCGAACGCCAAGCGGCACTCCATGCGCCTACAGCACAAACCGATGCGGCGATTACGCCGCTTGCCAATGGGGCAGTCTCGGCGATGCCCACTACCGAGCTCGATGGCACGTTGCTCGACTTTCTCGAAGCCCAGTTGCCTGCGGTTCCATCGGCCAGTGTCCCCGCTGACACGAGTGCTGACCCCAGTACGTCGCCGGTGGCACCAGATCACGACGAAATCACCACCGAACCGGTACAGATGACGGGTTTTGCCAGTCATACGCCGGTAGATGATGATGATCGCTTTTTGGCGAATTTCATCTACAAGACATCTGCGGACACGCCCCCAGGGGTATCTGTACCCGCAGAGTCCGCACCTGCAGAGCCGGCACCTGTTGCATCGCGCATTGATACGACGACCATACGCACGATTACCTGTAGCGATGATTTGTATGTGCTCCTTGCGCGTTTGGAACTACGGCATGCACCGGCCCCCACCGAAGATTTGCGTGATGTGGTGGCACGTACATTGGGGGGCGGGCTGGTTGAACGTGTGCGTGTCAATGTACCACGCGAAGAACGTCCGGCCAAAGCGGCTGAGCCCGTTTCGCTTGAGGCGTTGCTCAACATCGAGACACCCGATGCATTGGCAGTAGATTTGACGGTATCGGGTACACCACCTGCCGGAGATAACTTGTTGGCGTCGTTGCTCGCCCAACCGGGGAGTGGCTTGACGGAGGGGATGCGTGGCATCGCCCCTGCGGGGGCACGCCCGAGCGATGTGGCCACCAAAGTCAATGATGTGACCCCCGATGAAACGTTGACCGAATTGTTGAGTCAGGGGATGCGTGACGGTCGAGTGGAGGCAACAGATGTGGCACGGGTGAGTGGGGGAGATCAGTCCACCCACGATGCGTTGTTGGCCATGCTCGCCGATGAATCGGTGGTGGTGCACCAACCGTTACCGAGTGTGCACGAAGTATCAGTTGGCCATGCCACCCATCTCCAGGATTTCCCTATGACGGGTGCACATACACCGGTAGATGTGGCACAGGTGGTGCGTGATCTGGGATTGACCTCGGGTGAACTGCACGAGGCCGCACAGCACCTGCCCGCTGATGCGCCCCCCGCGCCTGTAGCGCCAGAGCCAGTGACACCCAAAGCAGTCGAGGCTCCACCTGTAGGAACCGACATCCCCGCCATCGCAGTCACGGGTGTGGATGCCACCGACAATTTGGCGATGGATGGTTACCTGCGTGCGCTCCAAGACGATCCCGAAAATGGCGTGTTACGCTTGTCGGTGGCACGGGTTGCGGTGCAGTGCCGCATGTACGAAATCGCCCTCATGCAATATCGGCACTTGATTCGTACGAGCACGCTACTCGAAGATGTGACCACCGACCTGCGTGACTTGTTGGCAGATATTGGTGAACCACAACTGCGTCGCGATTGTAGTCGGTTGCTCGGCAACGCCTATGCACGCCAAAGCAAGGTACAGGAGGCAGTCGAGGCATACCGGATGACTCTCAATAGTGGTCCGACCCCCTTGTTGTAAATGATACAGGTTGTGATTACACCACGGATGAGCACCAGACTGCTCGTCCGTGGTGTTGTTTGTGGTGGTGAATATTATTCACGGACGTGTGGTGCACTGCACCATTCAGACGTGGTGTGGTATGATAGGGAATGGTATTCGTCAATTGTGATGCACACATAAAGGAGTAGGCTCGTGGAGCGTTCGTTGATTATTCTGAAGCCAGATGCCGTGCAGCGTGGTTTGGTAGGACCGATTTTGGGGCGCCTCGAACAGCGTGGTCTCAAAATTGTCGGCTTGAAGTTGATGCAAGTGACCGAGCAGTTGGCGCGCAAGCACTACGCAGAGCACGAGGGCAAGTCGTTCTTTCCGTCATTGATTGAATACATCACATCGGGTCCCGTGGTGGTGATCAACGTGACCGGCAAGAATGTCATTGAGACGGTGCGTACGATGGTGGGGGCCACTAACCCGGTCAAGGCCGCACCTGGCACGATTCGTGGTGACTATGGTCTTGAAATTGGGCGCAACCTGATTCACGCTTCTGATTCACCAGAGAGTGGTGAGCGCGAGACGGCGATTTTCTTTGCCAGCACCGAGTTGGTCAAGATGGAGCGTAGCGTCGATCGCTGGATATACGAGTAAGCACGCATGAAGATCGCGATTATTGGTTTGGCCAATAGTGGCAAAACCACGGTGTTTAATGCCTTGACACGCGGTACTGCCGAAACCGCCGCATATAGCTCAGGGCAACTCGAACCCAACATTGCCACGGTCAAGGTGCCAGACCGGCGCCTTGACGAGCTCGTGCGTATGTTTAAACCGCGCAAGTTGACTCCTACTGATGTGCAATACGTGGATGTTGCGGGCATGAGTGGTGGCAACAAGAGTGGTTTACCCCCTGCCGTGCTCAACTACATCAGCGGTGCTGATGCCTTTTTGCACGTGGTGCGCGCATTCGACGATGCAAATGTGCCCCATCCCGATGGGAGCGTTGATTTCCGGCGGGATATCGAAGCCGTTGATCTCGAACTCACCTTCTCCGATTTGGCCATCATCGAAAAGCGCCTCGTGCGGCTCAACGGTGAAATCGGCAAAATGGCAGGACGCGAACGTGAGCAACGTACCATCGAACGTGATGCATTGGTTCGTTTACAGGCCGCACTCGAAGCCGGGCAGCATGTCCGTGACATTGATTTGTCAGAGGATGAAGCGCGCCTGCTCAAAGGCTATCAGTTTTTGACGGCCAAGCCGATTTTGCAGGTCATCAATGTGAGCGATAGTGCCTTGTCGCAGACGTTTGCCCTAGAATACAACCACCGCATGAGTGGTGTGGCCGTGATTGCTGGCAAAATCGAAGCCGAGTTGGCACAGATGGGTGACGACGATGCCACGTTGTTCATGGAAGATCTCGGCATCACGGAGCCTGCGCGCAATCGTGTGATTACCATGTCATATGAATTGCTCGGTCTGATGAGCTTTTTGACTGCTGGCGAAGACGAAGTGCGCGCCTGGACCATTCGGCGTAATACACCTGCGGTTGAAGCGGCCGGTGCCATTCACTCCGACATTCAGCGTGGCTTTATTCGTGCGGAAATTGTGGCGTTTGATGATCTCATCAAGGCGGGTGGGATGGTCGAAGCCAAAAAGCAGGGCACGGTTCGTCTCGAGGGGAAGCAGTACATCGTCAAAGATGGTGATATCTGCCACTTCTTGTTCAACGTGTAGCGGGTGATGTCTTGACGCGCACACTGGCAGCATGCTGGTGTGCGCGTCTTGTTGTCTGATGTGGCATCTATGGTAGGCTAGTGGTGAGGAGGTATACCATGATTCAGCGCATATACCGGCATGTGCGACATGTGCGTTTTGACGAGCTCGTCTTGCTCGCACTGGTATTAGTGATATTTGCACTGGGATACATCCAACTCACCCTCACCACTGGGAGCTCACAGCTCGAGCCCACGGCGCGTGGCGTGTTTCGTATTTTGTGGCCATCCATGGTGCCGTTGTTGTGTTTCGTGATTCTGTCGCTGTTGATGCACCGCTATCAACCCCGTGTTGACCAGTTGATTCTGCCCTTGACAGCATTTTTTAGTGGTATGGGGCTCTTGTTTACGGCACGTCTCGATCAAAGCCTGCAAGTGCTCTACCCTGGCACATACCCCAATATTGATGTCCGGCAAGCCGTCTGGACCATGCTGGGGATTACCGTATTCGGGTTAATTGTGCTCGTGCCATGGGATACGCTGTTGGTGCGGCGCACACGTATGACGCTGATTGATCACTTGGCGCACTACCGCTACGCCTGGATGTCGCTGGGTCTGTTGCTCATTCTTGCCACTTTTTTGTTTGGGGCGGACCCTAACGGCAGTGGTGTCAAAGCGTGGCTCAAATTCGGCTCGCTCTACTTCCAACCCTCTGAGCTACTCAAACTCACGTTGGTGATTTTTTTGGCATCGTATCTCGACGAACAGCGCCAACAACTGATTCGCGGGGAAGAGTTTCGTTGGTATGGGTGGCGTTGGTACAAAGGGGGCTGGAAACAACGCACAACACCACTCATCAGTTTCCATCTGCCCTCGATTCAGGCCATGGTACCACTGTTGGTCATGTGGGGATTGGCCATGGTCTTGATTGTCATCCAACACGACCTTGGTGCCGCATTGATGTTGTATACCGTTTTTTTGGCGATGCTCTATGTGGCTACGGGGCGGAGCTTGTATGCGGTGTTGGGGCTCATCGCATTTGCGTTAGGGGCTATTGTGCTATATCAGTACCTGGATGTGGTACAGCTCCGTGCAGCACTGTGGATTGACCCGTGGAGTCATGCACGCGGCTATCAGTCGGTGCAATCCATTTATGCACTGGCATCGGGTGGGGTATTGGGGAGTGGAATTGGCCAAGGGATCCCCGGGATCGTGCCTGCAGCCCATACCGACTATATCTTTACGAGTATTGGTGAAGAGCTGGGCATGGTCGGTGCCGTGGGGGTGCTGATGGGGTATCTGCTGTTGGCGGTACGCGGCTATGGCATCGCCATGCGTCTTACCGGGCGATTTTCGATGTTTGAGCAGCTATTGGCCGTGGGGTGTACCACGATTTTGGCGGTACAGACCATTATCATCATTGGTGGGAATGTGCGACTCATCCCACTCACTGGCATCACGTTGCCGTTTGTGTCGTATGGTGGCTCTGCCGTCCTGATGAACTTCGTGGTGATGGGCTTGTTGGCCCGGTTGTCCATCAACCAGCGCGACCTCTCTGAGTCGCGCTAGCAGATGGTGTGTCTGTTTTTTGGTATGATGGATAGGTAAACAAGAGTTGAGAGGAGCGCGAACGTGACGACCATGCTATTGATTCGTCATGGGGCCAACGACTGGGTGCATGGGCGTTTGGCCGGGCGTATCCCCGGTATTCACCTCAACGATGTGGGGCGCCAGCAAGCACAGGCCGTGGCACAACGCCTGCACGACATTCCGTTGGTAGCCGTATATGCCAGCCCACTCGACCGCACCATGGAGACTGCGCAAGCCATTGTGCAGGAACGTGAGATGACGATTACGCAGGTACCCGCCTTGCGCGAAGTTGATTATGGTGAATGGCAGGGAGCCGAGCTCAAAGTCCCCAAATGCGCATGGTGCAGGCACTCGATCAGTTACGCTCCGCTCATGGTGAACACGACGTGTTTGCCGTGGTGTCACACGCCGATCTCATCAAATTGGCGTGTGCATACTATATCGGCATGCACATGGATCTCTTTCAGCGTCTCGAAATCGCAACGTGCTCTGTGACCGCTTTTCGCTTTACCACCGTTGGTCCACGCTTACTCGCCTATAACGATGTAGGAAGCCTTGCACATCTGTGCCCGCCACCTCCTGTGGCGCCAGCACCTGATGCAACAACACCTGCACCAGCTACAACACTATGAAATACCTCTTTGATTTTGATCCTGCACATCTCTTGACAGTGGGCACGGTCGGCAAGCCAGGTCAACGCACGTTTTATATTCAGGCGCAACGTGGGCGTGAATTGGCATCATTTATGGCTGAAAAAGAGCAGATTCGGGCGCTTGGTACAGCACTCGAACGCCTCAGCGAAGAAATCGTCGCAGATAATCCACTCTTGTCGGCCAACGATGATGCGGTGCACATCCGTGACATGTCGTTGCGCGAACCC
>JBEANH010000062.1:0-20241 GCA_041165505.1 Chloroflexota bacterium | reverse complement strand
CCCGCGCAGCAGTCATTTCAGTCGGTGGAATGGCCGCATGGTCGGCAGGTGCCGGCGCAAAGCGCGTGCGTGTCATGCCGGCCGGAGCCAGCACCTGCTGTGTGAGCACGCTGGCCAGTGGCAGGTAACAGGTTTGCTCGAGGATGCGCCCCAGCAGGAGCGTGTTGACGTTGGCATAGGCCACCCGGCTCCCCGGCACCTGTGTGGGCGCACAGGCAAATACCGCCTGCCACAAGGCGTCGGCACCGGCGCTGGCCGCCGTTGACAAGCGCACATCGAGCCCCGAGGTGTGGGTGAGCAGATGCGAGATAGTGACATCATGCGCCTGGCTTTGTGGTAACAAACTACGCACCGGCGTATCCAGCGCCAGGACGCCCTGTGCACACAGACGCAACACCGCCGTAGCCGTCACAATTTTGGTCAACGACGCCAGGTCGTAGCAAGTATCAGTGTGCACCAGCGGATTATCTGCGTCATAGCCAAAGCGCCCACGCGCCACCGTCAATGCGGCCACCACCGCCCCCGGGAACACCTGCTGGGCAATGGCCGTATCGAGGATCTGTGTCAGTGATACAACGCGTGTCATGGGGTTGGAGCACATGCAGGGCGCGTGGTCAGCCAGGCATCGGCGACCACGTTACTGCCGACGGGTTCACCTTTGCCAGCCGCATACCGTTTGGGGTCATATGGCCCCGTACTACTATTCCACCAGTTGCCTTGGGCATCCACGGCCACATCACTGGTGGCGCCACGTGCTCCGCTAAATTCGGCACTATGCCCTTCGAATGCGTTGTTGCGCAAGGCGATGCCAATGCCAGGCACCTGCGGTAGCGTACTGCGCATCTGCACACCGATGGCACCCGACGCAAACGCATTACACTGAATGGCACCGTCCACGGGCACCGCACTATTGATAAGCAGATTGCTCCCACTGCTACTCGTAAAAATCGAACCACTCAACGTCATACGGAGCGTGCTCGTTGTATTTGGTGCTACAACTGCCAGTGCTGACCCACCGGCAACCTGGCTGTTGGGACCAATCCGCGAGTTTTCTACGACTAGTGTCCCCGTCGTTGCCACGGCCACATCAATCATGGCGCCATAGGGCAGGGTATTGTCACGGAACACGCTCTGCTGGATGGTCGTTACGCCATCGGTCACAATCATTTGCCCGATATTGCTGTTGAGCGTAGTATTACGCAGTGTTAGTGATGCGGATTCGGCATACAACGCGGTCCCCATGGCACCTGCCCGGCTCATCGTAGTCGTGTCAAAGAGTGCCGTTGCCTTGGGGCGCACAAATACCCCACCCCACGGGAACCGCAATGCAGTCAGCGTAATCGGCGCATCAGCACGCCCAACCGCCTGCAGTGAGCCATCCACGTAGAGCGCAATCCCCGTATCGAAACGCACCGTCGTCCCTGGTTCGATGATGAGTGTTGCACCAGCACTGACCAGCGTATCTTTGCTGACGAGCACATCGCCACGCCAACGCACTGTCCCCCTGAGAATATCCATGGGGCGCGGAATCGCAGTAGCGGTAAAGGTCGGCTCTGGGGTGAATGTGGGCTCCGGCGTATAGGTGGGTTCTGGCGTATAGGTCGGCTCCGGCGTATAGGTGGGTTCTGGCGTATAGGTCGGCTCTGAGGTCAATGTACGCTCAACCGGATTGAAGTCGGGGGGGGTGCCAATGGGTGTTTGTCCTGCAAAACCATCTGCTGGAGTGATGAGGATGACATCCATGGTCGCCGTGGGTTCACTTGTGGGCTCACGGGTATCCGTAGGAAGTACGCTTGCAAGTGCGGTAAAGACGGGCGAGGGCGAGACAGTCGCCGTTGCCGTTGCAACGCCTTGGTCAGCAACAGGTTGTGGCACGCTACTATCGTCAACTACAAACCATAGCAGGGCAGCGGCCACCAAGAGACAGGCCACCCCAAGTAACAATTGATCGTTGCCAAACGGCTGATTACGCATCCGATTACCCCTGCCACGCCCGTTCATCTATAGCAAGTGTACCATATTGCAATTCCCCTATTGCGTTGGTAGAACTTTTGTGCTATTCTACATTCGTCATGGTTCCATGACAGGTCTGCAGGGACGAGAGTGCCGGTCATTACCGGCCACACACAGGAGAACACGAGTTATGGCAAAAGCAGCACCAGCCTCAACCACCACTACCGCTGGCGAAACCGAGAAAGACAAGGCGCTTCAGGCTGCCATGAGCCAAATTGACCGTAAGTACGGCAAGGGCTCAATCATGAAAATGGGCGAAGCGAGCAGTCGTTTGGCCATTGACGTCATCCCCACCGGTGCGATTGCGCTCGACATTGCGTTGGGTGTGGGTGGGGTACCCCGTGGACGTGTCGTTGAGATATACGGCCCCGAATCAAGTGGGAAGACCACCCTGGCACAGCACATCGTTGCACAGGCCCAAAAAGCGGGTGGCGTGGCCGCATTCATTGACGCAGAACACGCCTTTGACCCAGCCTACGCTTCACGCTGTGGTGTCAACGTGGAATCGTTGTTGGTTTCACAACCCGACTTCGGCGAGCAAGCACTCGAAATCTGTGAAACCCTGGTACGCTCCAATGCCGTAGATGTCATCATCGTTGACTCGGTGGCTGCGCTCGTTCCCCGTGCCGAAATCGAAGGCGACATGGGTGATTCGTTGCCCGGGTTGCAGGCCCGTCTGATGAGCCAAGCGTTGCGCAAATTGTCGGGTGCCATTAGCAAATCCAAGGCAGTGGTTATTTTCATCAATCAGTTGCGCATGAAAATCGGCGTCATGTTCGGCTCACCCGAAACCACCACTGGTGGGCAGGCGCTCAAGTTTTATGCATCAATTCGCCTCGATATTCGCCGCATTGAGACACTCAAAAGTGGCACCGACCCCATCGGTAGTCGCGTACGTGTCAAAGTCGTCAAAAACAAAGTTGCACCACCCTTCCGCCAAGCCGAGTTCGACATCATGGCCAACGAGGGGATTTCCCGTTCAGGATGTATTCTCGACCTCGCCACCGAAATGGAAATTATCCGCAAGAGTGGTGCCTGGTTCTACTTGGGTGAAGATCGGCTCGGCCAGGGACGCGAAAATGCCAAGCAGTTCCTGTCGGAGAATCCCGTGTTGCTCGACGAAATCGAGCGCCTCATCAAGGTACAAGCCATGGAGCGTGGCACCGTCACCCCAGTCAAGGCCGCAGCCAATACTGCAGACGACGGCGATGCCTTCTTCGAAGAATAACCCGGCACCCACACCAGGGGTGATTACCGCCATTCGGGCACAGGTGCGCGATAGTCAGCGTGTCTCGCTCGAAATCAACGGCGAATTTGCCCTCGGCATTAGTCTCGACGTGTTGGCCCACGAAGCACTTTTCGTGGGCCAACATCTTGATGATGCAACCATTGCGCGGCTGATGACGTCGGTGGCATTCGACCAAGCCAAGCAGGCCGCCTTGCGCCTCCTCGAACTCCGGCCTCGGAGCCAACGCGAGCTCACTGACCGCCTGCGCCAACGTGGTTTTTCACCAGAAACAATCACTGCCGTCTGTGCGCTGCTCAGTGAGCGGGGGCTGATTGATGATGCCGCCTTTGCCAATTACCTTGTCGAACAACGCCAGCGCATGCAACATCGTGGCGCTGGTGCCATTCGCACCGATTTGCGTCGTCACGGCATTGACAACGATACCATCGCAGCACTGAACAGCACACATCATCTCGGATTTGATAGTAGTGCTATTCGTCATGCACTCACGACCGTCTGGCAGGAATTACATCAGTCATCGTAGCGAACAGCAGCTGGACAGGGATACCCCTTAGAACATAGATGCCAATGATGCATGCGTGTCACTGAAAGAACATAAATATCAATGATGCACATGAATATCTGTTTTGTTGCCTCCTGCACATGGGCTGTGGCGCCTCTGCGTGTCACCGAAAGAACATAGATGCCAATGATGCCAATGATGACAATGAATATCTGTTTTGTTGCCTCCTGCACATGGGATGTGGCACCTCTGCGTGTCACTGAAAGAACATAGATATCAATGATGCCAATGGATATCTGTTTTGTTGCCTCCTGCACATGGGATGTGGCGCCTCTGCGTGTCACTGAAAGAACATAGATGCCAATGATGCCAATGGATATCTGTTTTGTTGCCTCCTGCACATGGGCTGTGGCGTCTCTGCTTTTCACCGAAAGAACATAGATGCCAATGATACCAATGATGCACGTGGATATCTGTTTTGTTGCCTCCTGCACATGGGCTGTGGCACCTCTGCGTGTCACTGAAAGAACATAGATATCAATGATGCCAATGATGCACGTGGATATGTGGATGTTTTGTTGATTTGTGCACATGGGATGTGGCGCCTCTGCGTGTCACCGAAAGAACATAGATGTCAATGATGGCTATGATGCATGCGGTTTACCAAAAGAACATAGATGCCAATGATGCCCATGGATATCACCGAAAGAACATAGATGTCAATGATGCCAATGATGCACGTGGATATGTGGATGTTTTGTTGATTTGTGCATGTGGTATGTTGTGACACATCATTATCACCACCCATGCTACATTTTTCATTTTGATTTATCAGTTACAATAGACATGAGAAGTAGAAGTGTTGTGTGTGTGGGAGTTATTCATGCCTGACGTGCATTATCTTGGCCATTCCTGTTTTCGCATTCGTGGGCGTGACGGCGCGGTCGTCATGGATCCTTGTGACCGGTCGAGCGGGTATGACATTGGGCGCCCCACGGCGAGTGTTGTCACTGTCAGCCACTACCATGCTGATCACGCCAACACCGGGGCGGTTCGCCCCATCCGTGAGCGGCTCAACACCTTTGACGGTCCTGGCGAATACGAAGT
Organism: Chloroflexota bacterium; assembly: GCA_041165505.1. Taxonomy (GTDB): domain Bacteria; phylum Chloroflexota; class Chloroflexia; order Chloroflexales; family Roseiflexaceae; genus UBA965. Next base: position 15,370 of record JBEANH010000062.1, on the reverse strand, counting down.
TGGTGGGGTACTCATCACTGGGGTACGCACCTACCACGACAAAAAACGTGGCGCCGAACGGGGCCGCAATACGGTGTTTGTGATTCACATTGACGACATGGCGTTTGCCCACCTCGGCGATCTCGGGCACGAGCTCACTTCGGCACAAATTGAAGAAATCGGCGATATTGATGTGTTGTTTGTGCCTGTGGGTGGCAACGAATCACTCAATGCGAGCGAAGCGGTGGCAGTCATTGCGCAACTCGAGCCACGGATTGTGATTCCGATGCACTATGCGGGACCACAAGCCATTCTCGACCTGCCCCTCGATCCCATTGACCGGTTTTTGAACGAAATGGGTGTCAAGGAGCCAGTCTTCGAAGAAAAGCTCACGATTTCGAGTAGCGCGTTGCCCCCAGAAGGTACTGCTGCACGCGTGGTGCTGTTACGCCCCACTGCCGTTGCCTAGACGATGGTGTGCTATACTAATGTGACACGTGAAAACGCCGTCATCTGCGTCAGTTACTCGAGGGGAAGAATGCTTCCCCTCGTGTTGTTGTGTGGTAGGCGAGAGGAGCGCCACGAGCAATGACCAAATACATATTTGTGACCGGAGGGGTGGCTTCGTCTGTCGGCAAGGGAATTACGGTGGCATCACTCGGCCGACTACTCAAAAGTCGCGGGATTCGCGTATCCGTGCAAAAACTCGACCCGTATATCAACGTGGACCCGGGCACCATGTCACCCTACCAACACGGTGAAGTCTTTGTGACCGATGATGGGGCCGAAACCGACCTCGACCTGGGCCACTACGAGCGTTTCATTGATGAGAATCTGACACGGGTGAGCAACGTGACCACCGGTCAAATCTACTCCTCTGTCATCCAAAAAGAACGCCGTGGTGACTATCTCGGTGGTACGATTCAAGTCATCCCGCATATCACCAACGAAATCAAGAGTCACATCTTTGCTGCAACACGGCAGAGTAATGCGGATGTGGTGATTGTGGAAATCGGCGGCACCGTGGGAGACATCGAAGGGTTGCCCTTTTTGGAGGCAATCCGGCAGGTGCGCAAAGACATTGGCCGCGATCAAGTCCTCTACATCCATGTCACATTATTGCCGCATATCGGTGCCACAGGCGAAGTCAAAACAAAGCCAACACAACACTCCGTCATGGAACTCCGCCGCGTCGGCATTTCGGCAGACATCATCATCTGCCGTGCTGATCACCCCATTACCGATGACATACGCGAAAAAATTGCCCTCTTTGCCGATGTAGACCGTGAAGCAGTCATTCCCATGGAGACGGTGAATACCATTTATGCCGTACCGCTACGCCTCGAAGAATACGGGCTCGGTGAATATATCTGCCGACGACTCGATTTGCATGCGGCCACACCTGATTTGGCACAGTGGCAACAACTCGTCGAACGCATTACCACGCCTCACGCCGAAATCACCATCGGACTGGTCGGCAAGTATGTGGAGCTTCACGACGCATATCTGAGTGTGATGGAAGCGCTCGGACATGCCGGGATTCATCACCGCGTCAAAGTCAATATTCGCTGGATTCAATCCGAACGCGTCACCAGCCAAAACGTGGCCGAGCTCTTGGGTGATGTCCACGGGATTCTGGTACCCGGCGGATTCGGCGATCGTGGCATCGAGGGCAAAATCATTGCAGCCGATTATGCGCGGACTGCCAAGATTCCCTACTTTGGCTTGTGTTTGGGGATGCAGTGTGCCACCATCGCCTTTGCACGCCACGTACTCGATGACGCCGAAGCCAATAGCTCGGAATTTAACCCGCGCGCCACCAATCCAGTCATTGACCTGATGCACGACCAAGTCTCAATCACCAACAAGGGTGGCACGATGCGGCTCGGTGCGTATCAGTGCGTACTCACCCCGGGGAGTCATGCGGCTGCCGCCTACGCTGCCAACAGCATTTCAGAACGCCATCGCCACCGCTTCGAGTTCAACAACAAATATCGCACCCAACTCGAAGCCGCCGGGCTGGTGATTAGTGGCCAATCTCCGGATAACCGGCTAGTGGAAATCATCGAATTACGCGACCATCCGTGGTATGTGGGCACTCAGTTTCATCCCGAACTCAAATCGCGCCCCACACGCCCCCATCCCCTCTTTCGTGATTTTGTGGGTGCAGCCTTGCGCCACGAAATCTAACCGTGCAACACGCAAAAACAAACGCCGCCCAGGCTCACCTGGGCGGCGTTTGACGCTACACGCGGTACATCCCTATTCGAGGTAATCTTTGAGGTGCTGACCGATATCCGTGGTGCGCAACCGACGCAATGCTTCAGATTCGATTTGGCGGGCACGCTCACGCGTCATCCCCAAGTCTTGTCCAACCTCTTCGAGGGTGCGCCGTCGCCCATCGGCCAAGCCATAGCGCATATCAATAATACGGCGCTCACGCTCGGTCAGTTTGTTGAGGGCGGTCACCAAATCCTGACGCAACATCTGGCGAGACGCAAACTCGACAGGTGTCTGCATCACATCATCTTCGAGAAATTCACCAAGCGTGTGTTCGTTGTCATCACCGACGGGTGTTTCCAACGAAATCGGTTGTCGTGCGGACTCGAGGATGTGCACCACGCGATCAACGGGCATCTCCAACGCTTTGGCGATTTCGTCGGGTGTCGGGTTGCGCTCGAGTTGTTGCGACAAGCGGTCTACTACACGTTTGACCTGACTAAACGACTCCCCCATGTGGACGGGCAAGCGGATGGTGCGCCCCTGCTCAGCGATGGCACGCGTAACCGCCTGGCGAATCCACCACGTGGCGTACGTCGAAAAGCGGTTCCCCTTCCAGCAATCGAACTTTTCAACGGCACGCATCAGCCCAATGTTCCCCTCTTGGATGAGGTCGAGCAATGACAGACCACGACCGACATATTTTTTGGCGATACTCACTACCAAACGCAAATTGGCTTCGGTCAGTTCTTCACGGGCCGTGACACCTTGCTGCTCCGCACGTGCAAAGACTTTGCTCAGCTCGGCAGTCTGTACAAAGGGGTCGGCGAGTGTCTCGAGTTGATTCTTTTCGAGGGTCTGGTGTACGGCACTGGGCATGACTTGCCACGCACTTGCCACCCGCTTGACCTGCGTATCAAACGCATCACACAGCTCACGCATACGCTCGCCATCAATGCTTTTTGTTTCACCGGGGGTATTGGCACGCACCCATGCTTCACGCAAGCGAAAATATTCCATGCGCTGTTGGTTGTTGAGCGCATAAAACATTTCAATTGTCGTTTGGGTAGACAACGGCATCACGATTTCGCCGTCTAGCACCTGTTGCAACAACGACTTCGCCGTTTGCCAGACTGGCCACGACTGCATCAACACGTGCAACACGCTCCATGCCATGTCCGTGATTTGCTCGGCATGCACGGTGCTAGTAACAGTGCTTTTTGCGGATTCGAGCAACGACGTCACTTCGATTTTGCGGGCTAACTCGATTTCGCGCTTGGAATTCAACAATGCTGTGCGCCCAATGGCCTGCAGATAATACTGCACGGCATCAGGCAACGAGCCCACTGACAAATCGGCGTCAATGAAATCGCTTTCCGTTACGGTAGATTCGACTTCATCGTCGAGCAACATGTCATCGGGCAATACAGACATTTCGGTTTCTTCCTTTTGTGTGGTAAACAATCCGTCTCCTGAGGCTACTCCATGCGATTTACGCACGTCATCAGTCACACGCTGAACTGCGTTCGTCACCACTGGCAAGCCATGGTTTGTTGCGTCGTCGAATGTCAGACTCATGATGTTCCCGTAGTCCTTACCCTGAAATTCGGCGATATGAAGGCGGCGTGCTTACGCTCGCCGCATCGTTCCACAAAGACTCGTCGTACGCTCCCTTGAAGCGATAAAGAGCCGCACCTAAAAGTGCGGTGTAAAATTTAGTATAAAGCGATATTAAAAAATCTGTCAAGTAGGCTCAGGATTACAACTCGATGAGCACTTCATGATACCGCACCATACACATGACGTATACCACTGGGCGTTTGTTTCAATGCACGGTATCGAGCTGTGCTGGTTGTTTCTGCCACCAGTCGTGGTACGGCAACAAGGTGGCCAATGGCACAACGATATCGTGGCTCAAAATCACCTGGGTCTCGTACACATTCTGTGGGTGTACATCCACCATGAATTGCCGGCAATGGCCACAGGGGGGGATTACAAAAATGGCACCTTCGGCATCCTTCCACACCGCAACAATGCGCTTGATATGGTATGTGCGCGTCGCCGTAATCATGGTTGCAATCGCACTCCGTTCTGCGCAAATACTCCCCAAATCACGCCCCACACAGACCCCATAAAAGAGTTGCCCCGTACTGCTTTCGAGGGCACATCCTACGTCTGCCACCACGCCATGGGCAGTCTGTACGGTGGCGATCTGCGCAGCGGCTTGTTGGATGAGCGTCACAGAACTGTGCATAGATATGCTCCAACGATACGACACGATGATGTGATTCCACTCGGCTTGGGGGATGCGTCAGCCACGAAGGACGATCTCATTCCGGTGCGCTATCGGTGACCACAACCCGAGCGCATCCGTATTACCGTTGCCACACGCACACAACAAAAAACCCGCGCATGAGCGCAGGTCATTGTGCATATGGTCGGGGCGGAGGGATTCGAACCCACGACCTCACGGTCCCAAACCGTGCGCTCTACCAGGCTGAGCCACGCCCCGACGTGCTTTGCATTGTACGCTATGGCGCACACAATGTCAACGCCGAATAGCGTGATTGCAGAAAATGTGCGTATAATGCCCACACGTGGGATTTTTACGAGTAGGGGTTATCATGCTTTATCCGCTGTTGCGCAATGCACTGTTTTCGTTGGATGCAGAAGTCGCCCATGAACGCACAGCAGCGTTGCTCCGTATGGCGAGTCACACGCCCGGCATGGCGGCCATGTTACGGCGCCTCTTCCGTCCAGCCACACAGGGACTAAGTCAACAGATTGCTGGGATGACGTTTGCGCACCCAATCGGGCTCGCTGCCGGATTCGACAAACATGCGGATATCACACATGGCATGGCCCTACTCGGCTTCAGCCACATCGAAGTAGGCACCGTCACACCTCGCCCCCAAGCAGGCAACCCCAAACCACGCATGTTTCGCTTGCCTGCAGATGCCGGGCTGATAAACCGCATGGGCTTTAACAGCGCAGGCATGGATGTGGTCGCAGCGCGCCTCGTACAACGCCCACGCTCACTGCCGATTGGGATCAATATTGGCAAAAATCGCGACACCGAGCTCGCCCAGGCGACTGCCGACTATCTCGCCGCATTCCAGCGCCTTGCACCACTTGCTGACTACGTGGCCGTCAATATTTCGTCACCCAATACACCTGGACTACGCCAACTCCACGAAACACACGCCCTGCACGAGCTCTTGACGGCACTCCGCGACGCCAACCAGTGGCAACGACCGATTTTCCTCAAAATATCACCCGACGAGAGTGCCGACCAACTTGAACAGGTCGTTGACACGGCACTAGCAGCCGGGATTGCTGGAATTATTGCAACCAACACCACCGTGGCACGCCCAGCCACGCTAACGAGCCCTTTCGCCCACGAAAGCGGCGGATTGAGCGGCGCACCCTTGCGCGATGCCTCACTGGCAACACTGCGCCATGTGGCCCGACTCACCGCAGGCCGAATTCCACTCATCAGTGTGGGAGGAATCAGCACGGCGGCCGACGTCTACACTCGCCTCAAAGCGGGTGCAAGTGTGGTACAACTCTACACGGCCATGGTCTACTACGGTCCGGCCATTGCCGCACACCTGTCGTGGGCACTCGCCGGATTACTCCGCCGTGATGGGGTGAGTGATATTACACAGATTATTGGGGTGGAACGCTAACGACGAGAAACCAGCAACACGGCACCGCCATTGGCAGGGACTTTGACTCGCTGGATGCGTTGGTTGGTGACCACGTAACTCCAGGCACTCAGCTGGTCGTGCATCAGCATTTCATCGTCAATCCCTAGACCACTCAGCAGTATATCGAGTGCTGCATCGTCATCACTTGCATTGAGTGCCACAACGAGAATTTCACGGTCGAGCATGCGCGCATACGCCAACGTGCGCCCACTTTCACGGGCATGAATCATTGTCAGCTGTCCCTGTCGCAACGCCGCAAACCGCTGGCGTAATGCGACACAGCTACGCACCCATTCGCGGATCTCTTGATTCCAGTGTTGCACATCCCAGTCAAAAGCGGCTCGATTCATGGGATCTTTGCCACCGGTTAGACCTATTTCATCACCGTAGTAGATGCACGGGGCACCGACATATGTCATCAAAAAGAGCATGGCCGTTTTGAGCGCACCCACGTTGTGTGCGGCCAGTGTCAAAAAGCGTTCCGTGTCGTGGCTACCAATCACGTTGAATGCACTCGTTACATGGTCGCGTGCATAGCGTTGGAGTTCGTGTTCGATACCCGCAGTAAACTGCTGTACGCCAATGGCGCGGGTTGCAAAGAAATCAACGAGCAGGGTGCGTACGGGATAATTCATCACTGCATCAAATTGCGTCCCATCGAGCCAAGGCGTCGCATCATCCCAGATTTCCCCAACAATGTATGCGTTAGGATTGGCACGCTTGACCGCCACGCGGAAATCGCGCCAGAAGGTGTGATCGGCAATTTCATTGGGCACATCGAGACGCCAGCCGTCAATACCGAATGTAATCCAGTGCACTGCTACATCCAGCAAAAACCGGCGTACCGCCGGCGTGGCCACGTTTAGTTTGGGCAGAGCGCGGATATCCCACCAGCTCGCATAGCCGGCAGGCTGAGTGTCATCGTAGGGGAACAACGGAAAGGATTCGATGATGAACCAGTCACGATACGGTGAATCAGCGCCGTTTTCGACTACATGATGGAACGGCCAAAACCCACGTCCGCAGTGATTGAACACGCCATCAAGCATGATTTTGATTCCTGCGGCATGCGCTTTGTCGAGGAGCGAACGCAAGGCCGCATCACCACCGAGTAACGGGTCCACATGATAGTAGTCGTCGGTGTGATAACGATGGTTGCTCGCAGAAACAAAAATCGGAGTCAGGTACAACGCCGTGATGCCCATTTCTTTGAGATACGGAATCTGGACTTCGATGCCGTACAAATCCCCACCCATGTAACAATGCTGTGTGGGGATCGTCCCCCATTGTGCAAAGGCGGCAACGTGCGGGTTTTTACTGCTTTTACAAAACCGATCAGGAAAAATCTGATAGAACACTGCATCAGATACCCATTCGGGTACTGGGAAAATTTCAGTCGTCATGGCGCATCCCACTGTGGCAACGATGGTCTTACGCCTATTATACCCCATCACTCCGTGCACACACTGTTGCCTGCACAAAGTCAGCGCAGTACGGTATAATCAAAAAGATGTATATGATGACGACGATGATGATGCGCACGATGCAGAGGCACGCATGAGTACGTGGTTGTTGGTTGGTCTCGGGAATCCAGGTGCACAATATGTCAATACCCGCCACAACATCGGCTTTGAGGTACTTGATGCATTCGCCGCCAAACATGCGCTCCAGAGTGCGGGCACGCGTGCCCAAGCCAAGCTAAGTAGTGGCACCATTGCTGGGCACAAGGTCATCTGTGCGTGGCCTCAAACATACATGAATCGGAGCGGGATTGCCGTGAGTGGCTTGGTCAACTGGTACAAAGTCCCGCTCAACCAGGTGGTGATTGTCTACGACGATCTCGACCTGCCCTTTGCCAGTCTGCGGCTCCGCGAAAAAGGCAGTGCCGGCACACACAACGGCATGCGTTCAATAGTGCAACTCTTGGGAAGTAGCGAGTTTGCGCGCCTGCGCGTCGGTATCGGCAAGGTGCCGGCTGGGTGGGATGCCTACGGCTACGTGCTCGGCAAATTTGCGGGCGACGAAGCAACAACCATCCCCCAGCTCAATCACACGGCCAGCGATGCGCTGACGCACATCATCGAACACGGCATGATTTCTGCCATGAATCGGTATAACTGACGCGTGTTAGTCGTCGGTGTCAATGTGCCACGCGTGCACACCCTGCGTGGTAAACGAGAAGTGGCGCACCTGCATGCCTGCCGCGTTGAGCACCCGCTCCATTTCGAGACGCCGCTCAAACGGACACGCAATCACCATGAATCCGCCACCACCCGCCCCGGTGATTTTGCCACCCCATGCCCCATGCTGACGGGCTTTGGCGTAGATTTCGTCTACCACGGGGGGCGCAATATAGGGCGAAAAGGCCTTTTTGACTTCCCAGGCGTCGTGGAGCAAGCGCCCAAAATCCGCAATGCGTTTGGCCCGCAAGAGTTTGACGGATTCATCCACAAACGCCTTGGTTTCGTCGTGGTAGCGCAACGTGTCCCCCTGCTTGAGGCGTGACACTTGATCTTTGACGAGCTGTTCGGTGAGCAGTTTGCGACTCCCGATATAGCCGATGAGCAGGCTACTTTCCAACTCGAGCAACGCAGAAGGGTCACTCAACACCGGCTCGACGATTACGCCGTTCTTGCCGAAGTGGTAGACGCTCATGCCACCAAAGGCAGCCGCATATTGGTCTTGGCGCCCACCAGGAATGCCCAGGTCAACACGCTCAATGCGAAAGGCGAGCTCGGCCAGCTCGTGGGGGGTCATCGGCTTGTGGAAGGCTTCACCCATGAGTTTGAGCATGCTCACCACCAACGCCGACGACGAGCCGAGCCCACTGCCCGGCGGCACATCCGAGAACATGGTAACTTCCACGCCACGCGCCTCGGGCATGGCATCGAGCACCGCCTGTGGCAGGCTCAATTTGCCGTCCCAGTGGCCTGTCACGTTGCGACTGACTTCTTCGAGGTCGAGTGAACGAATGGTCACCGCACCATCATCGCTAAAGCGCATCATGCAGCGCACATATTTGTCAATGGTACAATTCAAGACCTTGCCGCCGTGTTCTTCGGCGTAGGGGCTGACATCGGTGCCACCCCCAAAGAACCCAATGCGCATGGGCGCCTTGGCTTTGTAAATTCGCATAATCACCGCATCCCGTTCACAAACAGAGCTATAGGCAGTATACCACGCACATCACTGACGCTGACCTTTCAGCGTGATGATAAGCTCCTTGGAAAAATCAGTCAGGCTTTCGAATTGCCCGTCAGGACGGCACCAGTAGGTGTCTTCGATGCGTACCCCCATGCCCCGGCTCGGATAGTACAAACCGGGCTCCACGGTAAATACCGCCCCCGGGACGAGCACATCACCTCGATCGGCGAGCGACGGAAAGCCGAAGTCTTCGTGCACTTCGAGCCCCAACCCGTGGCCGAGCGAATGGATGTATCCCTCTTCGATGGGGTACTTGGTGGCAATGGTCTCGTGACCGCGCTCGGCAAAGTAGTTGCACACCAACGTTTGGTAGGGTTTGGTGGGGGCACCCGCTTCAAACTCCTGGATGACGGCGTGGAACGATCCCAAGACGTCGTCGTAGAGTTGTTGCAGGGCAGGTGGTGCGTAGTCAATGGCAAAGGTGCGTGTCATGTCGTGGTGATAGCCGGAGGCGTCTTTGGGGAAGATGTCAAAGACGATGGCTTCGCCGCGTTTGAGCTCCATCGTGTCTTCGCCACGGGCATGGGGCAAACCGGCATCGCGCCCCTGCGCAAAAATCGTCCCCTCGCCGACCATGCCCCGTGCCGCCAATTCGCGGTCAATCACCTGGCGCACATCGCCGATGGTCAGGCGGCGTCCCGTACGGGCGTCACACACGTAGTCGCCATCGGCCACCCCCGCTGCGATGAAATCCACGGCAGCCTGCACCACGTCGCACGTTTTGCGCCCCACCGCCCGCATGGCCTCAACCTCGACCTCATCTTTGGTGAGGCGGGCGGCACTGAGGATGTCTTTGTCGTATTCGGCCACAAATTCCACGTCGGGCAAGGCACGTTCGAGCAGGCGTTGCATGGCCAAAAACGGCCCCACCTGCACCGTACCGTACAATCCGACACGCCCACGCACGCCGAGGTCGCTGAGCATCTGGCGGCGCAGTTCGACGCGGGCGCCGAGCCGGTCGGGGATGCGGCTCATGATGTCGCGTACGTTCCAACGGCTCGACGACACACACACCAGGCCTGTTTCCTCGGCCTGCAGGCGTTCCCAATCGCTGTGGATGAGCATGGCCGGCTCGCCGCGTTTTTTGATGACTGTTCCCACCAGATGGGCACCACGCACAAAGTAGTTGAAGGCGGGATTGGCGGCACCCAGTCCATCGGGGCCTTCAACGATGATGGCATCGAGGTGGCGTTCGGCCATCAAGCGGTCTAAATCACGCTGCATCTGCAGTCTCCTCCGCCAAGGCACGCAAGCGTGCCAAATTGGCAATATCGTCGTCGGGATCGGTGTCTTTGGGTGTTTCGAGAATCCACGGGATGGCACGTACCGCCGGATGGCGCATCAGATTGCGGAACCCATCCAGCCCCACAAATCCTTGGCCAATATGGGTGTGGCGGTCGAGATGGCTACCGATGTCTTTTTGGGCATCGTTGGCGTGGATGACTTTGAGGCGGGATAAACCGATAGTGGCATCAAACTCCGCCAGCATGGCCGCACAGCTTTCGGGGGTGCGGAATTCGTAACCGGCCACCAAAATATGGCAGGTGTCGAGACAAACGGCCAAGCGTTCGGGGTATTTGCTACCAGCGATGATGGCGGCTAGCTCGGCGAATGAACGCCCGAGGGTGGTACCCTGGCCAGCAGTGGTTTCGAGGAGTACCGTCACGTCAGGGGCGCCGTCCATGGCCAAGACGGCATCCAACCCGGCGATGATGCGGGCGAGACCGGTGTCCACACCACTGCCCACATGCGCGCCGGGATGCGTGACGAGATAGGGGATACCCAGCTGGCTACAGCGCACCAATTCGTCGTGAAAGGCGTTTTTGGACTTGGCAAAGAGCAGGTCGTCGGGAGAGGCCAAGTTGATGAGATAGGAGTCGTGTACAACCAACGGTGCCATGCCACTCTGGGCAGATGCCTGGCGGAATGCGCTGATTTCGGCATCACTGAGCGGTTTGGACTGCCATTGTTGTTGGTTTTTGCTAAAAATCTGAATCGTGTCGCACCCTGCAGCCGTGCCGTTGGCAAAGGCGCGGGCCAGCCCACCCGATGTAGAGACGTGTGCACCGAATTTCATGTGTGCCCTTTCTGACTTTTGTTCAGTATAACACTGCCACATTTGCATGTGTACACCTGCTGAATACAGTACAATACAGACAGGTACTTTGCATAGAGGACACAACACGTTGCTCAGTTACGAAGAATTAGCCAATGCCATCGAAGATGCCTGGGAAGAAGCCGGCTTGCATGAACACGGCGTCACGGAAAGCATCAATCCGGCCACCCTGGAACGCACCTTTCGTGCCGAAATCTTTCCCGATCATGGGGAACCCCTGACCGACCACAATGTGCCACCGTGGGTCGAATTGAGTTTTGTGTGGGGCCCTGAGCATCAACATGCGAGTACCAGCAAAACCTCAACACCGTTGGAATTGCTGTGGAATTATACGGTTACCATTGATAGTCACGATAAACGCAGTGATACCGAGTTACTCAAAACGTTTACGTCGGTGGTCAACCAAACCATCCGTAAGCTGTTTCAACAGATGCCCGATCACGACATGCTCGCCATCGAAATCCGCCGAAGCTACCGCTCGGGCGAGTCACGCGATGTGCAACACATTGTCATCTATGCGAGTGGTGGGAGCGATATCGGTGAATCGTTTACGTCGGCGACTCCTGACATGATTCAACGCATTATTCAAGAAGAAATGCTCGTCGTCACCAGTTTATTGCGTGCATTGGCGGAATCGTTTAGTCCGGGGAGTGTGGGCGGATATCGCACTGTTGAATCAGCCTAGGGAGTAGACCAGCTCATGCAAGAATTTACCCGATATTGGCGTATACCACTGCTCGTGTTCATCATCATCAATGTGCTCGACCGATTGAGCAAATGGTGGATCGAAAGCAATCTCGGTCCAGTCGTGGGCACGAGTATGCCCATTCTGCCACCGTGGCTCTACTTGACCTACATCCACAACACGGGGGTGGCCTTTGGGCTGTTCCAAGGCGTACCACACTTTTTTACGATTATCAACATTATTATCAGCATCGGCGCACTCTACCTCTACCGCACACAGATGCCACATACCACCGTGGTACAACTCTGTGTGGGCGGGATTGTGGGTGGGGCGGTAGGCAACATCATTGACCGCATCCGGCAGGGCTACGTGACCGATTTCGTGCATGTCACCTGGTTCCCCGGGATCTTTAATGTGGCGGATAGTGCGATCACGGTGAGTGTGATTGCCCTGGTGATTGCAACCTGGTACTACGAGACACGCGAGTCACCCCGTGACGCATGACGACGATACCCTGCTCGTAATTGTTGATGAGCACGGGGTAGGGCAACGCCTCGACCGCTTTGTGGCCGAAAGTGTCGCCGACCTGACCCGTAGTGCCGTACAACGTCTGATTGAACAGGGACATATTACCCGCAACGATAAGCCGACCCGCGCCGCAGAATCGCTCAAACTGGGCGACCGCATTGCCGTGCAACTGCCACCACCCGTAGATACCGATTTGGTGGCCGAAAACGTGCCAATCACGGTACTCTATGCGGATGACGACATCATTGTGGTGGACAAAGCGGCAGGCATGGTAGTGCACCCTGCCCCAGGGCATGCCCGTGGCACACTGGTCAACGCCTTGTTGTGGCATTTCCCAGGGATGCACATTGGTGGCGGCATTCGGCCGGGGATTGTGCATCGCCTTGACCGCGATACGAGTGGTGTGTTGGTGGTAGCCCGCCACGATGCCGCACTCAATCATCTGCAACAACAGCAATACGAACGACATATGCACAAAGTGTATGTGGCCCTCGTAGAAGGTGGTTTCTCCGTTGATGCTGGCGTCGTTGATGCGCCAATTGCGCGTCACCCCCGTGACCGCATGCGCATGGCTGTGGTGGCTGGTGGGCGCACAGCACGCACACACTGGCAGGTACGCGAACGGCTCCAACAACTCACACTCCTCGATTTAACGCTCGAGACCGGGCGCACACACCAGATTCGCGTGCATTGTCAACATATGCGCCACCCGATTATTGGCGATCCTGTGTATGGTGCGCATTTGCACACAATCCATCTCAAACGGCAGTTTTTGCATGCGCACACACTCGGATTTGTGCACCCACGCACGGGTCAGCCGGTATCGTTTACCAGCCCCTTGCCCCATGATTTGCAACGCGTGTTAGATCACATCCATCGCCGCCTAGAGTGATGCACGGGCATCACTGCATTCATAACAATACCTACGCCAAAATCACGGAGCACAAAAATGGCTTTTCCAAAATTGCCTGCGTGAATAATATTCGCCCCGACGATGCGCAGGGATTACGGGCGAATATCATGCGCCCCGACGATGGGGCGGATTACGGGCGAATATCATGCACCCCTACGATGGGGCGGATTACGGGCGAATATCATGCGCCCCGACGATGCGGCGGATTACGGGCGAATATCATGCGCCCCGACGATGCGGCGGATTACGGGCGAATATTATTCGCCCCTACGATGCGCAGGGATTACGGGCGAATATCATGCACCCCGACGATGCGGCGGATTACGGGCGAATATCATGCGCCCCGACGATGCGGCGGATTACGGGCGGTATGGTATTAAACATACTTCCGCCTGTGGTACAGAATGGATTAAACATCCCGCGTGAGGGAGCATTTTTGGCGCAAGGGCGTATCAATACACCGCCATACAATCAACGTGTGGCCTCGATTAGCGTAGGTATTGTCATAATTCATAATTCATAATTCTTAATTGCTCAACATACAGTGCTATACTATATCGTAGTGACATTGTTGAGTAACAATCATGCCGGTTTCGTTGATTACCACACCACAGCATGCCCAGCATACCCACCCCCAGCATCCAGAGCATGCTGGGCGTATTGATGCGGTAATGGAGCTCTTCGCACAACATCCCATTGCTGGTGTAACTATGCATTCGGTGCACCCCATGGATATAAATATCATCCATGCAGTACACAGTCCAAGTTATGTCGAGTCATTCAAACAGTTGAGTCAACAGCGTGCCACCCATGCACACCTCGCTGCGGACACCTATATCACGGGGGGCAGTTTTGCGGCTGCGTGTGATGCCGCCTTTGCTGCATGTCAAGCGGGGGATGCCATGATGATGGGGACACCGGCCATGAGCCTCGGCAGACCGCCTGGCCATCATGCCGTGCATGACCAATACATGGGATTTTGTTTTTTCAACAACGTGGCCATCGCAACTCGCTATCTCCAGCGACAATACGGCATCAAACGCGTTGCGGTGGTAGACATTGATGTGCATCACGGTAATGGCACAAACGACTATTTTTATGCGGATGCAGATGTGCTTTTTGTGTCGAGTCACGCCAGTCCACTCTATCCGTTTAGTGGGGCGCGTGATGCCATGGGGCGTGATGCCGGCTACGGGAGCACGCTCAACATTCCACTCCCCCATGGCAGTGGCGACCAAGCCTATGCCCGCATCTACCACGACCTAGTGGTCCCCGCCCTAGTACGCTTTGCCCCCGAATGCATCCTCGTCTCGGCGGGGTATGATGCGCATTGGGATGACCCCATCGGCACATGTGCATTGTCGGTGAATGGTTATGCCACCATCGTGCAGGCACTATGGCACACGGCACAACAGTACTGTGCGGGGCGCATGGCCGTGGTGCTCGAAGGTGGCTATCAACTCGATGCGCTGGCGGCGGGAGTGCACGCCACCGTGAGCCTGCTCGCTGGTCAAACACCACAACCAGACCGGATCGGTGCAGTGGCGAGTGATGCACACGCTGGTGCAGATACGATACGCTGGTTACACCAGCATCATCCCCTGTGTATGGCACAAAAGGAGTAAACACGACCATGGCGCTTGCGGTGATTGATTATGGAGCGGGAAATCTCCCCAATGTGGTACGTGCACTACGCCATCTTGGTGTTGCGCTCGAAGTCACGAGTGATCCACGGGTGGTCGCCAAGGCACCTGCAGTGGTCTTGCCTGGGGTGGGGGCAACCCGTGACACGATGGACACACTCACCAAGAGTGGTCTCGACGAAGCAATTGCAGATGCGGTTGCCCGTGGTGTACCATTTCTGGGCATATGTGTGGGGATGCAAGTGCTTCTCGACCAGAGTGATGAATTTGGGCCACACCCATGTTTGGGGATTATTCGAGGTAATGTGACCCGCTTTCCGGGGCAACTCAAGGTGCCACAAATCGGCTGGAATCAGGTCAGTTACACGGCAC
>JBEANH010000061.1:0-15926 GCA_041165505.1 Chloroflexota bacterium | reverse complement strand
CTGGGTGATGGCTGATACAGGGCCTTGTGGTCCCTGTTCGGAAATTACCGTGTATTTGGGTGACGACCTCAGCAAAATGAATGCCAAAGGGGTCAACAGCGATGACCCCAACTACGTTGAAATCTGGAACAACGTCTTCATGCAGTTCGAACGGAGCACCATGCAACCGCTGCCCCGCCCATCCGTGGATACCGGCATGGGGCTCGAACGCATGGCCATGGTATTGCAGGGTGTGCACAATACCTACGACACCGATTTATTCGTGGATCTCATTGACCGCATCAAGGGGCTGGGTGGCAAAAGCGAGCGCGATTACCGCGCCAATTTTGCGCCGTATCGTGCCGTAGCCGACCATAGTCGCTCGGTGGCGTTTTTGATTGCAGACGGCGTGCTCCCCGGTAATACGGGGCGCTCGTACGTGTTGCGCCGCATTCTGCGCCGTGCCGTCTACCAAGGGCGCACGATTGGCTTCGAGAAGCCGTTTTTTACCAACGTGGTAGAGCGTGTGGTTGACCTGATGGGTGACGCCTATCCCGAGTTACGCACGCGTCGTGACTTCATTTTGGAAACAGTGGATGCCGAAGAGCAGCAGTTTCTGCGCACCTTGTCAGGTGGTCTGGTTAAGTTGGGTGCTGTGATTGAGCACGTCAAACAACAGGGGAGCACCGTCATCCCCGGTGCCGAAGCCTTTAAACTCAAGGATACGGACGGCTTCCCCCTCGATTTAACTGAAAAAATTGCAGCCGACCAAGGGATGAGTGTTGATGCGGCGGGTTTTGATGCGGCCATGAACGAGCAGCGTTCACGCTCACGTGCGGTGGCGCAGTTCAAAAAGGGTGGCGATGTTGATGTCTGGGCTGAGCTCGGGTTGGCTCCTACCACCTTTGTCGGGTATCAGCAGCCGAGCGCCGACGCCAAAATCCTCGCCATTGTGAGTGCCGACGACATCAAACACGAAGCCACCGTCGGCACCGACGTGCAGGTAGTGCTCGATGCCACGCCGTTTTATGCCGAGAGTGGCGGTCAGGTGGGTGATGCAGGGGTGATTACTACTCCACGAGGACGAATTCAGGTCAGCGATACGCAACGCCCGATTCCTGGTGTCACCGTGCACATTGGTACCGTCGTAGAGGGCACAATTACCCGTGGTGAGCCTGTGCATGCAACCATTGACCAAGTGCGTCGCAATCACATCATGCGCAACCATACGGCCACCCATTTGCTCCAACGTGCGTTGCGTGACGTGGTCGGTGAGCATGCCGCGCAGGCTGGGTCGTTGGTCTCACCAGAGCGCCTGCGCTTCGACTTCACGCATAATCGTGCTGTGACCCCCGAGCAGCTCCACGAAGTCGAGCGCCGTGTGAATGCGTGGGTGCGTGCCGATCAACCCGTGGTCTGGGAAGAAATGCCTTACCAAGCAGCACTCGACCGTGGTGCAGTTGCCCTGTTCGGTGAAAAATATGGTGACCGCGTGCGTCTGGTGCACGCGGCGTCGCATCAGGTTGCTGGTGATGTGGCATATACCAGCCGCGATTCACGTGAATTGTGCGGTGGTACACATGTTGGCCGCACCGGCGAGATCGGCCTGTTCCGCATCATCGGTGAAAGCAGTGTGGCTGGTGGTGTACGGCGTGTCGAAGCAGTCACCGGCTATGGTGCCGAGCTGTGGGTTGATAGCCAGCTCCAGCTTTTGCGTGAGGCAGCGGGACGTCTCGGTGTACCAACGACGCAATTGACTGAGCGTGTTGATGTGATGCTTGGTGATCTGAAAACGCGTCAGCGTGAACTTGATGCATTGAAATCTCAGGCCACAGGTGGACAGGTTGCAGCGCTTGTTGCACAGGCCATCGTCAAAGACGGTATTCACTTTGTTATCGCCCGTGTTGATGGTCTCGATGTGCCGCAAATGCGTGAGTTAGGTGACAAGATTCGTGATCAGCTCAGCAGTGGCGGTGTCGTCGTGTTGGCGGGTGCCCACGAAGAACGCGCCCAGCTGTTGGTGATGATGACCAAATCGGTGACTGCATATCATGCGGGGAACCTGGTCAAGGCGCTTGCTCCCGTGGTGGGAGGGAGTGGTGGTGGTCGTCCCGATATGGCGCAAGCCGGTGGGCGTGAGACGAGCAAAATAGATGAAGCCCTGCAACAGTCCCGTGTGCTATTGCAGTTGATGTAAGCGGTTGCGCTAGAGTCACAAGGATGCGACCAATGTCTGATGCCACTCCGTACGTTGCCATGCGAGATCCACTGCGTCGTGACGACCGCGTCGTCGGGGTGCGCCAGCGTCCTGCGAGCACGCCACAACCGTCTGCGCCCAAACGTCGGCCACGCCGGAATTCGGTGTGGCAGTGGTTTGCATTAGCCATGCTCGGATGTTTGCTGGGTATCGTGCTCTGGGCCATCTTGGTGCGCACCACGGTGACGGTAGTGCCACCCCTCGGTGAGGCACGTGTGGTCCCTCTCAACGATGTCGAATTTCCTGTGGTTGGGGTGGGTGAAGCAGATGCCATGCAAGTCGAAGCCGTACGGCTCGAGCAGAGTGTGACCATCACCGAATCAGGCGAAGCGCTCACCGAGGTGCCCATGCCAGATGGGCGGGCCACCGGTAGTGTGCGCATCATCAATATGCTCGAGCAAAATATTGTGCTCCCTGTTGGTACGGAATTTATTGCCCAGGGGGTCAGTGGGAGTGTGCGTTTCATGCTCGATGAGCCGTCCACCATCCCCGCAGCAGTGACTACAGCCTCGTTAACAGGGCGTACTACCACGTATGGTGACATAACGGTAGCGGTAACAGCGCGCTCTGCGGGGAGTGATTCGAATGTGGCGGCAGACACCATTACCACGTTGCTGTTACCCGGCCAGGGGCCGATTACGTCGGATAATGGCCAACTCACATTTCGCAACGACGCAATTACCGGTGGTAGCGAAACAGTGCGACGCATCGTTTCAGAAAACGACATGGCGCGCTTGTTGGGTGCCGCACTCTCACGTGCCTATGCCCAAGCATCGAGCGAATTGAGCGACCAAGCGCAACAACGCATGCTCCAGCTCGATGCGGCCACGCTGACACCCGATCCCGTCGCATTGGGGACCCCTGCCGTGTATGGTATCCCCAGTTTGAATCCGCCAGTTGGTACCGTGTTGGAGCCACAAAACGCATCGGTCTCGTTGTCGGTGAGTGTCACATTCCGTGTGTATGCGGTGCAAGCAGAGAAATCCGTACAGGCACAGTTGCAAAGCGTGGTGCCACAGCGCTTCCAAGGGGGCAACACGCCCATCTGTCGTGTGGGTGAGATTCCCGCATTTCGTGTAGACACCTGGCAGGTGCAGGATGCCAATGTCCGTATCAACGGTGAAATTCGCTGTGCGCCACAAATGCCCATTGATGCCACGGTATTGGCAAATTTACCGGCACAGCTCGCCAATTTGACGTATGCTGATGCCAAAGCCATTCTCGATACGCTACAAACGGACGGTGTGATTAGCTCGTACACACTCCCCAATCGTGACCGGTTGCCGCCACTCCCACAACTGGTGTCGGTGCGCGTCAGTGAGATTGCACCATGACCGCTGCCGGTCGCGTACTTGCGCTGGATGTGGGTGAGCGACGCATTGGCGTGGCCATCTGCGATGCGTCACGGCTGCTTGCTTCGCCCTATACCACGCTCCATGCCACACCCGTGGCCGTCTTTTACAAAAAACTCCAGCATATTGTGGCTGTCGAAGAAATCGTGCAACTGGTGGTTGGACTGCCCGTGTCACTCAACGGGCACGAAGGACCACAAGCGCAACGCATCCGTCAGTTCATCGAGGCGCTGATGGCACATGTCCACATCCCGATTGCAACGTGCGATGAACGCTATACGTCTGCTGCCGCCGAACGCCTGATGATTGACGCAGGGATGCGCCCCGAACAGCGCAAAGCGCGCATAGACGAGGTGGCTGCGTCCATCATTCTACAAGATTGGCTCGACGCCCAGCGCAATCAGCTATCAAGGTAACCATTTACCTACCCGGTTATGGTGGCGAAATCATCACATCAATGATGCGCGCAAATTCTTCGTAGGGTTGTGCGCCCAGCATCAACCGCCCGTTGATGACAAAGGCGGGTGTACTACTCACGCCGATTTGTTCGGCACGGGCGATATCTGCTTTAATTTGGGCCAGATGCCGATTAGTGGTCACACAGCTTTCAAACGAGCCACGCTCAAGCCCAATTGCTACCGCATAGTTGCTAAACGTGTTCAAGTCATCGAGTGAGCCTTCGGTCCACTCTTTGTTGGCGGCTCCCGCAAAAATCTGGTTGCGCATCAGCAGATATTGACCACGTTCGGCCGCACAATTGGCAGCCTGTGCCGCCATGAGCGCCCCTGGGTGGATTTGCATCAGCGGGTAGTCGTACACTTCGAGATAGACTTTCCCAGTGTCAATGTAGTGCTTGGTCAGTTGAGGCATCGTCTCACGGACGAATTTCGCACAGTATGGTCATTGAAAATCGGTAAATTCACTGATTTTGACGGGTGCGTTGGGGTCGCCGAATGCCCGTGGATTGGGAACCTGCCCCGAGAGGAGCGCTGGTTCACCAAGCGGGACTGTTGCATTGGGTGCTAGCCCACAGGCTGCAACCCAGAAGAGCGTGAACAGGAGCGCCCAAACGTGCCGAATATGCATGTGATTACTCTGTTTTGTGTTGCGTTTCACGCATGCGAATTTGGGTGGTACGACCCACAAGCCCGCTACCATCATCGCCACAATAGGGGCAGATGGCCCAGGTCAGATCAATGACATGGTCGCAACTGATACAGCGTCGGCGCAGTGCGGTATGGCAGTGTGGGCACAAGATGAACTCATGCTCGATGCCACGTTGGCACTGTGGGCAGACGAACTGTTCTTCGATGTCGTGGCGCAGATACTCTTCTTCGAGTGAGCGTTCGTAGCGCTCCGCAATCGTCTGACGTGGCCGCAACATCATGTAGATGATTAATCCTGCAAACGGTACGAGGAGCACCGCTGAGACGGCCAACACCTGTAGCAGTGTTTCTTCGTGCCGGGCATGGATGTCGCGGTATGTCCAGATGACTGTGGCCATCCACAGCAGGACAATGTAGGCGCCAAATACCCACTTGAAGATATCGAGCAACGGCAGGATGACACTCATGATTCCATCAATGCCCACAACAATACTCCCTACTTAATACAATGCCCGTGTGTCGCACATACTGACTAGTTTAACACGCGTGTGACCGCGTCGGCGTTGAGCACAAACACGGTGGCACCACCAACCTGCACTTCGATGGGGGTCGGTGGGTAGAATTCTCCGGACTCGGCCACCGGTGGCAGTGGTGAAATATAGCGGATGCGCATATGGCAGTGTGTGTGGATGAGTCGCATGACCACATCCACTTGGTCGTCTTCGACGGCAATCAACAACGTGACATTGCCCTCGCGCAAAAACCCACCTTCGCTACTGATACGGGTCACACGATGACTGCGCGCAGTCAGGGCATCCACGAGGTCACCCGCATCTTGGCGTTGCACAACGGCAATCATGAGTTTCATGCTCTATCCTTTCATCTGTCTGGTGCATCAATTCGGGTAATCCGACTCAGTTGTGGGCGTATATGCTGGTAAATAATCTCAGCGAGTGCTTCGATGCTCAGACAGGCATCACAGCTACGCCAGCGTGCCGGATCCGCATCAATCAGGGCACGATATCCGTCTGCTACGCGGCGGTGGTAGGCGACTTCCCGGGCATCGAGGCGGTTCCATTCCACGCCCTTGGGGAGTTCACCGTTGCGCCTGCGGCGTTTGCGCTCGAGGCCTTCGTCGGCGCTGATGTCCAGATAGATACTCATATCTGGACGGAGTCCGCTGGTCGCAATTGCAGTGAGTGTTTGGAGCTCCACCAAATCGCGACCCAAACCATACCCTTGGTACGCATAGGTTGAATCCGCATAGCGGTCACAAATCACGATACCACCCTGGTTGAGGTATGGCCGAATCACTTCGTGGACGAGTTGGGCACGTGCCGCCGAAAAAAGAAACGTTTCGGTGGTTGCATCCATCTCGGTGTGCTGCAAATCCAGCACAATCCGGCGAATCATGTCGCCGATACGTGTCCCACCTGGCTCACGAACCAAAATGACGGGGTAGCCCTCTGCATGGAGTCGTTCGTAGAGTGCCCGTGTCTGGGTACTTTTGCCGCTCCCCTCGCTCCCCTCAAATGTGATGAACAATCCCATCATACCCTTTTTTCTGTGTTTGTGCTAGCGTGAAAGTTTAACGCGCCGAAAGGGCTCGCGCCCGCGACTCTCCGACTGCATGTTGTAGCGTTCTGCCATTTGATGCTGGAGTCGTCGAATGATGCTGTCTTGGGGGGTTAATTCGACAGCGCTCCGTTCACCGTTGAGGAGCTGGTTGATGGCGACTTCTGCTTCGAGCATGGCATCCTGCACATCGCGTTCAGGGGTGGTGAGTGCACTCGGTTTCTCGTCGTGGCGGTGCATCTGATCGGGAAAGAAAATATCGAGGAGTTGTCGCTCAATTTGCATGGCCGTTGACGAACGTAACACATAAATGGGCAATCGGCGCTCCTCGGCATTGCGTAGCCGTGCAGACCCCTGGCGGTAATAGTTCTTGATGGTCATGACCATGGTTGCGTCATCGATGTCTTTGACGACGATGGCTGCCACCTTGAGGTGGGCAATCGCCTTTTCGATTTTGTCACGACTCAATCCAAACGCATAGATGCGTTGCGTGGGTATGAGTGTCGTTACCACGGTGGCGTTACTCGTATTACTCGCTGTGGCGGCTACCGTATTCAGCGGCATGGGAGTAGCCACAGTTTCGCGTTGAAAGCGTTCGGGGGCCAAGTGTCGTCGTGATGCATGTCGGCCATGGCGATCGTGACGCTCGTGGCGCGGGTCGCCATCCATGCCGTGCATGGAATGTGCACGTCGTACCCCCCACGCCTGCTGTCCAGCGAGGCCTTCTGGGGGTTCGGGAGTCACGATTTCGATGCTGATTTCTCCCGTGCTACTGCGTGAACGGTGTTCGGCATCAGGCAAATCACCGTGGAGCAGTGCATCTACGGCCTCGGCAATGTTGGTATAGACGAGTACGTCATCCCAGCTACGGATTTCCACCAACACGTCAAATGTGGGTGGTTGCTTGCGTTCAAGGACGGTTTTCTGCGTGCCTCGTCGGCGTGCTTCGTCATCACCGAGGGTCACCGCCTGGATGCCGCCGATGAGATCTGACAGGGTCGGATTGACCATCAGGTTTTCGAGCAGTTGTCCATGGGCGGTACCAATCAATTGGACGCCACGTTCGGCAATGGTGCGCGATGCCTGTGCTTCGAGCTCGGTACCGATTTCATCAATCACGATGACTTCAGGCATGTGGTTTTCCACGGCCTCGATCATGACTGCGTGTTGTTCGCTCGGGCGCTGGACCTGCATGCGGCGTGCCCGCCCAATCCCCGCATGCGGGATATCCCCGTCACCGGCAATTTCATTGGACGTATCAACGATTACCACGCGCTTGCGCACATCATCAGCCAAGACACGTGCGGTTTCACGGAGCATGGTCGTTTTACCGACCCCTGGGCGCCCCAGCAACAGCACACTTTTGCCAGACTCGACCAAATCACGAATGATGCTGATGGTACCGTGTACGGCCCGCCCAACACGGCACGTCAGCCCGATGACCCGGCCCGAACGATTGCGCATCGCCGAGATACGATGGAGGGTGCGTGGAATACCGGCACGGTTGTCTTCGCCGAACGCACTAATGTTGCCTGTGACCGCATCAATGTCTTCGAAGGTAATCTCATGCTCGCCGAGGAGCACCGCTGATGTGCGGTAGCGCGCTTCTGGGAGCCGCCCCAAATCGAGGACGATTTCGAGCAGGTCATCGAGTGGTGCATCCCCATTGGTGACCAGCGTGCGAATGCGGGTGGGGAGTGTATCGAGCAGCAGGTCAATGTTACTTGTGATTGCGCTTGGTTCTGGCATATAGTCTCGCTTGTTCGCTGGCTGGAACGATTGTCGGCATTGGGGCACCTGTATCACTGGATTCAAGCACACGGGCAATAGCAGACCGTCTGATAAAGCTGACGTTGTGGCGCACCCACCGTACTTGCTCATCTATGGGTTGGAACCCGAGGTCTTGGGCGGCCCACATCAGCTCTGCTTGGTAATCACGCAAGACGAGCCAGATTGGCAGAGTGTCTGCAATCTGGCTAATGCCAAAGCGCAACACATCGGTGGCAGCGTCGCGGGCTGTTGGTGTAATCAAG
The DNA here is from genome assembly GCA_041165505.1 of Chloroflexota bacterium. Lineage (GTDB taxonomy): Bacteria > Chloroflexota > Chloroflexia > Chloroflexales > Roseiflexaceae > UBA965. The sequence goes on along the minus strand of JBEANH010000061.1, from coordinate 7,624 downwards.
AGCTGCATGAGATGCGCATCCGCACCACTACTCACCCGCAACGATGCGACTACTTGGTCGTGATGATACGAAACCCAGGCACGGCGCTTGACGCCTAACCAAGGGGCCTGGAGCGGAATCATCCAATCGCGGGCAGCGCGTGCTTCTGCGAGTTGTACTGGGCGTGGGGTAATCTGCCCGTAGAGCTGATGCACCCCCCACACGTCATGTCGTCCTTGTGGTTGCATGGCCGCAATCCGTGTCCCTTGATCCCAATCTGGACCATCGAGTCTGAGCACCACCTGCCGTACATACGGTGTATACCCACTCTGACGAAAGACTTCGCCAAGGTCAGCAGTGTCATCCGATTGGGTGGCATACAAGCGCTGTATCTGGTGTCGGGCGCTATGGGCCACATGGCTCTCGAGCACACGAAACCACATATCATGATCGGTGGGGAGTTGATGCGGGGCACCATAACTCGCCAATGCAACCACAGTTTGTTCGGGACGTGACTCACGACGCACCGCTTGGAGCAGTGCCATGACGTTGTTTTCGTGATGCACAAACGACGTGTAACGCCCACTGTTGGTCAACAGTGACCGCATGCCAAAGAGCAAGGGCCGATGGCGTTGCACGAGTAATGCCTCGTCGTGGAGCAACGCCAATGCACGAGGCTTGTGGCGTAACGTGAACAAATCGGTTGGTGTGAGCAGTCTACTCATCTCCCACCTCGCACGACTTACATACCGAGAAAGAGTGCATGTATGCGGTTATCTTGGGTTAATTCGGGATGAAACGATGTGGCTAACATGTGTTGCTGCCGTGCAGCCACAATCCGTCCATCGGGAAGTGTGGCGAGGCTGTGGCAGTCACCACTCGGTTTTTCGAGAATCGGTGCACGGATAAACACCGTGTGAAACGGCGCATCGAGCCCCGTCATCGTGATATCTGCCTCAAAGCTGTCGAGCTGACTGCCAAACGCATTTCGGCGCGATTCGATATCCATGACACGCAAGCTGGGCTGGTCGGGACGACCATCAACAATCGTGCGCGACAACAGAATTGCACCTGCACAGGTCCCCCATACCGGCATGCCGGCTTGGATACGCTGTTGGAGTGGGGTGAGCAGATCGTACATCACCATCAGTTTCCCGATGGTCGTACTTTCACCACCAGGGATGATGAGGCGCTCAACACCGTCCAAATCACGTGGTAGCCGAATTTGACGTGTTGCCACTCCCATACCCCGGAGCATCTGTTCGTGTTCACGAAACGCCCCTTGTAGTGCCAAAATGCCGACCGTCATAGTCGTACCCTGTGTGTGTAAACGCCACCACCTATACGCCATGTATAGGTGGTGGCGTGTAACGAAACAATTACCAACCGCGATTGGCCAACAACTGGTCTTGGGGGAGCTTGCTAATCTCAATGCCAACCATGGCTTCGCCGAGATGCTTGCTGACTTCGCCGATAATGCCTGCATCCATGTAGTGGGTGGTGGCCTGCACAATGGCACGGGCGCGCTTGGCGGGGTCACCCGACTTGAAGATACCTGAGCCCACAAAGACACCATCCACACCGAGTTGCATCATTAATGCGGCATCGGCTGGTGTGGCAATCCCACCTGCGGCAAAGTTGACCACCGGTAAACGCCCCATCTGCGCAACTTGTTTGACGAGCTCGTATGGTGCCTGCAAATTCTTGGCAGCACTGTAGAGCTCATCTTCGCTCATGGACTGGAGTTTGCGCACTTCGCCAAACACGGTGCGTGCATGACGTACAGCCTCAACCACATTGCCAGTGCCGGCTTCGCCCTTGGTGCGCAACATGGCAGCACCTTCGGTAATACGACGCAACGCTTCGCCGAGATTTTTGCAGCCATTGACGAATGGCACTTTGAACTTGTGCTTGTCAATGTGGAACTCTTCGTCGGCCGGGGTGAGGACTTCGCTTTCGTCAATGTAGTCAATGTTCAACGCTTCGAGGACTTGTGCTTCCACGAAGTGCCCGATACGTGCTTTGGCCATCACGGGGATGGTGACACTTTCTTTGATGCGGACGATGAGCTCGGGGTCGCTCATGCGTGCAACGCCACCCTGCTTGCGTATATCTGCAGGGACGCGCTCAAGTGCCATTACTGCAACTGCACCAGCCTCTTCGGCAATTTTGGCCTGCTCTTCATCAATGACGTCCATGATGACGCCACCCTTGAGCATCTGTGCTAAGCCTGCTTTTGTCGTCCAGGTTGACTTTTCCATGGCCATTGTTACCGCTCCTTTTAGAATGCAACGAACACCCGTACGGTATAACTTGTGCGTATTGTACCACAGTGATGTGGAAAGATGCTGACCGTCAGTATGAGGGGCACGTGAGTGACGAAAAGGCCACGAGCATGCCATACTGGCACACTCGTGACCCCGTTTCGTGAATCACTAGCGACCGTAGTGTTTGGCCACAACTGTCCAGTTCACCACGTTCCACCAGGCTGCCAAATAGTCGGCACGGCGATTCTGGTACTTGAGGTAGTAGGCGTGTTCCCATACGTCCACACCCAACAACGGCGTCAAGCCTTGCATCACAGGGCTGTCTTGGTTGGGGGTGCTGATAACCTTGAGTGCGCCACTTGCATCTGATACCAACCAGCTCCAACCACTGCCAAAGCGTTTCATGCCGGCATCGTTGATGGCGGCCTTGAGTTTGTCGAGGTCGCCAAAGGTGCTGGTGATGGCCGTAGCCAATGCTCCACTTGGTGCAGTTGCGCCACCAGGAGCCATGATGTCCCAAAACAAGGTGTGATTGGCATGCCCACCCACGTTGTTGATGAGTGCTTGGCGAATGCTATCAGGCGTCTCGTTGATCTTTTTGAGCAATTCGATGGCTGATAGGCTCTGCAACGCCGTGTGCTCTGCCAACGCATTGTTGGCATTGGTCACGTATGCGGCGTGGTGCTTGCCGTGGTGAATGGTCATCGTCTGTGCATCAATGTGCGGCTCGAGCGCGGTCACATCGTATGCAAGTGCCGGAAGCGTAAACGGCATGGAACCCTCCTCTATGAACGAAATAGACAAGCTCAAGAGCTTCATTATTGAGTATAGCACTGTTTTGTGTGTCACTCAAAGACTGATGTGCTCATCGTTGGTATATCACATCATTTTGATACGCTCAGGTGCGTAATTGACAGCCTCGTACAGGCTGATATATACTATCGGTGGTCATACATGGTGTTTTTCTATACTACATGTAGGCACTTTTGGGCTTAGAGGCATGTAATTGGGGTACTTCTACGGCATCGTTTTGACGATCATACGAGGAGGCAGACATGCAGCGGGTCTTGGTCCTCAATGCGAGTTATGAGCCACTCCAGCTGGTGTCATTGCGTCGTGCTATCGTCTTACTGCTCCAAGAAAAAGCCGAAGTCATTGAAAAAGCACACCGAGCCATTTCGAGTATTTCTGCGCAGTACGTGGTACCACTCGTCATTCGCCTTACCCGCTATATCCGTATTCCGCGTAATTTGCGCTTGCCTTGCTCGCGACGTGGGGTCATCATCCGTGACCGCGAAACGTGCCAGTACTGTGGCACCCAGCCAGGGCGCAACCAGCTCACCATTGACCATGTCATCCCGCGGGCACATGGCGGCCAAACCGACTGGGACAACGTGGTGGCTGCCTGCCGTGACTGCAATCATCGCAAAGGTGGGCGTACCCCGGATCAGGCCAACATGCCCCTCTTGTCTACCCCTCGTCAGCCCCAATATGTGGCATTTGCGCTCTTGGTCGAGCTTGAGCGCGACGATGTGTGGTGTAAATACAGCTACACCTAGAGTGCACTACTCGCCCACGCCAGTTGCTGTGCGGCAGCGCCTGTTGCAATCGCATTGCGGGCCAGTGCAATCGCCTCGTGCCAGTCTCCTGCACGTTCTGCAACCATAATTGCTGCAGCCGCATTCAGTACGACTACATCGTGTTGGGCACTTGTGCCGTTCCCTGCCAAAATGGCGCGTGCGATTCGCATATTCTCGTGTAAGTCGCCACCCGCCAGGGCGGTGTTGTCCACTGGGGTCAACCCTACGTCGTGTGCATTGATGGTGTATCGTCGTGGTGGCTGATTACCACGCACCACAAAGTAGATGTTCGTTCCCGCCAGCGATAGTTCGTCAATATTGCCGTGCCCAGCAAACACGATGACATGCTCCATGTTGAGCAGTGCCAGCGCATTTGCCAACTTCTCGGCGAGCGGTTCGTTGGCTGTGCCGATGACCTGCCGGGTGACACGGGCGGGATTGGTGAGTGGGCCAATCAAGTTGAATGCGGTACGGATGCCAATTTCGCGGCGCACAGGCCCCGCAAATCGCATGGCGGGGTGGAAGCGTGGCGCAAACATGAAGCCGAAGCGTTGCGTGCGAATCCGCTGCGCAACGTCGTGTGGATCAAGCTCGATATTTACTCCCAAGCCTTCGAGCACATCCGCCGACCCACAGCGGCTCGACATGGCACGATTGCCGTGCTTGGCAATGGAAACACCAGCACCCGCAGCCACAAATGCAGCAATCGTCGAAATATTGAATGTACCTGCACCATCTCCTCCCGTGCCACACGTGTCTACGGCACCTGGGCCGATGTCCACACGCAGGGCGTGTTCACGCATGACCCGTGCCATGCCAGCAATTTCGGCCGCAGTCTCACCTTTGAGGTGCATGGCCGTCAAAAATGCTGCCACTTGGGCGGGTGTTGCGACCCCCGTCATGATTTCGTGCATGGCGTTGGCGGTTTCGTCTTCGCTGAGGTGATGATGGGCGACGATGCGGATAATTGTGTCACGAATGCTCATGGTGCTTCCTACCAGCAATCTACGCTATTCTGGCCTCTATTATACTGTAGCTACACGCTATCCAATCAACACGAGGGTGACGACCCCCGCACACACGATGCTCGCACCAATCAGGCGGGTTGAGCCCATGGGCTCTTTGAGCCAAAGCCACCCCACCAGCCCCGCAATCACGATGCTCATCTCACGGGTGGCTGCAATGTAACTCACTGGTGCTACTGCATAGCACGACAACACGATGAGATACGAAATAAACGACATGCTCCCGATGATTGCTGCGCTGGGAAGTTCACGTCGCCACTGTGTGAAGTTACCGTTCTGATGCCAGTAGACGATGGGACTCATGCAGATGGCCGTGCACGTCATACACACCGAATAATAGGTAAGCGGGGTGCTCTGCCGTGTCCCAAACGCATCAATGATGGTATAGCCAGAAATCATCAGGGCAATCAACAGTGGCATCCATGGAATGCGTCGCCCCGTGCCATGCGTGAGTTGTTGGCGTACCCCGATCCAGATGGTACCGCCAGTAATCAGCGCAATTGCGACCATCCCCCCCATGCTAATCGTGTCACCCAGCCAGAGCGTGGCCCAAATTGCCGCCAAGAGCGGTGCAACACCGCGTGCTATCGGGTAGAGCACGCCCAGGTCGTAGCGGTCGTAGCCGTAAGCGAGGAGGAGCGAATAGCCCGCTTGGAAGAGTGCTCCCGCACAGGCAATCCCCCAAATCTGCCAGCTCGTCTGTGACCAGACAAACGGTAATGTGCCAAATCCGGCCATACAGATTGACAGCCATGACGTCAACTGTCGTGTCTGTGATTGCTTGAGAATGAGATTCCACCCCACATGGATACATGCCGATAGGGTGATTAATGCCACAATGCCGAGTGTCACGCTGTTCCTTCTGATTGGTTTAGGGCAGATTGTGGTCGGTACGTTGGTGGACATCAGCCGGTGTGCGCATAAATCCAGTACGTTGTACGATACGAACCATGCGATCCACGGGGAGCGCATATGCAGTGCGCCCTGCGTATCCCACGGTGGTGTGTGCCGCACACAATGCATTCAAAATCGCTTCCTCGACGGCATCCGCCACCCCGTGGAAGAGTTCATTCATGCTCGACGGAGATAATACGGTCATCTGTTCCACATTTGTGGGATCATCGTGGAGCTGATTTCCTGTGCTAAACGCCACGAACAAATCACCACTCTTGTTGTGGCCGTATCCGCCAGTACGGGCCAGCCCGACTGTGGCACGTTGCGCAAGCCGGTCACAACCACTTGCAGTGAGTGGCGCATCTGTGGCAATGACTACAATAATCGAACCATCCCCTGGAGTATGTGTCGGTGCAGTTCCACTTGGGATGTCACTCACGGGGATAGCACGACCAACAGGGACGCCATCCACACGTAAATCTTCACGGGCACCGTAGTTGGCTTGTACCAGCACCCCCACAGTATACAGTTGTCCAGCCGCATATACGTGGCGTGATGATGTGCCGGTGCCACCCTTGAATTCGTGGCAAATCATTCCCGTGCCTCCGCCCACACACCCCTCAGCTAGCGCACCACCATGCGCATTGGCAATGGCCTGTGCAACTTCGCTACGACCAACTCCACCAGCCATGCGGTCAGTGAGCAAACCGTCATATGTTTCAGCTACCACTGGTAACAAGAAACTATCGTTGTATCCGTGGCTCATCGCATACCAGCAGATGGCATCCCATACACTGCCAAGCAAGGGTGTCCCCGTGATGGCGATTGGGCTGTAGAGCAAACCGGATTCCTTGAGCCAGGCAATTCCAGTCACTTCGCCACAACCGTTGAATGAGTGGTATCCGGCAGATACTGGCTGCTTCCAACTCTGTTGCCCACGTGGCATGATGACGGTCACCCCAGTGCGGAGCACGTGGGGGGTATCTTGGATGACGGTGGTATAGCCGACTTCAACACCGGGAACATCGGTAATTGCATTGTGTGGACCCGTCGGTAATGTCCCAATGGCAATCCCCAAATCGCGCAATCGTGGCATGGTAGCACCCATTTTGTATACACACGGATGTGGCAATTATAGCATGCACTCGTGTGTCCCGCTGCCCATTGACCGCTGTGGGAGTTGTGCAACTCCCACAACGGTGGCGCTACTAGGGTGTCCGCGTACGTGAATGCGTCCAGGTGGGGAACTTGGTGCGTGACGGCGTCTTGGTGCGACTGTTGGATGGCGTCAACGTGCGTGGCTTGGTGAGCGACGGCGTCAGGCTGCGGGTAGGAGTCCTAGAGCGTGTCAGTGATGGTGTAAAGCTCTCCGTAGGCACACGTGTCAGCGACGGGGTCTCGGTGATGAGTGGTGGCGACGTCGGTGTACGCGAGGTCATCACCCCGTATAGGTTATTGCCGGCCACGTAAATCTCTCCGTTACGCGTACTCACCACCGAATTCTGGTTGCCCGAGTCAATAGCTACAATCGGGTAGTAGCGTGCATCCGTAGGGAAGTTGATATAGCGGAATTCGCCCCAGGTAATCAGTGTGCCGTCAGCTTTAATCGCCAACGAGCACTCACGCCCAGCAGCAATCTTGACAATATCCGTGGCTGATGCGGGGATAGAGATTTGCCCCTTGGCGTTGTTGCCCCAGCCAATCACGCGCCCCGTGTCGAGTAGGGCCAGCGTGTGATTCTCACCGGCACTGACTGCTTTGACACCAATCAACCCTGCAGGCACGGCGGCTTGCCCGAGGCGATTGTCACCCCAGGCGACGACGGTGCCGTCAGCCTTCAGCGCCACTGCATGCCGGTCCCCCCCGTCAATGGCAATCA
>JBEANH010000060.1:0-15981 GCA_041165505.1 Chloroflexota bacterium | reverse complement strand
TGGGCAGGATGGGCAAAAAAGAACATAGATGGGCAGGATAGACAGGATGGGGAAAGGGTATGGGGGGAGCAAGAAGGGAATGTTTCCACGAATGGGGAAAAGGGAACATAGATGGGTAGGATAAACAGGATGGGGAAAAGGGAACATAGATGGGCAGGATAGACAGGATGGGGAAAGGGTATGGGGGGAGCAAGAGGGTAATGTTTCCACGAATGGGCAAAAAAGAACATAGATGGGCAGGATAGACAGGATGGGGAAAGGGTATGGGGGGGGCAAGAAGGTAATGTTTCCACGAATGGGAGAAACAGGGACATAGATGAGCAGGATGGGGAGAAAAAGAACATAGATGGGCAGGATAGACAGGATGGGGAAAGGGTAGGGGGGAGCAAGAGGGGACTGTTTCTACGAATGGGGAAAAGGGAACATAGATGGATAGGATGACAAAAAAGAACATAGATGGGTAGGATAGACAGGATGGGGATAGGGTATGGGGATTTTCTACAGCTGTCTATATGATGGGATTGCGTTGTGTCTTCCGTGCCTCTGTGTGAGAGATGGTTTCTCTTTCATTATTCATTTATAATTATCTCAACATCCAATACTATGCGAAAGGACGCCACCGTGGACATCAACCCGAGCATCTTCAAGGCGTACGACATCCGTGGCATCTACCCCACCGATCTCAACGAAGCCGGTGCCTACGCCATTGGGCGGGCATTTGTGACATACCTCAACGTCCGCGAAGTCATCGTTGGCCACGACATGCGCTTGTCAGGCCCTTCCATCTTTGATGCCGTCACGCGGGGCATCATGGATCAGGGTGCCGATGTGGTCGAAATTGGCCTGGTCAGCACCGACCAGTTCTACTATGCATGTGCCCAGCTCGGTCTGCCTGGCATGATGGTGACCGCTTCGCACAATCCCAAGGAATACAATGGCTTCAAAATGGTACGCAAAATGCCCTACCTGCTCAGTGGTAGTGAGGGCATCGGCGACCTGCGCACCATCGTGCAAACCGACGCCTACGCTACCCCGGGTCGCAAAGGCACGCGCCGGAGCATTGATCTCTCCGAGGGCTTTGTGGCGCATATGCTGGGGCTGATTGACCTCGACCTGATTGCGCGGGCTGGCCCGATGACTGTCGTCGCCGATACGGGCAACGGCACCGTCGGCCCCATCCTCGAACGCGTCTATCGCAAATTGCCCGTCAACTTTATCGGCCTCTACCTCGACCCGGATGGCGCGTTGCCCAACCACGGCCTTGACCCGCTCCAGCCCGAGAATCGTGCTGAGCTCGAGCGCCGGGTGATGAGCGAAAAAGCTGCTGCGGGGTTTGCCTTCGACGGTGACGGCGACCGCTTCTTTGCCATTGACGACCGTGGCCAATTCGTGTCAGGCGATTTTTTCACCGCCATCATGGCCCGTTACCTGCTCAAACGCTCGCCGCGTGCCAAAATCGTCTACGACGTGCGTGCCTCGTGGGCAGTGCCGCAGTTGGTGGCGGCTGCAGGTGGCACTGCGCTCGAAGAGCGCGTCGGTCACGCCTTTATCAAGCGCCGTATGGCCGATGAAGGCGCCTTGTTTGGTGGCGAGGTGACTGGTCACTATTACTTCAAGGATTTCTTTTTCGCCGATTCCGGTTTGTTGCCGTCATTGTTGACGGTGGAAATGCTAGCGCGCGAGCAAACTACCCTGTCGCAGTTGCTCAAGCCGATTGAGGCCAAATATTTCATTTCGGGTGAAATCAATTCCAAAGTGGCCGATTCGGCGGCAGTCATTGCTGCCCTCAGGGCACGTTTTGGTGACGCCAAAATCGAAACGCGTGACGGCTTGTCGGTTATCTACCGCGATTGGCACTTCAATGTGCGCACATCCAATACGGAGCCCTTGGTGCGCCTCAATCTCGAGGCCATGGATGCCACCACTATGGCGGCACGGCGTGACGAAGTCCTTGCAATTATTCGAGGATAAGTGGGCATGATGCAACGCTGGTTGGTACGCCAATATGGGGTTTCGGATGCGGCGGTCGTGATGGCCGCCGCATTCGGTGTTTCTGCAATCTTGGGTATTGTGCGCCAGACCATGCTCGGTGCTACTTTTGGTGACGGTGCCGAGGCGGCAGCCTACTATGCGGCGGCACGCCTGCCTGAAACGTTTATCACCTTTGTGGCGGGTGGAGCATTTACGGCGGCGTTAGTCCCCTTGCTCATTGCCGAACGCGATGATGCCCAGCAACAACACCTCTTTCACGTGGTGTTGACCACGGTTGGGGTGGCGGTGGCCGTGCTGTCACTCATCGGCATCATCATGACGGACTGGTTTGTGGCAACAATTCTGTTGCCGGGTATAGATGCCGATACCCAACGTCTGACGAGTCATGTGAGTCGCTTGCTTTTCGTACAACCCCTGTTGCTGGCCATCGTCAGCATTTTGAGTGCTGCGTTGACCGCCCATACCCGCTTTAGTCTGGTGGCGGTGGCATATGTCGTGCATAATCCGACCATCATTGTGGGTATCTGGGCGGCGCAGCAGTGGCCCGTCCTCAGCATCTATGCCCCTGCGGCCGGGTTGGTCTTGGCGGCTGCTGCCAAACTCGTCTTTGTGTGGCTGGGTATCCGTGGGCTCAATTGGCGGTTGCGTTGGGTGTGGCAGCCCCAGCTCCCACAGCTCCATCGCGTGTTGTGGCTAGCCGCCCCCACTGCCCTCTCGGTGACAGTCAACTATGCAGGTACCATCGTGGACACCTCGTTTGCCGCACAAGTAGGGGTGACCGCAGTTGCGGCAATTTATAGTGGCTGGCTTTTGGCCGACATGCCAGCGCGCCTGATTGGCTCGGCTATCGGGCAGGCCGTCTTTCCCCATCTGGCTCATGCGGTGGCGCACCACGACATCGTGGCTGCCCGGCGCTTATTGGTCCGTACCGTGGCAACCGCCCTGCTTTTGGCAGTGCCGGTGGTGGTGGTGCTGTGGGTGGTGGGGCGTTGGGGCATCGCCGTGGTCCTCGAGCGGGGGGCCTTCGATAGTGCTGCCGGTGATCGTACGTATGCCGTATTGCAGTGGTATATCATTGGTCTTCCTGCGTACATCATGACCGAACTGCTGTCACGCATGTTAAATGCCATGCAAAACACGCATACTCCACTTATCACCAATGTGCTCCAACTGAGTGCCAAGTGGGCCTTGTTGCGCTGGTGGCTCGGTGGTGTAGGCATGGTGGCAGTGCCCATGGCGCATATGCTGACGTGCTTTGGGGAAACACTCGTACTGGCCACCATCGTGTGGCGTCGGCTTCGTTGAGATGAGGTGGCGATGATTGGTCGGATTCGTATGCGGCAATGGCAGTTGCACCCTACACAGGTTTTGGCACTCGGTTTTTTGGGGGTGATTCTGCTAGGGACTGTGCTCCTCATGGTGCCGTTGGCTACCGTGGATAACCGCGGCTTGCCCTGGCTAGACGCAGTATTTACGGCCACATCGGCGGTCTGTGTGACCGGGCTAGTCGTCGTGGATACGGGGACCGTGTTGAGTAGATTTGGCCAGCTTGTTATCCTCGTCTTGGTGCAAATCGGTGGTCTCGGATTCATGTCGTTGGCGGCCATAATCGCCGTGTTACTGGGCAAACGCATCACCATCAACGATCGGGTCATCTTGAAAGAATCGCTCAATCAGCTTTCGCTGGGGGGCATCGTGCGCGTGGTTCGCTATATCGTCGTCTTCACATTGAGCATCGAGTTGGTTGGGGCAGTCGTGTTAGCCGTGGTCTTTTGGCAGACGATGCCACTCGATGAGGCCATCTACCATGGGGTGTTCCATGCGGTGTCTGCCTTTAACAATGCGGGATTTGACCTGTTTACCACCAGCCTGATACCCTTCAATACCAACCCGGTTGTGATGATTTGTGTGATGCTGTTGCTTACCATTGGTGGCATGGGGGTGCTGGTATGGGTCAATGCCTTGAGTCATGGCTGGCAAGTGGCGCAATGGTCGTTGCATACCAAAATCGTCGTGTGGACCACCAGCGCATTGCTGGTCGTCGGGAGCATGTTGGTCTTTGTCTTCGAATATGGTGCGGGTGCATTTGTGCAGTTTTCATTGGCCGAAAAAGTGCTCAACAGCGTGTTTCAGAGCACCACAGCTCGTACCGCAGGGTTTTTTAGTGTGCCGCTGACCTCACTCACCACGGCCACCATTGTGGTTATGATGATCTTGATGTTTATTGGTGCATCGCCGGGCTCGACGGGTGGAGGCATCAAAACGACAACGTTTGCGCTAGCGATGTTGACGGTCTACAACGTGTTGCGTGGCCGTAACGAAATCCATGTCTGGCAGCGTACGGTGACTGCTCCTCTTTTGCTCAAGTCCTTTGCCGTCGTCTTTGTGGCGATATCGTGGGTGATGATTGCAACGCTCATTTTGACAATAACCGAGTCTGCGCCCTTTTTGTGGCTCATCTTTGAAGTCGTCTCTGCGTTTGCTACGGTGGGGCTCACCCTCGGTGTGACTCCCGAATTGACTGATATGGGCAAGTTTGTCATTATTGCGACGATGTATATGGGACGTGTTGGTCCACTCACCCTTTTTGCAGCACTCATGTTGCGCAATCGCACCCCCCCATATCGCCATGCCGAAGAAAGTGTTTTGGTCGGCTAGAACGAGGAAACGATGAAACATATTGCGGTGATTGGTCTCGGGCTTTTTGGCACAAGTGTCGCAGAAACACTCGTACAACAGGGACACTACGTGCTCGGCATTGATATCAATGAACAACGCGTCCAACAACTGTCGCGCCAGCTCAACCAGTGTGTGTCGGTACAAAGTGTGGACGAGGAATCACTCCAAGCGCTTGGTATCAACGAGTATGATGCAGTGGTGGTTGCAATCGGTGATATCGAAGCGAATTTGATGGTCGTACAAACCCTGCAAGAATTGGGTGTGAAGCGGGTCGTTGCCAAAGCGGTAAGCCATCGCCATGGGCGCGTGTTACAACGCTTGGGCGTCACACACGTCATCTTTCCCGAACACGATATGGGGGTGCGTACTGCCCATAGCCTGAGTGGTGATCGCATCATTGACTATATCGAGTTGTCCAAAGAATACAACATCGTGGAAATCCAGGCGCCACGACAATTTATCGGCAAAACACTCGATGAAATTGATTTGCGCAAAGCGTATCGTATTTCACTCATCGCCATTAAAACAGCTAAATCGGTGTTGATTTCACCACCCGCAGAGACAGTGATTAGCGCACAAAGTGTGCTAGTGGTGATTGGCAAAAACGAAGACCTGACCATCTTTTACGACTAGCGGCACGCCGTGCGCATGGTGAACCTGTTACAATCAGATGTCACGATGATACACGGACCAGTGGATTGTAGAGGGAAACGATGGGATATACACGCGGTGATGAATATGTGCTGACTCCATATGCCATGGCACAAGGTGGTGATGGGGTGGCACGCATAGATGGCATGGCCTGTTTTGTACGTGGGGCCTTGCCCGGTGAAGAAGTACGGGTTGTACTCACGGATGTACAGAAAAACTTCCTCAAGGCGGATGTTGTCCACATCGCGACGGCTTCACCCGTGCGTGTGACACCACGTCTGGCCGATGCGCCCCATATGGAGTGGCAGTTTATCGAAATCCAGGCACAACGTGCCTTCAAAGCGCAGATTTTGGCAGAACAGCTGACCTATCTGGGTAAATTGACCGATATCCCTGCAGTCACACAACAGGTCGCATCGGCTCCATGGCACTACCGCAATACGGCGCACCTGCACGGGTACGGTACATATTTGGGCTACAAAAGCGATAAACGGGCACATGTGACCGAAGTCGCCGCAGACCCACTGTTGCACCCCGTGCTCCACGATGCGGTGACCACCCTGCGTCACGTGGTCCGGGCGCATCAGCTCCCTGCACGCACCTCGTGGCAGGCTACGGTACGTGTAAGTGAGACTACGGGGGCGATTGTGGCCGCCTTCGATGACCTGCCCAACCGTGACGCGATTGCGATTCGGGCTGCGTGGGCGACGGCGTGCCCACAACTGGTAGGTGTGCAGATGCCCTATGGGGTACATGAGGGTGACGATACGATTAGTGAAATGCACTACGGTATGACCATGCAGCTTGGTGCCAAAACGTTTTTTCAAGTATCATTGGCGGCTGCTCGTACGCTGTGTGATGCGGTGATTGCCGGGCTGGGGCCCATGGTGGCGGAATGGCGCATCCTCGATGCCTACTGTGGTGCTGGTACATTCACGTTGCCGCTTGCACAGCGCGCCCAACGCGTGATTGGTATCGAAGAGTATGCCCCGGCCGTCGAAAATGCCCTGCGAAATGCGCATGCTAATGGGCTGGAGAATGTGACATGGTATACCGCGCCCGTAGAAAAAGCTATTTCGCAACTGAGTGATATTGATGCAGTGGTGCTCGATCCACCACGGCGTGGTGCCCACGCAGATGCAATCTATGGGATTGTGGCATTGGCACCTCAGCGCATCGTGTATGTGTCGTGTCATCCAGGCACGTTGGCACGCGATGTGCAGCTGTTGGTGGCGGGCGGGTATCGGGTCGCTACGGTGACGAGTGTGGACTGCTTCCCGCAGACAGCCCACGTCGAAAGTGTCACGGTGCTGGAGCGTAACGCATGAAACTAGTAGCTGCCACACCTGATGATTGTGCACTGCTTGCGCAGATGAATAAACAACTCATCAACGACGAAGGCTCGGATAATCCGATGAATGTGGCCGAATTGACGGTGCGCATGCAAGGCTTTCTCCGTGGCTCCTATTGTGCTTGGTTCGTAGTTGACGACATGGAACAGGTAATCGGCTATGCACTGGTGGATATGGCGAGTATCCCCTACTATGTCCGCCATTTTTTCATCGCAGTACCGTTTCGCCGCCGAGGAATGGGGCGGATGGCTTTCGCATTGCTCCGTGGTCAGCTCGATTACCAACCGCTTGAGCTCGATGTCCTGATGAGTAATCCGACGGGGTTGGCCTTTTGGCAGGCACTCGGGTTGCACCCCCGTAGTATGCGCTTGCGTACTATCGTATCCCACAATACGTTAAAATGATATCAAAATGATGTTATTATGATATTGAATGTGTGCTACTATCGGATATGAACGCATGTGTGTCACGGCACCGCTCGCAGGGTGATGCTCGGTGCCGATGGTGAGGTTCATATAACAAGGGTATCTATGCAAACAACAGACAGGCAGTGGGTGTGGCGTTTTGTGGTCTTCTGGGTGAGCCAGACAGTTGCGCGATTCGGTGGCGCTTTTTCGAATTTCGCGCTGGTTTGGTGGGTTACCAAGACGTTTGGATCGGCGACAGCACTCGCCACCGGTACCTTGTTGAGCATGTTACCGGGGATTTTGCTGGGGCCATTTATTGGAGCCATCGTTGACCGCAACAACCGCAAACTTTTCATCATTGCGAGCAACGTGGTATTTGCCACGAGTGCCCTCATCTTGTACGGGCTAGCGCACTACGACATGTTGCAACTCTGGCATTTGTATGTCACGATGTTTGTAAATTCGTTGGCAGGGCAGTTTCACTTCATGGCGATTTCGGCGGTGACACCGCTGATGGTACCCGAAGCCGAATTGCAGCGTGTATCGGGCTTCAATCAGCTCCGCGAAGGAGCGGTGGCCATTGTTGCGCCGCCATTTGGTGCGTTGTTATTGGAATTCATTCATCTTGACGGGATATTACTTCTCGAAATGGGATTGGGTGTCACGGCTGCACTGATGATGCTCACTGTTGCGGTGCCGGCGCTCGTGCGCGCTGGCGAAAGCGTGCGTCCGAGTGTGTGGCAAGACACCAAAGCCGGCATCACGTATGTGGCAGGGTGGCCAGGACTGATGGCCATTTTGGTCATTTCCATGCTTCTCAACCTCTTTCTCACTCCTGCATTCACCTTACTTCCCTTGCTCGTCAAGGATCATTTTCATGGTGGTGCCATTCAGCTGGCTTGGTTTGAAATGGCGGTGGGCATCGGCATGATTGCAGGATCGGTACTGCTCGGCGTGTGGGGGGGCTTCAAGCGGCGCATGTCCACCATGGTGCTCGGCCTTGCAGGTATGTCGTTGGCGGTGACCGTTTTGGCATGGGTGAGTGGGAGCGGGTTGTGGTGGGCGATTGGTGCCATGGCTATTATCGGGCTGATGCAGCCCCTCACCAATGGGCCACTTTTCGCCATTTTGCAGTCCACGGTTCCCGTAGAACTCCAGGGGCGCATCATGGGGTTGATGGGGAGCATGTCCGGACTAGTGGCGCCTGTCGGACTGGCACTAGCAGGACCCGCATCCGATTATTTCGGGTTACAGATCTGGTTCCGAGTCGCAACCATTATCATGTGGGGGTTGGTTCCGCTCATCATGTTTTGGCCCACATTGCGCAATCTCGAAGAGCAACAGAGCGGAGGAACGCCATGAAATGGCGACTGCCGGAGTACCGCTATCGTGGACTGTTACTGCTCGGCGTGATACCCCTCGTGGTGAGTATTCTGCTTACCAGTTGGGGGGCGATTACGACGGTAGCCGGTACACACGATACCTGGTATCTCCGGCAGTGGTATGATCCCGAGCCAATAGCCGGGCGCATGATGCGCTGGTCTGAGCCAACGGCTACAGTCACGTTGCCTGCGCTACGGGCGGGGTGGCATGTGGCTGAATTCTGGCTACTCAATGGCCGACCCAATGGTACCCCCGCACAGGTGGTGACCGTTGCGGGAGCGACCCCAGCCGTGGCGATCGCCGTAGAAGGGTGGCAAC
Source organism: Chloroflexota bacterium (assembly GCA_041165505.1). Classification (GTDB taxonomy): domain Bacteria; phylum Chloroflexota; class Chloroflexia; order Chloroflexales; family Roseiflexaceae; genus UBA965. Next base: position 7,199 of record JBEANH010000060.1, on the reverse strand, counting down.
TGCGGCGGTATGCCATCCTCTGGCACGCGCCAGCCCATACATGGGGCGCCGATGTGACGCTGACGGTGGCTACGGCGATACAGACGGTAGAGCAGCGCCACGTCGGCGTGTTGCTGGCACAATGGCGCTCGACGCCAACGGCGCGTGCATCGGTTTGGCAATCGTATGTGGGGTTCATTCTCGTGCTAACCGCACTCGCCGTATGGGTCTGGTTGGGCTTGCTCGATGTGCGCCATGCACGCTACCGCGTTGGCGTGCCTGTACTTGTGGTGGGGGCACTGGCGGGTGCACTCGTGCTCCACCCAGCGACGACGCTCCCCTGGGTGCAGTGGCCGTTGGTGTGTGTGTTGGCCGCACTCGCCTGGCAGGGCTGGGTACGCCAGATGGGGTGGGTGCGTGTTACGCCACAGGGACAGCTCGTGGTGCCTGGTCAGCTGCTCCCGCTCTTGATGGGGAGTGCCTGGCTCGTGATGCCGTGGCTCCAACAGGCGGTAATGGCCGCGGGCATCTATGTCCGTGGTTTCGCCGTATATCCCTATGCGCTGTTGGGCTGGAGCACGGGAGCCTTGGTGGTATTGGCCATCATGCAGCGTGTGGCACACTGGCGCCAATGGTCACATTGGTCGCAGCTTAGCCAATGGGGCGTGGTAGTGGTGTGTGGGGTGTCAACACTCGTCTATCTCACACAGAGCTGGTATGCGCTACAGCATGTGGGGAGTGCGGATTTCGATGTGTGGGTGATTGCGGCACGTCGCTGGCTGGCTACGGGTTCTTTTTACGATGTGCCACAAATCGCCGGTGATGTCTTCGGCTACGTCTACAAGTATCCGCCGCTCTATGGCATGGTGTTTATTCCCCTGGCAGGGTATGCCGAAATGGATCTGCTACGCATCTACCGTGTGATTGATGTGGTGTTGTTGGTGTGGACAGCGGTGATTTGGCTCCACATCATCAAGCCCCGCCAATGGGGATGGTGGCTGGGTGCCTTGCTCATCAGTGTCAATCTTAATCCTGTTCTCGAAACGCTGAAATATGGTCAGATTGATGTGGTGGTGCTCTGGTTGTGTAGCATCATATACTGGTGCCTCTACTACGACCACGATGATACCGCTGGTTGGTTAGTCGCCTTTTTGATTAGCATTAAAATGTACCCCGCCCTGTTCTTCATCTGGTTTCTGCTCAAACGGCGCTGGTATGCGGTACGTGGCACTATTGTTGGTGGCATCGTACTCAATCTACTCGCCATGGCCGTGGTGGGGTGGCATGAATACTACACGTTCGTGTTTGCCGTGTTGCCGATTATCGGTGGTACCACCGCCTACGTAGAAAATCAAACCATTGCTGCCTTTGTGGCGCGGCTCGTGGCACCCTCGTATCCGTTAGCGCCCTTTACCGACCCTATATGGGCGCCACTCACTACTCTCATTTCGCTGATGGTATTGGTGGGCTTGTGTGTGGTGGCTGCCAAGACGGTCCCAGTACGCCACCCCGCATACGCACTCCAGTATGGTCTAGTAGTGATGATGACTGCCTTGGCCATTCCAGTGGCGTGGATCGGCTACCAAGTACCGTTGTGGCTCGTCTTGATTGTCGTGCTGTGGTATGGCGCGCCACGACCTGTGGTGTGGTGGCAGGCCACCGTGTTGGCAGGAAGCTTTGCCTTCATCGGGTTTGGTAATTTTCTGAGTTTTGTCTTTGCGGTGGATGTAGGCTGGTTGACGGTGCTCATTGATTCGTACAAACTCTATGGCATGCTTGGGCTTACCCTGTTGATGTGCGTGTGGGTGTGGCAGACGGCCGCAGACAGCCACGAAACGCCCATATCAGGATGAGTGTGTCAGGATGTGTTCGCATAAAAAGTGCACGTGACGGGTATGTACCACATTGCCACACCAAACATAGCCGGCACGGTGTGCGAAATGATGCGATTCACTGACTTCTGAGTGCAGATGACACCAGACGGCATGATGCCCGAGACTGTGTGCAAGTGCATGGGCACGCTGAATTGCCCACAAGCCCACACCACGGCGTTGGAACGAGGGCAGCACGCACATGTTGTACAAGTACCCGGCACTCGGCGTCTCACTAAAGAGCGACATGTCGTACCACGATGGTGGCGTCGGCGCCAACGCAAAAGTGGCCACACATACGCCCATGTAGCTGATGACCATAATGTGATGGTCGGTCATGTGCCGCTCCATTTGCCGTATGGTGGTCGCAATCCCCCACGGGCCGATGCCGTAGCGTACCCGTAATGTGGCCGCACTGTCGTCGAGCAACGCTTGCAACAATGGGAAATCCATGATGCGCGCCCGGTGCATGGTCAGTTTATTGAGATGTAATGCGGTATCTGGTTGCGCGGACATGCATACACCTTTGGATAATTATGGTATGGTGGTGATATATTTGCTATGCACTATAGTACCATATCACTACGTACTTTGCATAATCCGCTTTTTTTGCGAAAACGCAAGATTCGTGCCAGTAGCGTATTTCCTCGTTATAATGCAAAGCAGTGAGTACACAAGTGAGTGAACCATGCAACACCCCCTTTTCGTGCGTCGTGTCGTGATAGCAATTATGCTGCTCCTGAGTAGTAGCGGTCTTTGGTTTGTGACGCAGACCGCCAATCAACGACACGCCATGGTTCGCGTCGACCAATATGACACCCGTTGGCTCGACGGTGTCTACGCCATTGAGGGGAGCGCATTCGCCTATCGGTGGACGATGCCCCAGAGTAGCGTGCGCCTTCCCGTTAGCGCACATACCTGGCTGATTGCGCTAGTCGAGCTCCAATCGGGGCACACAGTGGCGGGTACCCCTATCGAAACGGTTGCCCGTACAACGCAAGGGCAACGCATCGAGTTGCCGGTAGTGCAAGCGCCACGCCAATATCACTTGTTGGTGGAAGCGCCGGCTCAGCCCAGCTGGTATACCACGCTTGACATCGTAGCACCCGTTCAACGTGTTGCTGGTGACAACCGTGATTTGGGTGTAGTCATCACACGATTTGGTACGACGCCAACGACACTCGTCCGTGGCGTGCCATATGCATTCTGGATGCTCCTCGCTACCTGGATATTGCTAGTTGCGCTAATCCGCCTGCTCGATCAATCATGGCTACGTGCCGTGGTGGGAGCAAGTATCACGTCATGGGGTGCGTGCGCGATTGTGGCGCAGCATGTCGTAGAAACACTGCCACACTGGCATTGGTTGGTCGCATGGCTGGCCATCTGTGTGGTGTGGCTCATCGTCATGCGTATCACACGCCTCACCGTACAGGATGCCCACGGTCGCTGGGTGGTCGCAGGAGCGGCAGTGCCACTCACGCTGGCCCTGGCATGGTGGACATTACCCGTGTTTCAGTTTGTGCTGGTTGCCGACAACATCTATATCCGCTACTACACCTACCAAGCATGGATGGGGCCGGTGGTGCTGGTCACGTTAGGAGCAAGTGCCGCAGTGGCGTGGTTGCAACGTGGTCGGTCATGGGCCATACCGCAGCTACCGTTGTGGGTGCTTTTTGTCGGATTACTCGTGGTAGCCATCTTTCACCAGTTGCGTATTGCAGCCCCCATGTTTCGTTACGGCAGTGGTGATTTTGATATCTGGCTAACTGCCGCCCGCCGCTGGGTAGAGACGGGGGTGTTGTACGCCGTGGATAAGGCAGTAGCTAATCCCTTTGCCGTCTACAAGCGTCCACCGTTTTACATCATGTTGTTCACCCCGTTTGTGCATTTGGACGGTAAGGTGGTGCTCGATGCCTACCGTTGGTTGAATATTGGGCTCTTTGTGGTAACCGTGGCGATCTGGTTGCACATGATGCGCGTGCAGCTCATCTGGTGGGTGGCAAGTATCGTGCTCCTCATGAATTTCCAAGCGCTCTACGACACGATTGCCTATGGCCAGACAGATGTTGTGTTGCTCTTTTGTTTTACGGTGATGTTGTGGACCACGCGAATGCGCCGTGATGGATGGACGGGAGGGGTGATTGCCTTTCTCACCATGTTCAAAATATACCCCGTGTTGTTGTTGGTCTTTTTGCTCATCAAACGCCGATGGTGGGCCCTCGGTGGGTTTGCACTGGGCATGATTGTGTGTAATGCGCTGGCAATTGCAGTGATTGGCTGGGATATTCACGTGCAATACGTGACCAAAGTCTTTCCGAGTATCGGGGGAACCACATCGTGGGTGGAAAACCAGACGATTGCTGGATTTGTGACCCGCTTCTACAGCGAGCCCTTCGTCATGTTACGCTTCCCCATCAAGCCCATCGAACAGTTGGCCACCGTGTTGTCGGCAATATTGTCGGCACTTGTGTGTCTGGCCGCACTGCGTGATGTGCCCGAGGATGAGAGTGCCTTTGCGGTGCAGTACGGCATGTTTGTGATTCTGATGGTGGTTGCCATTCCTGTGGCGTGGATGCACTACACCACCCTGTTGTTGTTGGTCTTTTTCATCATGGTGTGGCATTATCACAACCAACAGGTGCCACTCGTGATGGTGGCCGGGTTGGCGGTGAGTTATGCACTCGTCGCCTTCGGCAATTTCCGTAGTTTCAATTACCCCACACACCTCGGTATTGTGTCAATCCTCTTGGGATCGTACAAATTCTACGGCATCATGCTATTGACCGTCTTGATGCTTGGCACTATCTGGCAGCGCCACGAATCATGGGCGGCGCGCTGGCGTGCTGATATTGCGCAGGTATGGGCGTTTATACGCGCCCGACGTGCATCGCCACAGTAAACGTAAACGGCATCGGAGTGCTGGTCTCCCCATCCCACGCCGCGTGCAAGGCCGCTACCCGTTCTGCCACCGGGTCGCGGCCCGTGTCTTTGTGGTAGCGCCGCACGCCCGACCAAGTGCCTAGATAGCCGATGAGGCGCTCGAGGGTGAATTGGGCGGTCATGGCTGGTGGCGTGTAGGGGATGCGTGTATAGGGGAAGGGAAGTTTGGCGTAGCCGTCGTCTACGTGGTCGCGATCGGCTGGCCACCACGGCCGGGTATGGCTGTACATTTCTGCGATGACTGCGGTGACGGCTGGTGTGCTCTGGAGAAGCGAATAACTCCAGACGGCGATGATACCACCCGGCCGTACGATGCGTACGACTTCGCGGTGGAAGGCATCCACGTCAAACCAGTGCATGGCTTGTGCCACGGTTACGAGATCAATACTCTGATCCTGGAGCGCACTGTGTTCGGCTCGTGCCACATACGGTGCAATCTTGGGGTGTGCGGGCATGGCTGCCACCTGCGTATCGGCCACGTCACTGGCGTAGACATATTTGACATAATTAGCAAGATCCAGTGTGGCTTGACCATTGCCACAGGCGACATCGAGTGCCACCGCGGTGTGCCCGCCGGCCATGGCGGCCACATCGGCGAGGAGCTGGGGTGGGTAGGTGGGGCGAAAGTTGGCGTATTGGTTGGCAACATCACCAAAATGACTCTGGACAGGGCGCATGGCAAGCCTCATTCTCTGACTATCTGATGCCCGGCTGCGGTCAACGCGGCGACCGCATCGCTGTACCGACTGCCGGGGACAAGAATATAGTCGGTGTTGTAGGTGGCCAGGGTAAAAATGGGCACGCCAGCAGTTGCCAGTGGCTGTGCCACTCGTACCATGATGCCGGTGAGGGTCAAATCAAAGGGTCCCACGAACTGCAGGCAGCGCCAACCGTCGTCAACGGTGGCACCGGCAGGGGTCTGCCCACTGGGGCAGACCCCCGAGAGCTCGGTGGTGGTGCGGATGACGCACACAAAGGCTCCGGCTGGCCAGCTCGGGAGTGGCGCATCGCCGGGGAGTTGCCAGATGGCGTAGGATGCAGGGAGCAGACGGAGTGTAAGCATGCAGACCTCGCTGGCGGTGCAGGGTGACTGCACCGCCGCTCGGGAGAGATTTAGACGACGAAATTGACCAGTTTGCCGGGGACAACGATGACTTTGCGGATGGTCGCATTGCCGATGAGTTCTTGGATGCGTGGGCTGTTGCGGGCCCAGGCCTCGAGTTGGGCTTCGTCGGCGGCCGCAGGTACCATGATGCGCCCACGGACTTTGCTATTGATCTGGAGCACGACCTCAATTTCGCTGACCAGCAGTGCGGCTTCGTCCCAGGCGGGCCAGCCGGCGTCGTAGACGCTACCGGTACCACCAAAAGCGGCATACAACTCTTCGGACAAGTGTGGGGCAAAGGGGCTGAGCAGCCGGGTAAAGGCGTGAGCGACTTCGCAGTAGACGGCGCCAATGGCGTGTTCGCTGCGGTAGCGTTGCACCTCGTTGAGGAGCTCCATCATGGCAGCAATCGCCGTATTGAAGCGGAACGCTTCGGTGTCTTGGGTGATTTTGCGGATGGCCACATGCAAGGCACGCCACAGATCCTTTTCGTGGTCGGCAATGTGTGCGGTGGTTACAGAATTGGCGGTATGTGCGCTGATGCGCGCTTTTTCACTCAAAAAGAGTGCCATGACGCGGTTGAGGAAGCGTTGTGCACCGGCTACCCCTTCGTCCGTCCACTCCATGCTGTTTTCGGGGGGAGCCGCAAAGAGTACCACGATGCGCGCCACGTCTGAGCCGTACTGGCGTACAAACGGACCGACGGGGATGCCGTTGCCGGCACTCTTGGACATGGTGACAGGACCGCTCACTGCCTCGAAGCCCTGTGCGGCATCACCTTCCAAGGTATAGCCGTGTGGTTTGAGGGCGGCGCGGGCCGTGTCCACGGCCTGTGTTCCACTCGGGAGCTCGAGTTTGCGACGCAACTCTTCGGGGAATTCGACACCACCAGCGCTGTGAGGCAGGGGGGTACGCACACGGCGTTGCACCATGCCCTGCGTAAAGAGTGCTTCAAAGGGCTCGTCGTAGGGCACCAAGCCTTCGTCGTAGAGCACTTTGGTGATAAAGCGCGAATAGAGCAAGTGCAAAATGGCGTGCTCGATGCCACCGATGTACTGGTGCACGGGCATCCAACGATTAATTTTGTCTTTGGCAAAAATCTCGTTGTCGTTTTGGGCATCGGGGAAGCGCAAAAAGTACCACGACGAGTCCACAAACGTGTCCATCGTATCGGTGTCACGCATGGCCGGCTGACCGCTAACGGGGTCGGTGGTATTGACCCATGCAGTTGCTGCGGCCAGGGGCGATTTGCCTTTGGGCAGGTAGTCGTCTACCTTGGGGAGCTCGACAGGCAGGCGTGGATC